>PLXG01000040.1 GCA_003153195.1 Myxococcales bacterium
GCCGGTGCGCATCATCGCGCCGGGATATGTCTATCGCAAAGACGACGATCCCACCCACTCGCCGATGTTCACGCAGGTGGAGGGATTGTGCGTCGACGAGGGCATTCGCTTCTCCGACCTAAAAGGAATCTTGCTCCATTTCGTGAAGCGCTTTTTCGGCGCCGATTTCGGCGTGCGTCTCAGACCGTCGTTCTTCCCGTTCACCGANNCCCCAGCTTCTTCCCCTTCACCGAACCGTCGGCGGAAGTCGATATGAGCTGTGTGTTTTGCGTCGGCAAAGGCAGTGTCAACGGAGCTCTGTGCCGTACCTGCAAAGGCTCGGGATGGATCGAGATCGGCGGCGCTGGCATGGTCGATCCGACGGTGTTCGGACACGTCGACTACGACTCCGAGCGCTACACCGGGTTTGCGTTTGGGATGGGAATCGAACGCATGGCGATGCTTCGCTATCGCGTAAACGACATCAAGCTCTTCTATGAAGGAGATGTCCGATTCGTGAGGCAGTTTAGATGAAAATCTCCCTTCGTTGGCTGCGTGAATTGGTCGATACCGATCTCGATGGCGCTGCCATCGCCAAGCTGCTCACCATGGCCGGGTTGGAGGTCGAGAGCCGAACCGTCTTCGGCGGATTTTCCGGCGTCATCGTCGCGGAAGTGCGCGGTAAGAAGCCGCATCCAAATTCGAACAAGCTCACGCTGGTGGATGTATGGGACGGACGCGAAGTGACGCAGGTGGTGTGCGGCGCGCCCAATGTTCCGGAACCAAACGGCGAAAGAGGCGCGCAAGCACGGCTGGTCCTGTGGGCCCGCCCCGGCGCGACCTTGCCGAACGGAATGACGCTCGCGCCCAAAGAGGTCCGCGGCGTGATGTCGCCAGGCATGCTGTGCGCCGAAGATGAGCTCGGCTTCGGCGAAGGACACGACGGCATTTTGATTTTCAGCGGCGACGAAGAGCTCAGACCGGGCGACGATGTCGCGTCGAAGTTGAATTTGCCCGATGAGATCTTGGAAGTGAACGTGACGCCCAATCGCGCAGACTGTCTCGGACACGTCGGAATCGCGCGCGATCTGGCGGCGCTGCTCGGCAAAAAACTGAAGGTGTCGCCGCATCCGAACGACACCGCGCAAACCGGCGCGGCCAAAGTCGTCATCGAAGATGCGGAAGGTTGCCCGCATTATAGCGCGCAGATCATCGAGGGCATGCAGGTGCTTCCCAGCCCGCTGATGCTCAGGTTGCGACTGCAGTCGCTCGGGGTACGTCCGATTTCCAACGTGGTCGACGCCACCAACTTGGCGTGGCTCGAACTCGGGCAGCCGGTGCACGCCTTCGACTACGACAAGCTGGCGGGACAAATGATCGTGGTTCGTCGCGCTAAAGCGGGCGAGACCATCGAGACGCTCGACAAGCAGACGCGCGTGCTCACCGACGAAGATCTGGTCATCGCCGACCGTGATAAGCCGGTGGCCATCGCCGGTGTGATGGGCGGCGCGTCGAGTGAAGTGACCGCGCAGACCAGACGCGTGCTGCTCGAGGTCGCCTACTTCAACCCGGCGCGCGTGCGGCGGACCTCGGCTCGGCTCGGCCTTCACACTGAAGCGTCGCACCGTTTCGAGCGCGGCTGCGATCCGAACATCGTCGCGCACGTGTCCGATGTGACCACTCCACGCATCGGCCGGCCGGCCGGTATGCGCACGGACGTCTATCCCAAGAAGATTTCGCCGCGCACCATCGCGCTTCGTCCGGCGCGCACCGAGTCGCTGCTCGGCTGCGAAATTCCAACGGCGCGTCAGCGCGAGTGGCTGTCACGCATCGGGCTCACCGTGTCTGGTTCGTCAGATAAATTGGATGTGACTGTCCCGACCTATCGCCCCGATCTCGAGCGCGAGATCGATCTCATCGAAGAGATCGCGCGTTTAGAAGGCTACGAAAAAATTCCGGTCACGGTGCCGCGTCTGCAAGTGGTGCCGGAGCCGATGGAGAGCTCGACGTCGGAGCGCGTGCGTGACCTGTGCGCTGGCCTCGGTCTCGATGAGATCGTCACCTATGGCTTCGTTTCGCCTAAACAGATCGCCGCGCTCGGATTTCCCAACGACACGCCCGAAGCGCGACCGATTCGGATTGCCAATCCGATTCGCGAAGAGCAGTCGGTGATGCGCACCACCCTCATGGTGGGACAGTTGCTGACGCTGGAGCGCAATCAAAAGCGCGGCGCGAGCGACGTGCGAATCTTCGAAGTGGGACAGCGTTTTTTGCCGAGTGCGCAAAAGGACGCGGTGCTGCCCACCGAGCGTCGCATGCTGACCGCGACCCTGGCCGGTCGGAACGGTGGTTGGCTCAAGCCGGGTGCCGAGCTCGATTTCTTCGACGTGAAGGGACTGGTCGAAGAGCTGCTCGACTCGCTCGGTCACAGCGCTCAGTTTGTGCAACCGCAAGACGAAACAGTGTCCTGGCTGCATCCGCGTATTTTCGCTCGCATTGAAATAGGCGATTTGTTCGTCGGTGTGATCGGCGAAGTTCATTCGCGTGTGCTCAAACATTTCGAGATCGAGGGCAGGGCGTTTGCGTTCGAGATCGACCTCGACTCGATCCACGTCGCACCGCCGGCGGTGTCGCAAGATCTACCGCGCTTTCCGGCGGTCACCCGCGATCTCTCCTTTTTCATCGACGCTGAGGTGTCGGCACAGAAGATTCGCCAGACCTTCCAGACCATCGTCGATCCGCTTTGTCGCGAAGTGCGCGTCATCGAGGACTATCGCGAAGCGGGCAAGGTACCGACGGGAAAAAAGGGCATGCTCTGGTCGTTCACCTATCGCGCGCCCGATCGAACGCTGACCGACGCCGAGGTGCAAGCCGCGCACGACAAGCTGGTCGGGAAATTGAAAGAGACGCTCGTGGTGGAGCTCCGTTGAGCTCGTAATTTATTTGACTTCCATAAGTGAATAGAAGAACTTATGAGACACTCGGACGGGCCAGGGTGGCCTGAATTAAGGGGTTGAGGATGCAGGAACGCCGGACGATGACCAAGGCCGATATCATTGAGAACGTCTATGAGAAGGTCGGCGGGTTTTCGAAGAAAGAGGCCGCCGAGATCGTAGAGACGGTCTTCGACACCATCAAAGAGACGCTCGAAAAGGGCGAGAAGATCAAAATCTCCGGCTTCGGCAATTTTGTGATTCGCGACAAGAATGCGCGTATCGGCCGCAACCCGCAGACGGGCGAAGAGATCACCATCAGCGCGCGTCGCGTGCTCACCTTCAAGCCCAGCCAAGTTCTCAAGAACGCGCTGAACACGTAGCGCAGCGACAGCTGATGTCGACCGCTCGCATTCCGGACAAGCAGTTCTTCAAGATCGGCGAGGTGGCCGAGATTGCCGGAGTGGAGGCGTACTTTCTTCGTTTTTGGGAGAGCGAGTTCAGGGGTATCAAGCCCGAGAAGACCCGCACCAACCAGCGCATGTACAGCCGTCGCGACGTAGAGACCGTGCTCGACATCCGTCGCCTGCTCTACGATGAGGGTTACAAGATCGAAGGCGCCAGGCGAAAGCTGAAAGAGCTCGCCGGCGAAGAGCTACCGCTATCGCTCATGCAGCTGGCGCAGGCCGTACGCGAAGAGCTCGACGAGCTCGACCAGATTCTCGATCAAGACGAACGATAGCTTGGTCTAGATCGCCCGCCGAAGCCGACTTTGCGCGCGAATCTTGTGTAGATGTCGCACGACCGAGGCCAGCGCCGAAGAGACGCTCTCTTCCCGGTACGAGATCTGATGATCCCGACAGTACGATTTCACCCACGGCCGCGCCAGTCGCAAGCGCCCCGACGAGAGCTTGGGAAAAAGGTGATGTTCGATTTGCGCGTTCAGTCCGCCGAATAAAAAGTCCAACCAGGCCGCGTTACTCAAATTGCGACTGGTCGTGACCTGCTGTTCCACGTACTCCATGCGTTCACCCGGTGAAAGCATCGGCATGCCGATGTGATTCGGCGCAAACACCGCCGCCGTGAACACCGAGCTGACGCAGGAGACTGCGATGTAATCGCAAAGGGCGATGCGCCAGCCGAAATAGATCATCGGTAAAATGAACAGCAGCAAGAAATGGAGCGGCAGAAAGATTCGATCGGGGCGCGTCTCCTTCGGCTTTTGAATGAGATCGCGAACCGCGTCGTAGCGCAGTGTGATCCAGTAGAACATCGTCAGCGGCCAAAAAGCGTAGGGCTGAATCGCCAAGAAGAAGCGGCCCAGGTTGCTGTGCCATGACGCCGATCCGGGATAGACCGAGAACAGGACGCCATAATGCGTATCGGGATCGCGCGTGATCTCCTGACAGTGCGCATGGTGTCGGTTGTGCTGATGGCGCCAGTGGCCGAAGCTCATGCCACACATCACTGTCATCGCGACCTGACCAATCCAGTCGTTCACCCGTCGGCTGGTCGAGAGCGCGAAGTGGCCACAGTCGTGTCCGACAAATCCCATCTGCAGAAGACCGACGCTCGCGACCAGCACATCCGCGCACCAGAGCCATCTGGCTTTGAGCATCGGCAAGAGTGCGAAGCTGAGCACGAAGGTCGGAAGCCAAAAGGCGAACTTAAAAATCCCCGAATGGTCGGGGCCGTCGAACAGTCGTCCCTCCTTCAACCGTTCGCGAACTTCTTTGTAGCGAATCGAAGAGGGCGAACCCTCATCGAGGTCCGTGCCTAGCGCGTTCATCGTCGCTCCTTGCCGGAGAAGTCTCCCAGGGCGCCAGCGCGGCGAAGGGCCTGACACGAAACGAGTCGCGCCTTTCGGCGGACCCAATATTTCGTCACTATACTCGACGATTTTGATCGCGCACCGAACTTTACAAATCAGCGACGGCAAAAGTGGTGCAACATTAGCTCGCGTCAGCGCGAGGCTGGTCGACTGAGTGGCGGCGCGTATTGTCTCGCTGTGGAAATAATCGGATGGCTAAGCTCGATCATTCTGGTGCTCACCCTCAGCAAGCAGATCTACAAACAGTGGACGGAGGGCACGAGCGAGGGTGTCTCGAAATGGCTTTTCATCGGCCAGATCGCCGCGTCGGTGGGGTTCACCCTCTACAGCGTGTTGGTGAAGAACTGGGTGTTCATCGTGACTAACTGCCTCATGCTTTGTAACGGAGTGTTAGGAGGCTTGATTCTTTTGCGCCATCGACGGCGAGCGCGGCGCACGTAGCGGCAATAAACGCATCGCCAAGCGAGCGAAGTGAGCGTCGGAGCCGTCTAGCGGCGACGTGCGCAGGGGGAGGCTCCGAGGCCGTGCCGAGGAGGGGGCGGCACGCCTCTTTAGATCAGCCCGACCAAACAGCCGCGTTTAGTCGACTTCGAAAATCTCCATCAATCGATATTTGGTCGGGGCGAGAGGATTTGAACCTCCGACACCTAGTCCCCCAGTTCGGGGACATCTGAATGGTATTAAACCTTTGCGACCTTTTTATGCAAACCAGCGCGGGCGAATCTCTAGTCATTTTCGCAACTCATGGCTGGTTAGTTCATTCATAGGTTTCAAGGTTCCCATCTCCCGCCGGCGTGGTCGCGCGCCCCCAAATCCGCGTCAGTTGCCCGAGCAACTTTCTGTTCGAGCAACTGCAATGTGTCGGATCAGTGATCAATGCGGCAGGAGCTAGCGTGCGCCACAAGCACTTCGACCGCCGGTACTACGGCGTCGAGCTGCTCGTCGACTTCGATCTGCCAGAGAGTGTCGACCTTCGAGGGATCCTCTACAACCTTCCGCTCAAGAGCTTGAGGCGACTACCGTGGGACAGCGTGGGTGCCAAGCGCTGCGACACCTGCGGCGACTATTATCTGGCCAAGGTGGATCCTGCGTGCGTCCTCAAAATGTGGAGGAACCGTTTGCTCGCCCTCGCCAGCGAGGAGCGACCGGATGGACGCGAGCTCGACGCCATCGTCGCCGTGTACGCGGCGCTGTTCGGCCAGCAGGTCACGAAGCTGCGCGTCGATGTTATGCGGCCGATGCGCGGGCATTTCGAGGATCATCCCGTCCATTACGACGGCGAAAAGGCGAGAGCCTATTTCCGCAACTTCGCGATCTGACCGCAATTCCCCCACGATCCCCGTGTCACAAACCAGCCTTGCATCAACATCATATCTCTAACTACTGAAATAGGTGGATCGCGCTCGCTTGGGCTCCAAACCGAAGACGAAGTCTTTGATGATCTCCT
>PLXG01000294.1 GCA_003153195.1 Myxococcales bacterium
AGTCCGGCGTGCATGGGCAGTCAGAAGTCGTCCGGTGCGCTCAAATCGGTGGGCATCTTCATGCTTTTCCCGTTTTGTGTCGCCGCCGCGCTTTTCTGGGCTCTCCGCTCCGTCGAAAAATCCGACAAGCAGTAGATCCCTCTCTACCCCTCTAAGCAGTGACAATCAAAGTTGATTTAGTCGCAACCGCGCAATTCGGCACGCGTCCGTCGAACGAAAAAACGAAATGCGCGCTTGCTCCTAAAATACTTCTTCTTTCAGTGATTTAGAACCCTAGAGAGGGACCTCTGAGCTGAAGGCGAGCGAGCGCTGGACTAGGGTTTGCACCATTCCCGGTCATGACCATTACAGCCGTGTACGACGACCCAACTGTGGCCCTGGCAGTCGCTGAATCTTCCAAAGAAGTGGCACCAAATGTCCGCATCCGTGTCCTGGTGCCGGGAAGTAATGCGCCCGTCGTCACCGTGGTGAACGACAAACGAGGATGGTTTCAAGTCGCGATCATGGGCTTCATCCTCGGACTTGTCGGCGCCTATGTATTCGACTCGATGGGCGCAGGATGGGCGATGGGATTTGTCGGTTGGTTGACCGGCACCTTGGGCGGATTGATGCTCGGATTTTGGCTTCAGGGCGAAGCGGTTTTCCGCGGCAGCGATCGCACTCTCGAGAAGCGATTCGCCGATCTGATCGCCGATGGAAAATCGGTGCTCTATATCAATGCCTATCGCAACGAAGAGGCGGATAAGATTCGCGCCATTATCAGCAAGACGGCCGATCTACAGCGTCCGCCGGAGCCGAAAGGCGCCGACGTGGACGAAGAGACTCTTAAAGTTGGCGACGTGCACCATGCGTTTACTCCGCCACGCGGCTAATTGACAATTCCTGCTCCCCATAGGACAAAAATCCATGGGGAACTTCCGTAGGGTGGTGGTGGGCCTGATCTTCGCGCTCGGCTGCCAAGTGCAAGGGCGAAACGAATCAGCGACGGATGCCAGCGTCCATCTCGATACTTGTAGCGAGCCATCGGTTGTCTGCAGCGGCGCGTGTGTCGATCTCACCAGTGATGAAGCAAATTGCGGTCAATGCGGAACCGCGTGCGGCGCTACCCAGTTTTGCAAGCAGGGGACCTGCGCCAAGCAAGCGTGCGGCGGGGAGTTTCCCTGTCCCGATGGACAAGATTGCGTGAACGGATCGTGTGTCTCGCCGGCGGACATGACGGTGGTGCTCGCGTCCACTCCGACGGTGATTGCTTGCGGCGCCAATCATACCTGTGCACTTCTCGCGAGCGGCGGCGTCATGTGTTGGGGCGCCAACAACAGCGGCCAGCTCGGCAACGGCACCAACACCGACAGCAGTGTGCCGGTGAACGTGTCGGGCATCTCCACGGCCATCGCGCTCTCGGCCGGGACGACATTTTCTTGCGCGGTGCTCGCCGATGGTTCGGTCAAATGTTGGGGCGACAACTACTACGGCGAGCTCGGCACCGGAACGAACACCAGCAGCAACACGCCCGTTTCGGTCACCGGCGTGGCCAGTGCGGCGGTAGCCATCTCGTCGGGCAACATCACCACCTGCATCACGCTGGCAACCGGCGCGGTGCAATGTTGGGGTGACAACACCAACGGCGAAGTCGGCGACGGCACAAACAGCGGACGATCGTCCGCCACTGCGACCTCGGGCATTTCTTCTGGTGCGATTTCGACGGACGTCGATGGACATGGCTGCGCCATCGTGAATGGAACGCTCAAATGCTGGGGCCTCAACTACTTCGGCGAAATCGGCGACGGCACCAAGATGAACACTCGTCTCACGCCGGTCTCGGTGCTCAACATCAGCGGACCGTACGCGACGCAGAGCTCGCCATCACAATTGGTGGTCACCACTGGCGGTTGGTTCAGCTGCGTGATTTTGTCGAGCGGCGCGGTCGATTGTTGGGGCCAAAATAATGTCGGACAACTTGGCAACGGAGGTGGAAGCGATTCGACTTCGCCGGTCGCGGTCACTGGGCTCACTAGCGCAGTTGCGCTGACGTCTGCTTGGTATCACGCGTGCGCGCTCACCTCGAGCGGCGCGGTGAAATGTTGGGGCGACAACGAAAAAGGCCAAGTGAGTAGCGGCGCTGGTGCAACTGTTTCCACGGCGACGACGGTTGCGGGACTCGGTACGCCGGCCACCAGCATCTCCGCGGGCGGCTCGGAGTTCGCGATCAATTCGATTGGCTACACCACCGGACAGAGCTGCGCCATCGTGTCGGGTCACGTCTTCTGCTGGGGTGACAACACGTTCGGTCAGTTGGGAAATGGAGCGAAGACTTCGAGTGCGACGCCGGTCGGCGTCTCGGGCCTATAGGCGCTACATCTTCTTCGGAGCGGGTGCCTTCTTCGTGTCGGGCGCGGGCGCAGGTGCTTCCGGCGCCGCTGCCGGCGGAACCCACGCCAAGTTCGCCTGAGCGTTCAGTCGGTTCGATAGATCGATCGCGGCGGGCGTGTTGCGCAGCTCCATTAGCGATTGAACGTAGTAGACCATTCCCCAAATCTCTTCTTCTTTGAGCGCGCCCTTCCAGGTCGGCATGTTGGCGCCGCCGATTCCCGATGCGATTAGACGATAGAGATCGCCGCGAATTTCTTCCGGCGTGCCGGCGGGTCGAATCGACCGCAGCGGATCTTTGGTGAAGTTCGGTGGCAACAGCTTGACCGGCTTGGCGCATTCGCGATCGGCCAGTTGCGTGCAGTACGCCTCGCACTCCGGCTCGCGCGGAACGGCGCGATGGTGCTCGCCCGGCTCCTCCGCCGGCGTTCCCCACTTCACGCAATACTCTGCGTCGGCAAGTGCATGTCCGCCGCGCACTTCGCGTTTGAATGTCGCCGGCAATTCCTTCACCGGTGCGGTCTGACAAGATCGCGGCTTCCAATCGAGGCAATATTCTGTCTCTTTAATCTGCGACAGGTACATCTCCGCCGAGAACTCCGCCTGACCGGTGCCGCTCACTTCTTTGGTCAGCTGGAACATTTTCTCGTGGCTGACGAACGCCGGATGACAGCCCGAGCATTGCGCCTTGGCGTGATAGAGCTTCTCGCCGAGCGCGACCGCTTCCGCCTTCTTGGCTTCGCCGTACATGTCCGGGCTGCGCTCGACTGGCTTGCCCACCTCTTCGGTCTGCCACTTGGGAGAGAAGGTCTTAACAAAGCCGAGCACGTCCATGAGCTCCGCGTCGGGTAGATCCCACGGCAGCATCGCGGTGCCATGAAGTCCGCCGCGAACGATGCGCACCAGCTCCGAATCGGGCGGAAGCGCCGGTGCCGGAACTGCACCGAACTTGAACATGCCGACGGTGAAATCGCGTGGAGGCGGACGCAATCCCTTGGACGAGTATCCACGTCCGTCGCCGTTTTCGCCGTGACACGGGCGGCAGTACTGCATGTACTGATCGCGCCCGTGATTCAGCTGATCGGCCGTGTAGGTGAGGCCGCCCAGCTTCATCGACTCGTGGAACGGATGATCGTGCTCGCAGCCCGATGCGAGCATGGCGAGCGGAATCGCGAGGGCCAAAAAAGTTTTCGTCGCGGTCATTTTCACCCTTACAAAACGTAAACTGTCACGAACATGAGAACCCAAACCACATCCACGAAGTGCCAGTACATCACCCAGTGACGCACCGACGCGTGGCGCTGAACGTTGAACTTTCCCGACAGTGCACCCGGAAGCAGCGAAATGATTCCACCCAGTCCGACCAGCACGTGCAGCGCATGAAAGCAGGTGAGGCCGTAAAAGACCGATCCGTAAATGTCGGTCGACGGCTTGAGTCCGCCGAGATAGATCGATCGCCAGACCACCATCTGCAGCGCCAAAAAGAGCGAACCAAAGACGAGCGCGCCGAAGAGACCGAGACGCAGTCCGCCTGGATGCGCGGTGCGGACCGCCTTGAGCGCGAAACCGAGCGCGACCGACGCCAGCATCAGCACGATGGTGTTCAGAAGCGGCAGCGCGATGGGAAGCGGGGCTTCACCCGACGGTGGCCACTCCGCGTTCTTGAGTCGCACTTCGGCGTAGGCGAAGAAGAGCGCGCCAAACATCATCGCCCAGGTCCCCAAAAAGATCAGCATTCCGACAAATGAATTGGTGTCGGATCGCCGCCTGGGAGCGCGGAATGGAACGATGTCGTTGAGCGCGGTCATCCAGCTGAGCGATTAGTTGGCCGGCTTGGAAACGGCTGCGCCGCCGCCGGTCCCCGGAATTTCCTCGGCCTGACCGAGCCAATCTTTGGTCGTGACGGCCGGGTTGTTGTACTCGTGCGGTCCGTGAATGACGTGCGGAATTTCGTCAAAGTTGTGGTGCGGCGGGGGCGACGGAATCGACCACTCGAGCGTACCGACCTGCCACGGATTCATTTCCGCCTGCTTGCCGGCGAACACCGACTTGAAGAAGTTATAGATGAACGGGATCTGTCCGAAGAACAGCGTGAAGGCCCACATGGAGATCCAGCGATTGAGCGGATGCATGTGCTTGAACATTTCGTAGTCATTCGGATTGTAGAGGCGGCGCTGCATACCCGCGTTTCCGATCACCAGCATTGAGCAGAAGATGATGTTGATCGGAATGAAGCTCAGCCAGAAGTGCAGCTTGGCCAGTCCTTCGGAGAACTGGCGACCGAACATCTTCGGGAACCAAAAGTAGATCGATGCGAATGATCCGAGGAACACCGCAGCCGCCATCGTCATGTGGAAATGTCCCACCACGAAGTAGGTGTCGTGCAGATAGAGATCTTGCGGAATGTCTGCCAAATAGAGGCCGGTCAACCCGCCCACGCCGAACACGAACACCACGCCGAGCGAGAACAGCATCGGCGAGGTGAGACGCATCGAGCCCTTCCACACCGTCTTCATCCAGTTGAGGAAGAGCACCATGGCTGGAACGGAGATGATCATGGTGAGCACCATGAATCCTTCGCCGAGCAGCGGGCTCATGGTGGTGACGTACATGTGATGGCCGTAAACCACGGCGGAGAGCACACAGATCGCCACCATCGAGAGCGCGGTGACCTTGTAGGCGTAGGCCGGCTTGCGCGAGAAGAACGCCAGCAGATCGGAGACCACGCCCCAGGCTGGCAGAATGAGGATGTAAACCTCAGGGTGCCCGAAGATCCAGAACAGATGCTGGAACAGCAGCGGATCGCCGCCACCTTTGATCATGGTGCCGGTCATGAAGAAGTGCGTGCCGAAGGTACGATCGAAGATGAGCAGAATGCCGGCCGCGCCGAGCACCGGAACGAACAGCGCGTTCAAGATTGCCGTCAGCCAAAGTCCCCACACCGTGAGCGGCATCTGGAAGTAGCCCATGCCCGGCGCGCGCAGACGAATGACGGTGGTGATGTAGTTGACCGCGCCCATGATGGTGGAGATCCCGGCCAAGAAGATCGAGATGGCCCACATGGTCTGGCCCCAACCGGGCGTACCGATGTTGGTCGAGAGGGTGGCGTACGAAGTCCAACCGGCGGCGGCCGCACCCATCGGCACGAAGAACGACGCGATCAGCACACCGCTCGAGATCATCTGCATCCAAAACGACAGCATGTTGAGCAGCGGGAAGATCATGTCGCGCGCGCCGATCATGAGCGGAATGCAGAAGTTTCCGAATCCGCCGATCATGATCGGAGTGATGGCGAAGAAGATCATGATGGTGCCGTGCATGGTGAAGAGCGAGGTGTAGGCCGACGGAGAGACGATTCCGTTCGATCCCGCGAACACCCATTTGCCGATGACCGGAAACGGCTCGCCCGGATAGGCCAGCTGCCAACGAATCATCATGGCCATGGTGCCGCCGATGAAGAGGAATGCTAGTCCGAGCCAGATGAACTGCTTGGCGATGACCTTGTGGTCCATCGAGAAGACGTATTTGCGAAGGAAGGTGGTCGGATCGGGATGGATGTGCTGCTCTTCGTGATATCCACCGTGTCCGTCGGGGCCGCTGTGCCCGCCGTGTGCGTGTGCGTCCATTACGTCCCCTCTTCCCAGTTCCAGCCCCAGTGTGCTTCGGCGTCCGCATCGTCAAATCGACGCTTGGAATCGGCCGAGGCGTCCTTCACCCACTGGTCGTAGTCTTTGTCAGACAGAACCTTCATCATGCCGTGCATCTTGTAATGATTGACGCCGCAATGCTGCGCACAGCCGATCTCGTAGTCGCCGACCGTCGTCGCTTGAAACCACAGCTGCGAGACGGTGCCGGGGAAGGTGTCCTGCTTGATGCGGAAGTTCGGCAGATAGAAGCTGTGGATCACGTCCTTCG
>PLXG01000299.1 GCA_003153195.1 Myxococcales bacterium
CCTTCTTCTTGGTCGCCATCTTGAGACCTCCCTATGAGGGTTATCTGGATACCAGTTTGTAGAATCTTAGATCCTAAGTCAAACAAATTATACAAAGTTAAACTTAATTATATGCCAAATGATCGTTTGGCATAGGAGTACTGGCTTCTTGAGCCACCTCCTCCGCGCGAGTAGCCACTCCGGAATGAGTCATTCGCCAAACCGGGCAGCCGGCCCTGTGGACGGATCTATACAACTAGCCATTTTCGCCGCTCGTCCTCTCGTCTTTACTTCGATTAATGATCGCGATATGAAAGGCGTCCCCACGGGAGGCCCGGCCTACGATGAAGTTCAGTTTCTATACGGATGACATTGCAAAGCTTTCGTCCGCATTAGTGGGCGTTGTCTGCTTTGAAGAGGGACTCAGCGAGAGCCCGACGTTTCAGTCGATCGATCGCGCGCTCGGCGGGATTCTCGCCAAGCTGGTGACCGAAGAGCAATTCAAAGGCAAGAAGGGCCAGTCGCTGCTGCTCCATACACATGGCAAGGTTGGCGCAGAGCGCGTGCTGCTCATCGGAGCTGGCGCTCGCAAAGATTTTCAGCCGTACGACTTGCGCGGAATCGCAGCGCGAATCGTGCGCGACGGCAACAAGATTTCGGCGCAATCGGTGGCCATGGTCGTTCCCTACACCGAAGGCACCGTCATGGAGCGCGCGGCGCAGTTCCTGGCCGAAGGCGCTCGGCTCGGCGCCTACAAGTTCGACAAATATCTGACCGCCGACAAAGACGAAAAAGACAAGAAGCCCGCCGTCGAAGAATTCAAAATCACACTCGGTAGTGAAAATGGCGACGCGGCCAAGAGCGACACCATTCGCAACGCGGTTCAGCGAGGCGAACGAATCGCTGCGGCCATCGCGCACGCGCGTGATCTGGTCAACGAGCCTGCCGCCGAGATGACGCCCAAGAAGCTGGCCGAAATCGCCACCCGCGACGCCAAGCAGTACGGTCTCGAGATCAAAGTGCTCGGTCCCAAAGAGTGCGAAAAGCTTGGAATGGGTATGTTCCTGGGAGTGGCCCAAGGTTCCGAAGAGGAGCCGCGCCTCATTCATCTCATCTATCGCCCGCGCGCGGTGGGCGGCAAAGCCGCGGCGCCCCGCAAGAAGATCGCGCTCATCGGCAAAGGGGTCACCTTCGACTCGGGCGGACTTTCGCTCAAGCCGTCGGCGGGTATGGAAGACATGAAGATCGACATGGCCGGTGCCGCCGCGGTGATCTCCGCGATTGGCGCGCTCGCCGATCTGAGCGTTCCGTTCGAAGTGCATGCGGTCGCCGCCTGCACCGAAAATATGCCGTCGGGAAAGTCGTACAAGCTCGGCGATGTGCTCAAGTCGATGAACGGCAAGACCGTCGAGATCAACAACACCGACGCGGAAGGCCGGCTCACGCTCGGTGACGCGATGACCTACATCATCGGCGAGGCCAAGCCCGACGAGATGTTCGACTTCGCCACGCTCACCGGCGCTTGCATGGTTGCGCTCGGGCCACACACCGCCGGCGTGATGGGAAACGATCTTTCGCTGGTCGAGCGTTGGTTGGCGGCGGCGCGATTGGCCGGCGAAGAGATGTGGCACTTGCCACTTCCAGAAAAGCTAAAAGAGCAGCTCAAGAGCGACATCGCCGATATGAAAAATACCGGCGAGCGTTGGGGTGGCGCGCTCACCGCCGGACTCTTCTTGAAAGAATTTGTCGGCGACACTGCCTGGGTTCACGTCGACATCGCCGGTCCGGCTTCGTCTGACAAAGAGGCCGGACACTTGACCAAGGGCGGCACCGGATTTGGCGTCGCGACCATCGTAGAGTATCTGGCGGGTCGCCCCGCTTAGTTCAGGCCGAAATGGCGTCCCCTGCATCCCTACCGGTCGTGAAACCGCGTCCGTTCATCACCGCCAACCAGGTGACCTTTCTTCGGTTGGCGCTGATTCCAATTCCCTGTTGGATGCTCTATCAGGGCCATCACGCGCAGGTCTATTCGATCATCATCGCCACCATTCTCGGTTCCACCGATTTCGTGGACGGATATCTGGCGCGCAAATATGGACCCACCAAGCTCGGCGGGCTCATGGATCCAATCGCCGATAAAGTGTTCGTGGCGGTCACCTTCATCCCCGCGCTGCAGCAGCTGCCGATCTCGTGGTGGTTCGTGATGGCACTGTTCGTCCGTGAGTTTCTCGTCACCGCGGCGCGAACCAGCTACGAGAAGCGCGATCTCTCGCTCAAGTCGACCTACCTGGCGCGCTACAAGACGTGGACCCAGATGTGTGGCGTCGCGTTTCTCTTCTTGTTTTCAATTTTGGATCAGCGCGGCATGACGATCTTCTTCGGCAGCTTGATGATGACCGCGCTCATCGGCTTTCTCATCATTTTTGCGATCACACGCAAGCCGTGGAAGGGCGCCGGGTGGTACTTCCTGAGCGCGATCTTCCTGGTGGCAGGACAACATTTTGGCGGCACGCCGTTCATGCGCGTGGCGCTGCTCTATTTCATCGTCGGTGTAACCTGGGCCTCCGGGCTCGGATATCTCTCCAACGTCGGACAGCTGCGCGGTCGAGGACCGGTCACCGCCGGCGAGATCATTCGACTGGCCACTTCGGTGGCGCTGCCGATTCTGATCGTGCTTTTGGCCGCGCCAGGAATGCACCAAGGCGAAGCGCCTAAGTGGGCACTCATCGCGCTCGTCTCGATCGAGCTTGCCCACGGCGGCCTCGATAATCTATTGGCCGCTTATCATGCCGAGAGCGGCGCGCTCGAGTGGGGCGGTCGCCTGCTTCTCGAGTGCGGGCTTCTTGGGGCGGCACTCGTCGCTCCCGCCGGATTTTCGCAAGACGTCGCCTGCATCGCCGCACTGGTCGTCGCACTGCTGGGCCTGACTTTCTCGGCGATTCAGAAGCGTCGCTATTATCTGGACGAAACCGTGGGCCGGGAGCCGGCGCTATCGGCCAATCCGAACTTGTGAAAAGCGCAATCTGGCCTACCATCGGCTTCCACACAACGCCCCGAATTCAGAGCTGTTTCAGCTGCCTCTGAGGTTCCTCGAGGTTCCTCTGAGGTTATTGACACTTTCTGTCTCAGGTGAAACTACCTGGATTGACAATCACTTCCACTGTGTGATAGGGTCTTAGGTCTCCGGACGTGTACCCGTTCGGGCTTGGGAGGTGTTCCGTGGATATGTCCTTCCGCATTGGTGACAAGGCAGTCTATCCGGCGCATGGCGTGGCCGAAGTCACCGCGATCGAAAACAAAGAGATTGGTGGCACCAAACACTCGTTTTACATCCTTCGCATCCTGGAAAACGGGATGCGGATCATGGTCCCGACCAAGAACGTCGCGGCCGTGGGTCTTCGCACGGTCGCCAGCAAAAGCGAAGTGAAAGAAGTCTTCGACATTCTCCGTTCGCGCGAGGTCTCGGTCGAAGGTCAGACCTGGAATCGTCGTTATCGGGAGTATATGGAGAAGATCAAGACCGGTTCGGTCTTCGAGATCGCCGAAGTTCTTCGCGACCTGTCGCTCCTCAAGAACGACAAGGACCTTTCGTTCGGTGAGCGCAAGATGCTCGACACCGCGAAGTCGCTCCTGGTTCGCGAGATCGCCGTCTCCAAGAACACCAAGGAAGACAAAGTACAGCGCGAGCTCGACGCCATTTTCACCTGCTAGATTCGCAACGCATTGCCCGGGCATCTTTCCACGTACATCCGACCGAAGGGCGCGAAGCGGCGAGCGCAGCGAGCGCACCCGCAGTGCCGAGCCCGCGGCGAGGCCTCACTCGGTCAGTTACAGGCTTCGCCTGCGCCTTTCCTCGTTCCGGGTGTGCGTGAAAATCTGCTCCGGCCAAGTGCGTTGCTCAAAAATTGCTTAGATAAGGATCTCCATGAAGACCACAACCGTTGCGGTAGCACTCCTTGCGTTCGCGGGCATCGCGCGCGCCGAAGTCAAAACCAAGGCCTTCGACTACAAAGCGGGCGACACCGTTCTTCAGGGATTCATCGCCTGGGATGATGCGCTCAAGGACAAACGTCCCGGCGTGCTGGTGGTCCATGAATGGTGGGGACACAACGAGCACGCGCGCCATTCGGCGGAGAAGTTGGCCAAGGCCGGTTACGTCGGCCTCGCGCTCGACATGTTTGGCAAAGGCAAAATCGCGACGCATGCCCAGGATGCACAAGCGTTCGTTGCCGAAGCGACCAAAGACCCCAAAGTCACCGACGCGCGCTTCAACGCCGCGCTCGAGATTCTCAAGAAAGATCCGCACGTCGACAAGGCGAACATCGCGGCCATTGGCTACTGTTTCGGCGGTGGCGTGGCGCTCAACCAGGCGCGCGAAGGCGCGGATCTGAAAGCGGTGGCGACCTTTCACGGGAGCCTGACGCCGATCAAGCCGGCCGAGAAAGGCAAGTTCAAGCCGCGCGTTTTGGTCATGACCGGCGGCGCCGATCCGATGATCACCAACGTGTCGGTCGACGCGTTCAAAAAAGAGATGGATGCGGCAGGCGTGAACTATCGGGTCATCGTCTATCCAGGCGCGAAACACGCGTTCACTAACCCGAACGCCGACAAAGCGGGTGTCGAAGGTCTCGCCTACAACGCCGACGCCGACCAGAAATCTTGGGCGGAGCTGCTCAAATTTCTCACAGACGTCTTCGGAAAGTAACCACGGGCGCTCGCAGTCTACCGTCACAAAAACATTCGCATCTCATTTGGAACAGCCTCTTACGGTCAAGGGTCGCGCCGCCCTCACCAAATTGGTCGACAACCTTTTCGCGGCGAAGGCCGACATGCTCAAGCAGGCGCAGCGCTGGTCGCCTAAAAATCCGAGCTGGAAGTGGGACGGCAAAACGTCGTTCGGCGCCCTGTCGGATCTCTACACCGAGATCAAATTTGGCAAAAAGACCACCACCTTCCTGGAGTGGATTAGCCTCTATCGCACCTTGGCTTACAGTTATATCAAATTAGAATCAGTAACTTAAGACCCCTCCTGCGTTTGAAACTTGACCTTCCGATCTAGATCTCTAGACTGAGCTGTCAGTCTATTTCATGACTGCTCAGAAGGAGCCCAATTGGGCCCAAAGACCGAAGAGACGATTAACCCGCGCACCGGTTCAGTCGCGATTGGTATCGATGTTGGCTCGACGACGGTCAAGGCAGTGGTGGTCGATCCGGAGACGAAAGAGATTCTCTGGAGCGATTATCTCCGTCACCAGACGAAGCAAGCCGAGTTCGTCATGTCGTTCCTCGAGCGCATTGCCGCCGCGTTCCCCAACGTTCCGCAAAACAAGATCCGCACCTTCATTACTGGGTCGGGCGGTTCGCCGATCGGTCCGCACCTGGGATCGAAGTTCGTTCAGGAAGTAAACGCAGTCACGCTCGCCGTCGAGACCCTCCANNTCGGGCACCGGCGCCACCATCGACAAGTGCGTCATGAAGGTCGGCTTGCCGAACGAAGAGGTCGTGAAAATCGGCTTCGACGATTCCAAGCTCCATCACGTGGCGGCGAAGTGCGGCGTGTTCGCCGAGACCGACATCGTCAACTTGGTGAAGTCGGGCATTCCGTCGATCGAGATCATGAACTCGCTCGCCGACGCCATCGTCATGCAGAACCTGTCGGTTCTCACGCGCGGCAACACGCTTCGTCATAAGGTGCTGCTCCTCGGCGGACCGAACACCTACCTGCCGTTCTTGCGCGAATGTTGGCGCAAGCGCATTCCCGAAACCTGGCGCGATCGCGGATACAACTATCCGAAAGATGTGCCGATCGATCAGCTGATCATCGTCCCGGAAAACGCGCAGTACTACGCCGCGTATGGCGCCGTCGTCTACGGACTGTACGAAGAAGAGCACGTCGGCGCCTACCAGGGCATGGCCGGTCTTCGCGAATTCATCGATCACGGACGCGCGTCGCGACTGGGCGATACCGCCGGCCCGCCGCTCATTCGAGAGATGGGCGAGCTCGACGAATTCAAAGTTCACTACACGATTCCCAAGTTCATTCCCGAGCCGATCGCGCCTGGCCAAGTGCTGCGCGCGGTCATCGGTATGGACGGTGGATCGACTTCGTCCAAAGCCGTGCTGGTCGATTACGACACCGGCAAGCTGGTCAAAAAAGAATATCAGCTGTCGAAGGGCAACCCGATTCAGGACACCAAAGAGATCCTGGCGGCGCTGGAGAAATACGTCACCGACGCGGGTGGCACGCTCGAGGTCATGGGCTTCGGCGCCACCGGTTACGCCGCCGACGTTTTGCAAGAAGCGGTCAAGTCCGATGTCAACATCGTCGAGACGGTCGCGCACATGATGTCTGCCACGCACTACTTTGGCGACATCGACGTGGTCTGCGACATCGGCGGACAGGACATCAAAGTTCTGTTCATGCAGAACGGCGACATCAAGAACTTCCGTCTGTCGAATCAGTGCTCGGCGGGCAACGGCATGCTGCTGCAGGCGATGGCCGATCAGTTCGGCGTTCCGGTCACCGGTTACGCGGACGTCGCCTTCGGCGCCAAGCTTTCGCCGAAATTTTCCTACGGCTGCGCAGTGTTTCTCGACTCCGATCGCGTGAACTTCCAAAAAGAGGGCTACTCGAAAGAGGAGCTCTTGGCCGGACTCGCGCAGGTTTTGCCGAAGAACGTTTGGCAATACGTCGTTCAGATTCCGCGCATGGCCGAGCTCGGCAAAAAGTTCGTTCTGCAAGGCGGAACGCAGCACAACTTGGCGGCACTCAAGGCGCAGGTCGACTACATCAAAGCGCGCGTTCCCGGCGCCGAAGTGTACGTCCATCCGCACACTGGTGAAGCCGGTGCAATCGGCGCGGCGTTCGAGACCATGCGCGTGGTCAAGCGCAAGGGATTCTCGACCTTCATCGGCATGAAGCAGGCGATCAACCTCGAATTCGTCAGCGTCAACGACGAGTCGACTCGCTGCCACTTCTGTCCGAACTTGTGCGCGCGTACTTTCATCGACACCAAGACCCCCGACGGCGCGACCTCGCGTTACATCAGCGGCTTCTCCTGCGAGAAGGGCACAGTCGAGTCCGAAGAGGCGATGATCGAGCTTACGAAAAAGCGTAAGCAGCTCATGAAGGAATTCCCCAACCTGGTCGACTATGAGTCGAAGCAGCTGTTCCGACATTTCTACGAGTCGGAGCCGATGCCGGAAGCGACGCAGATCATCAGCGACGTTCGCGTCGAGAAATCGCTGTTCGGCATCAAGAAGGTTCCGGTCAAGCGGCCGTTCGATCGCTCATCAGCGGAATCGTGGGAAGCGCGCCGCCGCATTCGCGTCGGCATTCCCAAGGTTTTGAACGTGTGGATGATCGCGCCGTTCATGCGCACCTACCTCGAGACGCTCGGCATTCAAAAGCAGAACGTCGTCTTCTCCGACTACACCTCGGAAGAGATGTGGCTCGAAGGTGGCAAGTACGGATCGATCGATCCCT
>PLXG01000136.1 GCA_003153195.1 Myxococcales bacterium
CCTTTTAGTATCCTGCCGGCCGGCGATCCGCAAGCGGGCGCGCCGCGAGGCTGTCAACGCATGCCAACGCCATCAGGCGGTTGTACTCGTTGACAATGCGGTCGGGGTTCATTTGCCGGATAACGTAAAATCGTTCAATGGCCGGGGCCGCGCCCCGACGCGTGTGAACTACGGTAACGGTTGTGCGGCCCCAGTCCACTGCAACGCGTGGTTATCGGGCCGGTCGCGATTGATAAATGGATTATGGCACGGATGGACGCGGACGAATCAAAGTCTTTGCATCATCCGCGCCCATCAGCGTCATCTGCGGTTCTTCATCTTCTTGTTGGTGAAACGCGAGGCATGGGGTTGTACCTCGACTGGGGGCTGGCCACCGCTCAGGCTGCGGTGGCTGGCGGTTGGCTTGGGCCACGGTCGTCGAGGGACGAGGCTTCCGCCGCCGTCAGTTCGGCGGCCGGTTCCAGCGTCTCCACCAGCAAACTCACGACATTCGTCGGGCAGACGTTTACGCAGTGGCCGTCCAAATCGCAGTCGTTGAGATGTCTCAGGTCGACCATTGCCTTGCCGTCGACCATGCGCAGCACGCCTTGATTGCAGTGGGCGACGCAGACGTCGCAGCCGATGCAGTCGCGGGTGTCGACGGAGAGGGTGACCCGGCGCGGGGGTTTGCCGGCCGATTCTTCTTTGATGAAATGGCCGACAGGGCTGGCCGTGTCGCGGGATTCTTCGGTTTCGAATTCTGCGTCGTTGCGGTCGAAATGGGCCTGGCTCAAGACCTCCACCGTGCCGCGGCGGCGCAGGCGGTAGATCGGATGATGACAGTGCGTGCAGAGCTGAAGCTCTTCGAGCCTTTCGAGGTACTTGATGGCCGTGCTCACGACGGTGGCGTGCGACCAGGTCAGGGGGCTCACGCTGATGGGATCATTCGTATACGGATTCACCTGCTCGGCAAGCACGCCGCTCTCCAGGGCGTGGTTGGCGGTCCATTCGAAGATGGGCAGGGCGAGCTTGAGGTCATCCGGCGTTTTGGCGCGGGCGATGTAGTAGTCGGCCAGCCAGAGCGTGCAGATGAACCAGGGGTTTCCGGGTACGGTGGCGATGTCGTTGCTGATGCGATGGTAGTAGTCGTTCTCGTAGCGGGCGAGGCCGCCTACGCGGGTTTTGACCCACAGATTTTCTTCCACCGCCTTCATGGTGGAGATGACGCGCGGATCGTCGGCTTCGAAGAGATGAAACTTGTAGATCCCGAACAATGAAGCGTCCACTGTCTCATCGACTTCGAAGAGATCTTCCGTACGCGGCTCACTGGTCAATGGAGATGTCTCTTCGTATTGCTGACTGTCGGGCGGCTTGGGAATGTCCTTGGAAACCAGCCGGCGGACGAATCGGCGCAGCCGATCGCTGTAGAGATATTTCGCGGCGCCGGCTTTGATCTCGGCGGCGGCTTTTGCGTAGACCTCGGCTTTTTGACGGTCGCCAAAGCAGACAGCGAAGTTGTGCGCGGCTTTGAGGCCGCCGTAGACCGTGGCGACGGTGAAGGCGTGGATGCCCCAGCGCTCTTCCCACAGGTCGTAGCTGGGCAGAGGAAGGCCAGTGCGCGGATCGCGATAGCGGGCCATGAAGTCGGCGGCCTTTTGCACGACGTCGACCCAGAGCGGGCGGATGAATTCGATGTCGCGATAGCGGTGGTAGTGCCGCCAGAGGGCCCAGACGACCAGTGCGGTTTCGTCTTCCTGTATCGGCATGGCGCGGTTGCCCTTGAGCACCCAGGGGTGCCAGGAGGAAGCGGGCGAGCCGTCGGGGTTGTACTTATGGTAGAAGTAGCCTTCATCCGTCAGCACGTCGGAACAGAACTTGTAGAACCAGCGGGCGATGTCGGGGAAGCCGGCCATGTCCAGCGCGTTGGCCACCAGCGCCCCGTCGCGCGGCCAGACGTAGGAGTACGTGTCGCGCGAGAACTGCATGATGTCCGAATCGTTGGCTGCGATGATGCCGCCGCCCTCGTCGACATGCGTGCGCACGATCAAGAGCGATCGCTTGTAGAGATCGATCAGCGAAGGTGAAAGTCCAAAGAAGTGGGTCGGCTCTTTGTTTACCCACAGCTTCCAATAGGCGCGCGTGCGAGCGATGAAGGTCTCGGGGCCGCGCTCGACCACTTTGGCGTTCACCTCTTTGGCGCCGTCCCATGCGCCTTCCCACACTTTGGCGCACACCATCCAATAGTAAATTGGCTTCTCGCCACGACCCGGCACGGTGGTGCGCGTCGAGATGACCGAATCGACCGCGCCCTGCGCGATCGGGTTCATGCCGAGCACGCCGTCTTCGGCGTCACGCCAGGTTCCGTCTCTGCCAGGTGCTCCTTTGAGACCGGTGGCGAACGACTCGACGCCGGCCGCGCCGTCGGCCATCAAGTTACAGAGAAAATAGCGCCAGCCTTTGTAGTGGGTGATCGTCTTTGAAGTGGGATCGTAGGCCGCCGTGTCGCCGACGTCCGTTTCGGAGATGCGGAAGTCGTGGTGAAAAAAGAGTCGCACTTCGCGCGGTTCGGATTTCAGATTTTGCACCACCACTTTGCGAAACAGAATCGTCTCGTGAAAGTCGACGCAATCGGTGGTGCGCAACACCAGCTTCAGATCTTCGTTCACGCTGGTCACTTGCGTCACCAGCGTCTCGGGCTCGTAGGTGAGGTCGATACGCCAACCGTCTTCGCGCGTCACCCAAGAAAATCGCCCGCCGTCGGCACCTTCGACGAAGACGCCGAAGCGAAAGGGATAACCGCCCGCGTGGTTCTCCTTGCCTACGTTGGGGTAATAGAGGTCGCGAATGACGTTGTCCTGATCGAACAGGACCAGGAACCTTTCGTTGCCAATCGGCAGGTCTCGCGGCATTTACTCATCGTACTGCAAAAGCCGCCCAATCGCGATTCTGGGCCTTCCACCGCACGCAAAGGCCGATCTGTTCGATCGCTTCTTCGAGATCGCGCTCGGCGCCGGGAACTTTGTGGACGGTAAAGAATGCGCGGACCTCTTTGGCGGAATCGGGATCGCAGAAATACGCGGTCGCCGAGATCACCCGACCAAGCGCGTATTCCGGTGAGCGCGACTTGAGCAGATCGAAATTCTTCTGCACGAAGCGCCAAACCAGCGGACGCGCCTCTTCACTTGCAAACAGATGCGCGAGGAATCGCATCCAGAGCTCGGTGTGCATTTCGCCCGAAATAATCAGCGACAGCGATCTCTCAACCAGAAGAGGATCGATCACCGACGACAGCGCTCTCGAAAAACGCACCTTCGCTTCCGGACTCTCCGGATGACGAAAGCCTTCGAGAAAGACCTCATATCTCTTCTCATTCGCGCGACGAGCGAGAAGCGGAACGATCGCATCCGCGAGCGTGTCATCGAACTTGCTGGCCGGCGCGCCGCCCAGGGTCTGCGCGTTCGCCAGCGTCTGCGCGCTCGATCTATGGGCCAGGTACGCATCCAGACGCTTTTCGGCTTCCGCCAGCAGCGCGGCATTCTCACCATAGCGACCGAGAGCGCCAATCACCTGCACGCGCAACAGTTGAGTCTCTTCGTCTTCACCCGCATGGCTGTCCCAGCCGAGCTCCGCAAAGATAGGCGACAAAAACTCCGAAACGATCTGCCGAAAACGATCGCGTTCGTTCGACCGGACCAAATACTGATCGATCTCATGGAAGCGATTCGTCACCTCGCTGAGAATCGTTCGATGGCGTTCGCCAGCGAATCGGTGAATCACCGCCAGGTAGTCCTTCACCTGCAGAGATCCGGCTGTGACTTGCGCCCAAAGATCGGAGAGGAAGGACAGTCGCGATTCGGGAGTCTTCATCACAGCCGCCGCAATCATGATTTGCGAAGCGGGCCAGCGCATCCGCGAAAATCCGATTCTCTCTACCGGAACGTCCACCGTGCACCGACCGATTCGAATCGCCACCGTGCGCGCCTCCGAAATCGACGCAGGAAAGATCCACTGCTCGCGCACATTGGTGTCGCGCCGCGTGCCGCCCGACGAATATTCCCGCTCTTGCGTCAATGCGCCGCGTCGTCCCAAACACCGGGCCTCTCTCACCGGATGACCCGCCTGATCGATCCAGCTCGAGGCCAATGCCGAGACCGGCTTTTTCGACGCTTCTTCGAGCGCGCGCCAAAGATCCGCCGCCGTCGCGTTACCGTAGGAGTGCTGCTTGAGATAGCGACTGACACCGCGCGCGAAGTCCTCCTGGCCGAGCGCGCGCTCGATCATCCGGATGACCGCCGCGCCTTTTTCGTAGGTGATGCCATCGAAGATCGAGTTCGTCTCTTCGGCGGTTTTGATCGGCAATCGGATCGCGTGCGTGTTCGCCAGCGCGTCGACCTCCAAAACTTGATTTTCCCCCTCTTCGAACTCGAGCCAGACCTCCTCCTGGGGATGCCAATCGGCCAGCATGTGGGTTCCCGCCCAAGTAGCGAACGCCTCGTTCAGCCACAGATCGTCCCACCACGCCAGCGTGACCAGATCGCCGAACCACTGATGCGCGATCTCGTGCGCGATGAGCGCGTCCACGCCACGCCGATTCGCGATCGAGGAATTCTTTTCGTCGACCAGAAGTCGCGACGCTCGACAAAAGATGGCACCAACATTTTCCATTCCGCCCGCTTCAAAATCGGGAACCGCTACCAGATCGAGCTTGGCGAATGGATAATCGATCTCGAAATAGCGACCCAGCCGCTCGGTCAAGGCAATCGCGCTCTTTAGCGCGTAGCTCGAGAGCTCGCGATTTCCCGCCGGCGCATAGATTCGAACCGGAACTCTGTCGGCGAAACCTTCCACCCGTTCGAAAGGCCCCACCGCCAGCGCCACCAGATAGGACGAGATCGGCTTGGTTTCGGCGAAGCGAATCTTCTTCTTGGAACCGATCATCGTCTCCGACTCTGGATCGCCATTCGAGATCGCGGTGAGCGCGTGATCGATGACTGCGGTCAAGCGAAAGCGCGCCTTCATCGCCGGCTCGTCGAAACAGGGAAAGGCGCGGCGTGCGTCGGTCGGCTCGAATTGGCTGACCACGTACTTGCGACCGCCGAGCTCCGCCGCATAGAGGCCGCGTAGTCGGGAGTTGAGCTTTCCGGAAAACGTCACCTGCAACTCGACCGCACCCGCCGGCAGCGGTTCCGCAAACGCGATGTGCACCATCTGATTGGCCGCGTCCAGAGTCGTTTGGCCGACCAAGACCTGCTCGCCGATTCGCGCGCGCACCGAACCGATCAACAGATCGACCGCGTGAAGCGAAATGGATGAACGAGACGCAGCCAGGTTCACTACGATCGATTCGTGACCTAAAAATGTCACGCGATCGAGATCCGGCTCGAGCGTGAGATCATAGCTGGACGGAACCACCGCCTGATGTAGTCGCTCTTCCGCACCAGCCGAAGATGGAGCGACCGCCGCGCCGACGATCAGCAGCGCGACTACTGCAAGTTTAGAGTGCTCCACCAATAGTTTTGCCCGCCCATCTGCGATTCGCTGTAGACCGTGAAGGAGTAGCTCGTCTGGGTGACGTCGGGAGTGACCGTCACCTGAACCTGAATCGTGTCACCCGCCTTGGAGGTTCCGAAATTCGGCGAGAAGATGATCGATCGGCTGGGAGAGTCGATCTCCCACTTGATGAGTCCGACGTCGCTCTCGGAAAACGGTCCGATCTTGACGGTGGTGGTGCCGCCGCCGCTCGAATCGGCGGTGACGACCACGTTGGACGGGTCGAGTGCGACCGAGAAGTAGGTGTGGCCGGGCGGCGACGGTACGCACGGATCGGCGTTCTCCGCCGCTGCGTTCATCTTCGAATAGACGCGTGTCACGATATAATGCTCGGTGGCGGTTCCGGCGTCGGGATTGCCTTCGACGGTGTAGGTGCGATTGAGTCCTTCGCACAGATCGGCAATCTCTCCCGCCGAAGTGATGTCGCGATCGACGAATCCCGGACCGCTAAAGGGAAATGGATCGGTCGCCACCTCTGCCGACTCGTGGCTGACCACGCCGGTGAGCGCGTCGAAGCTGGTGCTGCAGGAGAGGTTTACCGCATAGGGCACCTTCATGTTGCCCGCGCTGGTTTCCGAATGATAGCCGCCGTAATCGCGGCAGCCCATGGTGCCAAACAGCGTCGAGGTGGTCCCATTCGGAATGATGAAAGAGTAGACCGTATTGGCATTCGGCGACGGAAAGAGCGCATCGGCCACGTGGGTCGAGAGGAGCGTTTGCACTTGTGAGTCGTCGAGGTTTTTCGGCGCCGCGCCAGGAATCACGATCACCCCTTTGGCTGAGCCCGCCTGCACTCCGTACTCCGCCAGCGACTGAGTCCAGTAGTCGCTCTTCAACATCCAATCGACGAATTGGTTGGCCTGCGCAGCGACATCTTCCTGCCCAGTCCAGACGATGGTCCACATCTCCATGTTTTGAATCACCCGGCCGCCGAAATTCTTGATCTGCTGCAGCGCTGGGTGATCGGTGGGGCTGCGCGGCGTGAGCAGAATCAGTGACAGGTCGGCAGCCGGCGGTGCCAAATCTGGGACGACCGACATGTCTGCCACATTGCCTGCCGATAGATCCGCTCCGCCCTTATCACTGCTTTGGTTGGAGCAGCCGGCCGTCAGCACCGACAACAAAAAGAGCCACGAAGCGCGTTTTGCCGAGTTCATGCGCATCACCTAATGGGCGGATTGGTTTTGAGCTTGATGAAATATCGAACCAACAGCGGAATGGCGACCACACCAATCAGCCCGACGAAAATCGAGTTGGTTTGCGCGCGATGAACCACCGACCAGATCACCAGCAGCGACGCCAACGCCAAGGTCGCGCCGATGAGGATCTTGTGCGCGGTGAGAAGGCGCATCACTCACCCAGAAGATAGCGGCGTAGAAATTTCACCGCGATCGATCCGTGGCCGATGAGCGCGTCATCGAATGCGCGCTGATTGAACTGCTTTTCTTTTTTGCGATAGTCGGCTTCGAGCGTCTTGATCTCGTCGAGGCCGAGGAAATACTGGGCCAGCTGCGTCGAATCGAGCTTGGCGCGTAGCAGCTTCTTCTCCGCCATCGCGCGCTCTTGAAAACCCTCCTCCACCATGAACCGCACCGCTTCCTCGTCTGACATTTGATCGGACTGCAGCTTGATGTCGAGGAGGATGTTGGTCGCCACCACCATCTGTCCGCGCAGATCGTAGAAGCGATAGCGATCGTTCATGGCGTCGCGCTTCGAGTTGGGCCAGCCGTTTTGCACCATCAGGCCTTCGGAGTAGACCGCCCAGCCCTCCACCATCGGCGCGTTCCACAGCACCGCTCGTAAAGGGTTTAAGTTCCGCTTTGAATAGGCGTACTGGGTGTGATGTCCGGGATAGGCCTCGTGCGCAGCCACCAACTGCACTTCGTAATTATTTTGTCCGCGCAAGTACGACTCGACGCGATCGATCGGCCAGGTGGGATCGATCGGATCGACGTAATAGGTAGCGTGCCATTTTTCGCGGTGCTCGAGCACGCCCGGCGCCAAATATTCAGCGGCCGACGACCCGCGCTTGAACGCCGGCATCGGTTCGACAGTAAGCGTCTCGCGCGGCGGTAGCGCCACCAGATCATGCTTCTCGATGAAGGCGCGCAGCGCGTCGAGGTTCTTGGCGTGCGCCTGGACTAGCTCCGACGGATTGGCGTGATCCTTGGACAGCTCGTCCTTGACCTTGTTGATGATGTCCTTGGCGGCCAGCCCGGCCACCGGCGTCTTGGGCCACAGCTGTTGATAGATGCGAGTCGCTACTTCCACCAGCTCGGCACGGGCCTTTTGAAAGCTCGCCTCCGCGCGCGGGATGGCCAGCGTTGGAGTCAGGTTGGTCTGCAACGCCAGCGGAAACTTCTTGGAGTAAAGCGCGGCACCGAGTCGCCAAGCGCCTTTGTCCGAGCTCGGCTTGAGCGCTTCCAAGAAGGTCTGATACCGCTGCAGTGCTGAGACGGCGCGACCGCGAGCCGCCTCAGCCTTCTCGTCTTTGCTGGTGAACTCTTTGAGCTCACCGTCGAAGAATTCGATGCGGCCTTTGTTTCCCTTGATCGATTGATCGAGATATTCCTTGGGCACGCCGCGCTTGCCCAAGTGTTTGGCCGCCAGCGCCGCCTTCACGTCCTCGAGGAAGATCGGCATTGCGTCGAGCTGTTTGGTGACCGAATTGCGGCGATCGGTCTCGGACGCAAAGTCGCCATGGATGATGTCAGACAACCGTCCGGCCACGATTTCCCGCGGGTCGTAGTACGGGAACGAGTCGTTCAGTCGCGGGTCCCACTCCCAGTCGCGAATTTCGCGAAGGTAGAGGAGCTCGAGGCCGATGCCGTCTTGCATGATGTCGGCGTCGATCGAATCGTCGAGCGAGGGCTTGACCGCGTTGCGAAAGCTGGTGAGCTCCGCGTCGAGCTTGACCAACTCTTTTTCGCGCGCCTTGAGCGCACGCGTCGAATAGTCGGGCAATCGATCGTCGAAGCGATGGTCGCCCATGAAGGTGGCCAGGTGCGGCTTGGCGCGGAAAAGCCCGTCGATGTAGCGCTTGGAAAGATCGGTCATCAACGAATCGGCACGCGCCAGCGACGGAGCCAACGCCAAAACCAAACAGAGAATGCGCATGGGTCACTCTCCTATCAGTTAATTATCGATTTTAAAAGGCGAATTTTGACTAAGCGCGCACTTTACAAATGCTGGCGCGGTCGCAATGTAAAACGCGCGCTTGCTTCCAATAACGATGTTTTTTCGGGTGATTAGATGGGTAGAGAGTGAGCTCAGCTCATTTCGAGCATGCGATCGATTGGCTTTTTGGCGCGGAGGCGCAACGTCTCGTCGAGCTCGAGGCGCGGCTGCAGATCGCGCAACGCCAAGTAGACCTTCTCGAGCGTGTTGCGACGCATGTGCGGGCACTGATTGCAGGCGCAACTCTCGTCCTCGGGCGGCGCCGGAATCAGCGTCTTTCCCGGCGCGTCGCGGCGCATCGCGTGCAGGATGCCCTCTTCGGTGGCCACGATCAGCGTCTGCGCCGACGATGACACGGCGTACTGCAAAAGCGCGGTGGTCGACCCGATGAACTTCGCGTGCCGCAAAACTGGCTCTTCGCACTCCGGATGCGCGATCAGCTCCGAGCCCGGATGGCGCAGCAGCAGCTCGATGATCTTCTTCTCGCTGAAGGTCTCGTGCACGATGCAGCTCCCCGGCCAGAGCACCATCTCGCGACCAGTCTGCTTCATCACGAAACGCCCCAGGTGCTGATCGGGCGCAAACAAGATCGGCTGGCCCTTTGGAATCTGCGAAACGATCTTCACCGCGTTAGACGAGGTGCAAATCACGTCGGAGAGCGCTTTCACCGCCGCCGAACAATTGATGTAGCTGATGACGAAGTGATCAGGATGCTTGGCCAGGAAACGCTCGAACTCCGGCGCTGGACATCCATCCGCCAGCGAGCAGCCCGCTTCCAGATCGGGCAAGATCACGACCCGCTCTGGATTCAAAATCTTGGCCACCTCGGCCATGAAGTGCACGCCGCAAAACAGAATCACGTCGGCTTGGGTCTTTTGCGCTGCGCGCGCCAGCTGCAAACTGTCACCCACGTGGTCGGCGAGATCCTGAATGTCCGACTCTTGGTAGTAGTGCGCGAGGATCACCGCGTTCCGCTCTTTTTTCAGGCGGCGAATCTCCTCCTCGAGCTTCCAGTCGGGCGGGAGAGAATCTTTCAGCTGCGTGAGCGACATGAAGAAAGTGTGGTTCGTCTAGGACGCGCTGTCCATCGTCACTTTTAGGACGCGCCGTCCAGAACCACCCTGAGCAGCTCGGTCAGGCAGCGACGGGTCTCCGGCCTCATGGGTGCGAACTCGAGTCCCACGCGATAGGCCGTCACGCCGGATTCCGCTTTGACCGCATGCTGATGGACCACCTTGGCGCGCAGCACCAAAAGCTGATCGCCGGCGGTGTCGGGCACGGTCACATCGATCTGCTCTTGAAACGCCAGCGGATCGGCCACCGTCATGGCCAGTCCGCCGAGCGAGATGTCTTCCAAAATCGCCTTCAGCTCCGATAGATCGCCGTACTGAATGTCCATCCGCCTCGACACGCGCGGAAAGGCGCGCTCGGATGAGCCGCGCTTCTCGAGCAGTGTTTCGATGAGATGATTGAGCGTGCCGCGCATCTCCGGGGTGGCGTCGGTAAACCGCACGCCGACCAAGGATTTGCCTTCGGGCGCCGCCTCGATGCGTGCGATCTCGCCGACGATCTCGATCTCGCAGCCACCTGGGCCGGGCAGAAGCAGCTGAACGCTCTCACCGATCTCGCCCACTTTTTGGGAGGTCTCGAATCGCGCGCCGCCAAACGAAAGATCTTTCAGTTGCGCGTCACCTTTGATCGCACCGCCGTCGACCTGGATCGTGGCCGAGACGTGAATGCGTGCGTGGACCCGCTTCTCCCATGCTTCGGACATGATTCCGAGCGTATCATCGGCCGTGGCCATCGGGCAAAATACTCTAGCGCGGCGGACGACGACGAGGAACGGGCGAAACGGGAGGCGATTCGAACGGATTTTCCGGCCACGGATGGCGCGGATATCTTCGCATGAGCGCCTGCCGCAACTCGGGGTAGGTGCGGTTCCAAAAGCCGGCCAAGTCGGAGGTCACCTGCACCGCACGCTGATTGGGTGCCAAGAGGTGAAGGGTGAGCGGCACGCGCCCGCGCGCAATCTTCGGCCCCTCTTTCCAGCCAAGAAAATCTTGCAGTCGCGATTCGACGAACGGCGGCTGTCCGTCGCGATATTGAATCTTCACCCGCCGGCTGCTCGGCAGCTGAAGCTCCGCAGGAGCCAATTCTCCCAGCAGGTGCCGCTTGCCCGGTCCGAGCGCCGCGAACAGAGCCTCTTCGATGTCGAGCTCACGCAATTCGGCGAAGCTCGATTTTCCGGACACCAGCAGCGCCACCGTATCGTCCACTGCGCTCGCCGAAATCGCCGGCAGATCGGCCTCTGGCACCGACGCTTTGGCGAAGCGGAGGCGCGCGATCAGCTCTTCCGCCCGCTCGAGATCGAATAAGGTCTTCACGCCCGCTGCGCGAACCGCGTCGCTCATCACCGTCGAGACTTCGCGCCGCTCCTGGTCCGTCTCCATGGTCGGTAACGACGGGCGCGACTCGAGCGTGAGAGCGTCGTAATCGAGTCGCGTCACGCGCTCGACCCGCTTTTGCGTGGTGTTCCATTGATATTCGATTCGCTCATGCAGATGCGCGCTCGACTCAAGCAGCCACTCCGGCTCGATCGCGCTGGCTTGCACCGCGTTGACCGTGGACTGTCCACGAACCTGACCTGCGCGCTCTTCGATCTCGGTGAGCACCATGAACTCGGCGTCGCGCACCACGCTGGCATCGGAGAGTCGCGCGGTGCCACCGGCCGAGAGCAGCAGCTCGGGTGAGCCCGGTGAGCGCCGCCGCGCCACGCGATCGGGATATCCGGCCAGCACGCACTCGAGCAGCGCGCGGTCGTGATCGATGCCGGGACCGCCGCGCTTCGCCTCGCCTAGCAACTGCGCGAGTCGCTTGCGCACCTGCTCCACCGCCAGGGTCGCACCCACGTCGAGCCCCGCTTCGCGCAGACGATCGCCGTCGAATCGGAGGCGCGCGGCCTCGTGAAAATGGTCGGCATCCGCCAGCAGATCGGACGGCCCCTTCACCTCCGCGTGCGCCGGTTTGCGTCGGACGATGTCGCGCTCACCGACGAGCGCCGCGAGCAGACAGACCTCTGCGCCCAGCCCTTTGTCGCGCCCAGCGAGCACCATGCGCGCTTGCCGGGGATGCACCGGCAGTCGCAACATCTTGCGCCCGACGTCGGTGACCGATCCCTCTTCGTCGAGTGCACCGAGGCGAATCAAGAGCTCGCGGGCGGAGTCGAGCGCCTCCGTTTCGGGCGCTTCAAACCAGTCGATGCCCGTCGCAGAGGAGGCGTTCGAGTCGAGCGCGATTCCCAGCGACGACAAGAGGAGATACGACTCACTGAGCTCCGCCCGACGAATTTCTGCCGGTGCATGCGCGGGCCGAAGCGAATAGTCGTGATTTGTATACAGCCGCACGCAACGCCCCGGCCCGGTGCGCCCTGCTCGCCCGGCACGCTGATCGGCCGACGCGCGCGAAATGGGCTGCAACGAAAGACGCGGCAATCCCGACCACGGTGAATGGCTGGCGCGCCGCTCCATTCCACTGTCGACCACCGCGCGCACGCCCTCGATGGTCACCGAGCTCTCCGCCACATTGGTCGACAAGATGACCTTGCGACGCTCGCCCGATTTCGCCGGCGCGATGGCGCGATCTTGCTCGGCGGGAGGCATCTCACCGTGCAGCGTCACCACCTCCACCGCGAGCTCGCTCGCCAACCGCGCGCACGCCTTGGCTGCGCGACGAATTTCTGCCGCACCCGGCAAGAACACCAGCACCGATCCGCTCTCGTCTTTTCGCAGACAGTCACGTACCGCTTGCGCCAGCGCGCGATCGAACGCCTCTCGTCCGGCGAACGTATCGGATCGAAAATCGACCGGCCGCTCGGCAAACTCCATCTCGATGGGATACAGTCGCCCTTCCGAACGCAGCGACGGGCAGTCGCCCAGAAAGTGCGCGATGGGTCCCACCTCGAGCGTGGCCGACATCACCACCAACTTCAGCGGGTCTCGGCGGAGCGCAGGATTTTTTTCTAGGCGCCGCGCCAGTGCCAATACCAGATCACCGTGCAAATGGCGCTCGTGAAATTCGTCGAGCACGATCGCGCCCACGCCGGCGAGCGCCGGATCCGACTGCATGCGTCTGAGCAGCACGCCCTCGGTGACGAAGCGAATTCGCGTGTTCGGCCCGGCGACCTCATCGAAGCGCACCGCATAGCCGACGCGCTCGCCCACCTTCTCACCCAGATCGGCGGCCACGCGCTTGGCCGCCAAACGCGCCGCCAGTCGACGCGGCTCGAGCACGACGATCTCACCTTGAATTTTGGATTCGAGGAGCCAGACCGGGACGCGCGTGGTCTTGCCAGCTCCGGGCGGCGCTTCGACCACCAGCGCCGGCGAGCGCGAAAGCGCGCTCATGAACTCGTCTTTCAGTGCGTCGATCGGAAGCGACGACAACTGCGGGCCGACTTACGCTTCGGCCTTCTCGCCTTCCTCTTTTTTCACGCGCGGCTTCTTCGGCTTCGGCGCCGGCTTTCCATATTGCGCGAGACGCTTCGCCTTCTTGGCGGCCTTGAGCGAAGAGGCTTTGGAGCGGCGACTTTTGGCAGCGCGATCATGATGAACGAGCGGGTGTTTCATCGACATGGTTACGAACTCCTTTCGGGGACGGGAGTCATATCATGCTCGATGGATTCTAAAATAGGTTTTGTACGACCTAAAGCGCACTTCATTTGAATTGATCAACGAAGCGGACTAGGCCCGCAGCCGGCGTGGCGAAGGTCGAGGCAAGTGAAGAGTGCTTTAGGTGAAGTGTCTAATATCTAAAGACAACGGGTATAGCCGCAAGCCAAACAGATAGAACAGGCACCCTGACGGGCCGGCGCGATTGGCTGGCCACACTCGGGGCAACCTTCGTCGGTCGAAAGCGCCGCAGCCGTCGTTGGCGCGAAAGCCGGCGCCAGATCTGTCTTTTTCGCGGTGTCGCCGAACGAGAGTACTTGCTCTTCGCGACTGCCATCCCGGTAGACGGTCACCCCTTTTAGCCCGAGCTCAAAGGCGCGCGCGTAAGAGCTCTCGACATCCGCGGCGGTCGCCGAATGCGGAAAGTTGATCGTCTTCGACACCGCATTTTGCACGTTGCGCTGAAACGCCGCTTGCATCTCGAGGTGCCACTTGGGCGCCACGTCGTACGCGGTCACGAACAGGCGTCGCACCTGCGCCGGCACCTCGCCCATGCCGTGTGCCGATCCACGCTCGGCGAGCTTCGACATCAGCTCGGCCGAATACCAACCTTCTCGCTGGGCGCGCGCGACGAACTGCGGATGCACTTCGTCGAGTCGCGTGCCCGAAAGCACGTGGCGCTGAAACGCGATGGCGTAGAGCGGCTCGATGCCGCCCGAACAACCGGCCAGGATGCTGAGGGTTCCCGTCGGCGCGATGGTGGTAGTGGTCGCATTTCGCCGCGGTTTGTTCCCCGCCTTGGCCCACCGCGACTGGGCAAAGTTCGAAAAAGCGCCGCGCACCTCGGCCAGCTCCTCCGACGCGCGATCGGCTTCATGGCCGATGAACGCGCTTAACTTGTCTGCCATTTTCACCGCGTCGTCCGAGTCGTAAGCGAGGCCGAGCTCGATGAACGCGTCGGCCAGTCCCATCACGCCCACGCCGATCTTGCGATTGCCGCGCGTGATCTCCTCGATCTGCGGCAGCGGATAACGATTCACGTCGATGACGTCGTCGAGAAAGCGCACCGCCAAGTGGACACACTCGGCTAGCCGCGGCCAATCGAAATCACCTTCACGTACGAACTTGGCCACGTCGATCGAGCCGAGGTTGCACGACTCGAACGGCAGAAGCGGGAGCTCTCCGCACGGATTGGTCGACTCCATCTCTCCCAACGCGGGTGTGGGATTGTCGCGATTGACGCGGTCGATGAAGATGACGCCGGGCTCGCCGCTCTTCCACGCCAACTGCGCGATCAACTCCCACACTCGCCGGGCGCGCAGGCGACGCCCCGTCCCGGTGCCTCCGTTACGTGGGCTGATCAGCTCGTATTCGCCGTCGGCTTTTACCGCCGCTATGAACCGATCGGTGACCGCCACCGAAACATTGAAGTTGGTGAGACGAGCCGGATCCGCTTTGGCCGCGATGAACTCGAGGATGTCGGGATGGTCGACGCGCAAAACCGCCATGTTGGCGCCGCGCCGCACGCCGCCTTGCCGAATCGCTTGAGTGGCGCTGTTGAACACCTCGATGAACGACACTGGCCCCGACGCCGCGCCGCGGGTCGAGTTCACCACGTCGCCAGAAGGTCTGAGTCGCGAAAACGAAAATCCAGTGCCGCCGCCCGTCTGCTGAATAATCGCAGCCCACTTCACTGCGTCGAAAATCTCGGGCATCGAATCGCCGACCGGTAGAACGAAGCAGGCCGATAGCTGCCCGAGCTCGCGTCCCGCATTCATTAATGTAGGGGAGTTGGGCAGAAACTCGAGTCGCGAGAGCGCACGCAAGAATCGTTCGGCAATCGGCTTGGGATCGGCGCCGTAGGCGCGCTCGGCTTCGGCGACCGCATGGGCCACGCGAGCCAACATCTCTTCGGGCGCCTCGAGAAGCACGCCATCTGAATCTTTTCGCAGATATCGCCGCCCCAAAACCGTGCGGGCGTTGGCTGTCCACAAAGCAGACCCAACCCCCAATGCCGTCTGCGCGGTCATCAAATAACTATGCGGCTGAACATCTGGTCAGTCAAGATGCGACGACGAAGCTTTTCTTCGAATCGCACGCATTTTGGACGCAACTTTTCCCGGCCGCGCCCGATAACGAAAGCGACTGGACCAGGTGCGCGTGAGGTGCGAGATGACCGGGTGTTCCTTGACACAAAGTGCGCGCACGCGCGACCATCGATCGGTGTCTCGCCTTGTCGGTCGCATAGCCCATCCGCTCGCCCTTCTCTGCGTGGTGTCGAGCGGCCAATCTGCGTGGGCCCGTCCCGACGACGCCAGGCCGGCAAAAAGTTCAGAAGAGCCGTCGGTCTATACGCTGCAGCGGGCGGCTATTCGTTACGCGCTGGTCGAGCCGGAGCGGGTGACCAGCTGGATTCGGCGGGTGAACAAGTCGGCGCTTCTCCCCGAGATCGACGTTCATTACACTCACGGAGTCTCTTCGCTTCAGTATCTGCATCCAGCGGAGACCGTCGATTCGCCCACCCTCTACAGCGGCGATCAGTGGCACATCGAAGTGGGCGCACGCTGGAATCTCGATCGACTGGTGTTTCATCACGACGAGCTCGCGATCAGCCGAGAGGCGCAGCGAATTGCGGTTCGCCGAGAGGCGCTCACGACCCGCGTCGCGGAGACCTATTTCGCGCGAAAGCGACTTCTCCTGGAAGAGTCGAAAGAGCTGGGTGCCGCCTCTCCCTCTTCCGAACGACGAATGCAAATTGAAGAGCTCACCGCCGTCCTCGATGGTCTGACTGGCGGTGCACTCACTGGAGCTCAACCGAAATGAACGACAACCGTCAGCATCCGCGCTACGCCACCGAATTCGAGGTCGAGGTCTGCGTCGGCGTGGAACGAATGATCGGACGCACCTACAATGTCTCGCGCGGCGGATTGTGTCTCGAGCTGGTATCCGCCATGGAGATCGGAACGGTGTGCGATCTTGGCCTGGCACTGATCTTTTTCGAACAGGGATTCTCCGAGCAGATCGCGGTGCGCGGAATGGTGGTTTGGAGCTCGCGCATCAAGGATCGCTTTCAGATCGGCATCAAGTTCGGTGCGCTCGACGAACAGACGCAAAAATACATCGATACCTTCCTACACTTTCTCGAAGGCGGCGAAGAGGACTCGGAATGAGCACCAATCATGAAAACTTGAGAAGCGCGCCGCGCTTCGACATTCGACTGTCGGTGGAGCTTCAGCTCGACGGACGAGCGGAGACCGGCACCACCCGCAACGTCTCTATGGGTGGCGTCTGCATCGAGATCAATCGCCAGCTGAAAGAGGGATCGTTTCTCTCTTTTCGTCTATTCCTCGTCGAAGAGGAGATCGAGTCGGCGGAAGAAAAGCCGCTCGACTTGGTGGGCACGGTGCAATGGGCGACCGAATCGGAGCGCGGCTTTGCCATGGGCATCAAGTTCGGAAATTTGACGCTCACGCAGCGCAAGGCGCTGGAAGCGCGATTGACCGCAGTCGCCAGCTAAGAGCGGGCCGTCGCGCGCTATAAGGCCGACACCATCGCGTCGGCGCAGCGCAATCCGTCGAGCGCCGCTGATACGATGCCACCAGCGTACCCTGCCCCCTCGCCGCAGGGGTAAAGTCCGGGGTGCGACGGCGAGGTGAGGCGCGCATCGCGCACGATGCGAACTGGCGCGCTGGTTCGGGTCTCGACGCCCACGAACTGGGCCGGTCCGTTTGCGAATCCGGGCATCGATCGTTCGAATCGAGCCAGCGCGCGGGTGAGCGCATCGGCGACGAATTCGGGGAGCGCACCGCGAACGTCTCCGCCGGCGATAGACGGACGATAGGTCGACTTGAGCGGCGTCTCGGTTGGCACACCCCGAATGAAATCGGACGCGCGCTGCGCCGGCGCACGAAACTTTCCGCCACCCTTTTCGAAACCGGCGCGTTCGATCGCGCGCTGAAACGCCAGACCGGCAAGCGGACCTGAGCCAAATTTCTCCCCGTAGTCGCGCGGCTCGACGGTAACCACAAGGGCGGCGTTGGCGAGCGGCGAATCGCGACGCGAGAGGCTCATGCCGTTCGTGCAGAGCGCGCCCTCTTCGGTGGCGGAGTCGACCACCCAACCGCCCGGACACATGCAAAAGCTGTACACGCCTCGCTCGCCGGCCTGCGTGGTCGTCACTTTCGCGGTGAGCTCATAGAACGAGGCCGGCAGTCGCGGATGCTCCCACGCGTTTCCATATTGCTGCTTGTCGATCAGCGACTGCGGATGTTCGATGCGCGCACCGACGGCAAATGCCTTGGCCTCCATGGCCACACCGACGGCGGCCAGTCGTTCATACAGCGGCCTGGCCGAGTGTCCGATGGCGAGCAAGACCGCGTCCGCAATGAGCTCGCGGCCACTTTCAGTGCGAACGCCCACCACTCTACCGTTGGTGCTTCCGCTGCCGCCCGCCGTCAGTAGATCGACCACTCCGTCGCCCCAAACATATTGTGCGCCTCGCTGTTCCAGTCGTTCGCGCGCTTCGATCAAAATTTTTGGCAGCCGATTCGAGCCGATGTGCGGCCGCGAGTCGACCAAGATCGAAGGCGGGGCGCCCCACTCGACCAGCGTCTGCAAAACCGATCGCACGCCGCTGCGGTCTTTCGAGCGCGTGTACAATTTTCCGTCGGAGAATGTGCCGGCGCCACCTTCGCCGAAGCAATAGTTCGAGCGGATGTCGAGCTCGCCACGCTGGGTGAGATGAGCGAGATCGTGACGGCGCGGTTGCACCGGTTTGCCAATGTCGACCAGCGTGACCGCTGCGCCCACGCGAGTCAGTCGCTCAGCGGCAAAAGTTCCAGCCGGACCCGTTCCGACGATCACCACGCGCGCGCCGACTCGTACTGGGCGCGACAGATCGTTTCCGCCAGAATCTGAGATGCCGAAATTGGCCACGCCCAGCCTAGCGATCTCCAATCGAAATCCGATCGGATGGCCCTTTCGCGCATCCAGCGAGCGGCGGACGACTTCGAGCTCTTCTACTTTCGCGCCCAGCTGTTTGGCGGCGCGCGCGATCGCAGCCGGCTCCTCTTCTTGAAGCGGCGAAAAAACGACCACCGAATCTGAACCACCATCCATGACTGAAACACGGCTAGCACATCGGGCCGTATGCGGCGGTGCGCAAAACGATTCGCACCCTAATGCCGCGAATCCGCGCAGCCCCCTTCGCATAAGGTCGGACCATGACTAATAAATTCATATAGTTGAAACTCAACAGGCGACGGCACGCTCGGTGCACAGACGAAACCCGCATTGGACCGGAGGCCCTATGGCCCAGTTACTGGGACGCGAAGAACTTTCAGACGGACACGGACGAGCCGCAAACGAGCGTGCCATGCGCATCATGGCCAAAGCGATCTTTCGCAAACTCAAGACCGACGGATACGACTCGCGCGACGTAGTCTCGCTCTCGACCGAGCTCATCGGCCTGCTCACCAGCGACATCAAGCTCGAAAACGAGTAATCGCTCCCTTCTAAGAATCACCTTCAGTCTCCAAACTTTAACCTCCAAGCCGGCTGCTTTTTTCGATCGTTAGATCGTTGACGAAGGTCGGGCGCGGAACTATGGTTCCGGGCCTCGAAGGAGATTCGTCTATGGCAACTCGGATCGGCATCAACGGTTTTGGTCGCATCGGTCGTTCGGTGGTTCGCGCCTGGCAGAAGTCGGGCTACGCCAAAGATATGGAGATCGTCGCGATCAACGATCTCACGGACGCTAAGACCATCGCCTATTTGCTGGCACACGACTCGGTGCATGGCCATTTCCCCGGCAAAGTTTCTGCCGATGACGGCGGCATCATCGTCGACGGTCGTAAGATCAAGGTGACGGCCGAACGCGATCCGGCGAAGATTCCGTGGAAAGCCGAGAACGTTCAAATCGTCCTCGAGTCGACCGGACTGTTCACCGACGGCGACAAAGCCAAGCTCCACCTTCGCGACGGCGTGAAGAAGGTCCTCATCAGCGCGCCGGCCAAAGGCCAGGACATCACGCTTGCGCTCGGCATCAATACCGAGACCTATCAAGCCGATAAGCACCACATCATCTCCAACGCATCGTGCACCACCAACTGCCTCGCGCCGGTCGCCAAAGTGCTGCAAGAAAACTTCGGCATCATCTCCGGCCTGATGACGACGGTGCATTCGTACACCAACGATCAGCAGATTCTCGATCTGCCGCACAAGGATCTTCGTCGTGCGCGCGCGGCGGCGCTGTCGATGATNNCCACCACCGGCGCGGCCAAGGCGCTGGCAGAAGTGTTGCCGGTGATGAAGGGCAAGCTCGACGGAATGGCCGTGCGTGTACCGACGCCGAACGTCTCGATGGTCGACTTCGTGGCGCGTTTGGAAAAGCCGGCCACCAAAGAGAGCGTCAACGAGGCCTTCAAAAAGGCCGCCTCCAATCCGTCCTTCATGGGCGTGCTGGCTGTATCGGAAGAGCCACTCGTCTCCATCGACTTCGACGGCGACGCGCACTCGGCCACGCTCGATGCGCCGCTCACCATGGTTCTCGGCGACATGGTGAAAGTGATCGCCTGGTACGACAACGAAACTGGCTACGCGACGCGCCTCTACGAGCTCGCCAAGTTCGTGGCCGAAAAAGGTCTGTAGCCATCGCATGATCAAGTCGATCGCAGATCTTCCCATCGAGGGTCGTCGCGTTTTCATTCGCGTCGATTTCAATGTCCCGCTCACGCCAGCCAAGGGCGTAGCCGACGATTCGCGAATTCGCGCGGCGCTGCCGACGATTCAGCACGCCATCGATCGCGGCGCCCGCGTGGTGCTGGCTTCGCATCTCGGCCGTCCCAAAGGTCCCACGCCGGGCCTGTCGCTCGAGCCGGTGGGCGCGCGGCTGGCGGAGCTGCTCAAGCAAGAGGTGCTGCTCACCGACGAAGCAATCGGCGACGGCGCGCGCAAGGTGGTTCAAGATCTGCGCGAAGGTCAGGTGGCGCTGCTCGAGAACCTGCGCTTCTTCGCCGGTGAAGAGGCCAACGACGACATGTTCGCACGTCAGCTGGCCGGCTTCGCCGATGTCTACGTCAACGATGCGTTCGGCACCGCGCATCGCGCACATGCGTCGACCGTCGGCATGCTCAAGTTCGTCGCCGAAAAGGGCGCCGGGCTGCTCATGAAGAAAGAGATCGATTTTCTGGGACGACTGCTCGGTACCGTCGAGCAACCCTATCTGGCAGTGATCGGCGGCGCAAAAGTCTCCGACAAGATCGGCGTGCTGGAGAACTTGCTCGGACGGGTCGATGCGTTTTTGATCGGCGGCGCGATGGCCAACACCTTTTTGAAAGCCCGCGGCTCAAACGTCGGTCGTTCCAAAGTCGAAGAAGACAAGATGGCGCTGGCGCGCGCATTCCTCAAGCGCGCCGAAGAGAAGAAGGTCGAAGTGCTGCTGCCGGTCGATGTCGTCGTTGCG
>PLXG01000089.1 GCA_003153195.1 Myxococcales bacterium
TCTGCGACGGCGAGACGTAGATATCATCCGGACCGGGCAGGTAGTTGTAGTCGGGTGAGCGAAGGAATCCGAATCCGTCGGGCAGGGTCTCGAGGACGCCGTCGCCGTACACTTCGCCTTTGTTCATCGCAGTGTGCTGAAGCAACGCGAAGATGAGATCCTGTCGGCGCATCGCGTTCACGCCTTCGAGGTTGAGCTCTGCGCCCATATGAATGAGCTCGGTCATCTTCTTGCGCTTCAGCTCGGTCAAATTCATGTGCGGATTCTCCTTCTGACAGTTCTTTTTAAAAGTGGGGAACGGAGCGAAAAACGGTGGAGGGATTGGAACGATTATTCGCTTATCTGCGGGAAAACATAGGGCTGGTCCCCGCCGGTGTCAAGAGAAAAAGCCGCGCGAAAAACGGGAAGACGTACGTTGTTTTCGCGACTTGAAATGCGTCTTCCGAGCACGCCTGCAGAAGCATCAATACATAGAGAAAGATTCAGCTGAAGCGATATGACTTGAGTGGCAGAGAAGTGAAGTGCGCTTTAACGCTTCAGCGCAGCGGATATTCGGTTCAGCTCCTCGTGAAACGCTACGTCTGAAAAGCCGATCGCTTCGCCGGCGAAGAAGAGCTCGAAGAAGCTCAGCTCGGTGAGCGCGTGGCGCAAAAACTCGTGCTGCGCTTCGGCCGGCACCGGCTGTGCGCCCAGGTTGGCGAGCATTTTTTTCGCCGAGATCGTTCCGTCGGTTTCGAGCTGCACGTCCCGAAAGAGCGGACCCGATTCGTCTTCCGACGCGAGGAACGCGCTCACGCCCGTCACCAGCGACGCCGCTTTGTCACGTCCGGCGACCGCCGCGAAGATCTTGGCGAACACCCTATTATAGGTGGAGATCAGCTCTTCGTTGGCTTGCGCCTTGGTCTGCGGCTGCATGTAGCCGCCGGAAATGAGCTGAACGATGATCTTGGTGGCGTCGAGCTCACCGAGGCGGCTCAGGCGCGTGATCTCCGCCACCGTGCGCACTCCATCGACCAGGTCGAGCACCGTCTTCTCCTTTTCCGCCAGTGCCTTCGACGGCGCCGGTTGGCGACGGAAAAGCGCTAGATCGGGTGACGGTAATTTCTCTCGAAAGTAGGAGAGCTCGTCGATGCGACTTACGCCCTGAAGTAGCAGCTCATGGGTAGGAATCTTCAGTTGCGAAGGCAAAGCGTCCGCGTCGTTCAAAAGTCGAAAGAACGAAAACGATCCGTCGGGCATGGTGAGCGTGCTGAAGAAGATCTCCTCCACCTGCTTGCGCATGTAGCTGAAGAGATCGTGTGCCGAGATGACTTTGTCTTTGACCAGCATCTGTCCGAGCCGCGTGGTCGGACCGCAGGACTTCAGCGCGCTATCGAGTACCGACTCGGTGATCATCCCGTAGCGATAGAGGATCGCACCCACGCGATCCTCTGGAACGTTGGAGGTTGCCGCGGTGATCTCGCCGCGCCGAAAGTGGATCGTCTTGAGCGTCGTGCCGGAAAATACCGAGAGTCGTCCGGTCCACTGATTTCCGTGAATGAGCTGCAGCACGTCGACGAGACCACCGGCGCGCTCGATCGCACCGGAGAGAATCACGCGGCCTTTTTCTTTTTTTGCCGCGCCCGATCGCTGCAGGATAATCAGATTCGCCGTCGGTGGCAGAAGTCGATAGGTTCCAGGCGTGGTGGCGAGCTGCTCGGTGAGCTCGGCTGGAACCGTCATCGAACCTTGATCGTCTATCTGTACGAGCGGACCGTCGTCGCGCATTGCACTGTTTTACAACATCCTTGCTTCCGAGCCCGATCTTTTTCTCGATCGTGGTACGATGAATTTCGATCATGCTCACCGCTCGCTTGCGCCGCCTCGCCACCTGCGTTTACGTCCAGGAGCTCTGGAACTCTGCCCGCGTTTTTTCGGTTTCACCCCTCGATGAAGACGCGGTTCGATTCCTCTCCAGCCACGGTGCGACCTTGGTTCCACCGAACGCGCCGAGTGCTGCGCCCGCCGAACCGTGCGACGTGGTGCTCGCGCTCGATCTAGATCCGCTCACCATCGAAGTGGCGATGGCAGCGGCAAAGTCGGCGCTGAAAAACGGCGGCACGTTGGTGGCTGCGGCGCGATCGGCCGAGAGCGCCGGTGTGGGCGGAAGCGGAATGTCCTATTACGATCTGGTCGATCGCCTCGAGCCCACCTTCGGGCCGGTGAAGATGATCGGCCAAGCCGGATTCGCTGGCGCGACGCTGGCCGAGTACGGCGTCACCGATCCGGAGCCGATCCTCGACGGAAATTTGGTGCCGAAGGGCGAGCGCGTCGACTGGTACGTGGCGATCGCCGGCGGAAAACGCGCGACTGTCGGTGGGTATGGCGTGGTGCAGCTACCGGTGTCGGAGCTTTTGGCCGCGACCGGCGTATCTCCGGCGGCGAAAGCAACTGCGGCGGCAATAGCGCCAGTCGCCCCCCCGGTCGCGCCAGTCGCCCCGGTCGCGCCAGTCGCTGCCCAGGCCGCACGGGTTGCACCGATCGCTGCGATTGCACCTGCGGCGCCAGTTTCTCCCGCGCTGAAAAGCGAGCTGGAAGATCTGCGGTTGCGGCTCGCCACCCGCGAGAAGGGAATCGAAGAATTCAAAGAGGCGGCGCTCTTACACGCCAAGGCGATGGCCGATCTGCGCATCGAGCTGGCCGAGCGCGACGGGTACATTGCCGAGCTGAAAAACGAGAACCGCAAAGTTCAAGACGCGATCTCCGCGGCCGACGTAGCACGTCAGCGCGCCGAACGTGCCGAAGCAAGTGAGCGAGAGACCCGCAAACAGCTCGCGATCGCCAGCGGCAAAGTGCTCAAGCTGTCCGAAGCGGTGCATGCGCCAACATTTGCGCCGATCGCGTCGAGTCCGAGTCGCGAGGTCGAGCTGCATGTGGCGGTTGACGTCGGCGCCGGCGAGACCGCGCTCGGCGAGCGAATCGCAGTGCTCGAAAGAGAAAATGAAAAGCTGCGCGTCAAAGAAGCCGATGCGCGCGCCGAGAGCTGGAAGAACATGAAGGCGCGCTCGGATGCCGAGGCCGCCGCCGCTGAAGTTCGTGACGATACGGTGCGCAAGCTCAAGGACGCGCGAAAGTTGGCGTCGGTGGAGCTGATGCGTGCGATGGAAGAGGCGACCAAAAAAGCGGTTACGTTGCGCGAAGAGCTCACTCGTAGCGAAGCGGAGCGTAAGCAGGCGCTCGTCGAGATCAAGGCGCTCAAAGCCGAAGTCGAGCGACTGTCGAAGGAGCTGGAAGAAGATCGGTCGGCGCCTCCGCGAGAGTTGGCGCGGGCGCGCGAAGAGGGTGACGCGGCGGTGCTAGCGGCGCGCGCGAGTGCCGAGCGCAACGTGCACGACGAAGAGTCGGCGCGCCACGAGATCGAGCGAGTACGGGTGCAAGCCGAAGCGCGGGCCGATGAGCTCCGTATCAAAGTGGTGGCGCTCGAGCGCGAGCTGGAAGATGCGCACCGTGCTACCGAAGAGGAGCGCGAACGTTCGTCGGAGATCGGCAAGCACATTCGTAAGTTGGAGACCGACACCGGAGAGCTGGAGCGAAAGCTTGCCACTGGCGCCGCCGAAGAGCGTGCCCAACTGGAGATCGCCGAGGCGGAAAAAGATCGCTTCGCCCGGCTGCTCACCGATGTCGAGCGCGAGGCCAAGGAGCGGTCGGAGCGCGCGCTTCGAATGCGGCAATCGCTGCGCGAGCGCGAGCAAGAGGTCGAGGCGCTGCGTCGGGAAATTCGCGATCGCGACGCCAAGTTGAACGCGATGGAAAAGAGATTGCCGCCGCGCGAAGAGGTGCAGCGCATCGAAGCGCAGCTGTCGCAGTCGCGCACGCGGTTGCTCGAGCTTTCACTCGAGCTCGGTCGCAAGGACGCGGAGATCGAGCGAGCGCGTGCCGCGGCGGTTCACGAGCGCGCGCGCACCGAGCGCATGGTGAAGGAAGAGCGGCTGGCGATCGCCGAGCGCAACGACCTGCGCACGCGGGTGGCCGAAACCGAAGCGCAGCTGGAAATTCTGATGCGTGAAAAGCAGCTGCTCGAAGGCGCGCTGCAGCGTCAAGCCGAGCGGACCAAAAAAGCGGAGAACGAAAGCGCCGAACGCAAGGAGCGCATTCAACGCCTCAAGCGCGACGTCGACGCGGCCGAGAAGCAGATCGGCGCGGCGCACGCGCGGCTGGTCGATTTGGCGCAGAAGCGGGTGTCGACCCTCGAGGGGCTCATCACCGTCGAAGGTGAACGCCTGGGGCTCATGGAAGAGTCGCTCCGTCGCGTCGCCGTCAGTGTGATGGAACGCGTAAGCGGCGAAGGAGGGACCTGATGGGCCTCCAACAAATTCATGTTGCGCTGGTCGGACTCGGTCCGATTGGTATCGAAGTGGGACGCGCCATCTTGGCCCGCCGAGAGCTCAAGTTGCACGCTGCGGTGGATCTGAATCCCGCGCTCAGAGGAAAATGTCTGAGCGAGCTTTTGCCGGGCGCGTCTGATCAGGTGCGCATCGAAACTAGCCTCGACGGTGCGCTCGATCGCGATATCGAAGCGATCGCGCTCTGCACCACCTCTCAATTCGGCAGCGTGGTGGCCGATCTAGAGACGGCGCTGCGCCACCGCGCCCATCTGGTGTCGACCTGCGAAGAGATGTCGGCGCCGGTGGTCGACTCGATCACCTGGGCGCGGCTCGACGAGCGCGCCAAGCACGCCAATATTACCCTACTTGGCACCGGCGTGAATCCCGGCTTCGTGATGGATCGCTTGGTGCTGCAGCTGGCCGGCGCTTGCGTGAGCGTCGACGGCGTCACGGTGGAGCGCGTGGTCGACGCGGCCAAACGGCGCGGACCGCTGCGCAAAAAAGTGGGCGAAGGGCTCACCGAAGCCGAGTGGCGCGCTGAGGCCAAAGCTGGACGCATCGGCCACGTGGGACTGCGCGAATCGGCGACGCTGGTGGCGCGCGGGCTCGGTTGGGTCATCGAGTCGTATGAAGAGACGCTCGAACCGGTGGTCGACGGTGAGGGGCGATGTCGCGGGCTCCGTCAACGTGCGGTCGCTAAGGTCGGCGGCAAAGAGCGCATTCGCTACTTGCTCGAGATGTACGCACATCCGCCCGATCCGCGCGATCGGATCGTGCTGGTCTCTGATCCACCCATGGACATGACCATCACCGGCGGGACGCAAGGCGACCGCGGCACCGTGGCAACGATGGTGAACGCGCTCGGGCGTCTGCGATCGGCCCCGCGCGGTCTGGTGACCGTCGCCGACGTCTTTACCTGACGCGTTTTCGCGCGGCGACTGGACGTTTTCGCGCGGTCGTGTCGGGACCTTTGGAAATTTTCTGCGCGGCCTGGTTCGCCGTCGCCTGCGATTTCCCCAGCACACGAAGATTCTGATCGGCGGCGACTAGCCGTCGCTCGGCTTCGTCGCGCGGCACATCGAGCCACTCCATCGCGATGGCCAGCTTGGGCTTCCCGCGGGCGCGGCTGAGCAGATTGCGTGCGGTCTTCTCGCCGACGGCGGCCAGCTCCATCACGATTCGCCTGGCGCGATCGCGCAGCTTTCGGTTGGACGCGAGCACGTCGACCATGCGCCCGCTGTAGACCTTGCCGAGCTTGATCATGGTGGAGGTGGAGAGCGCGTTCAGGATCATCTTGGTGGCGGTGCCCGCCTTCAGCCGGGTCGAACCAGCCAGCAACTCCGGACCCACCTCGGCGGCGATCACTACATCGGCGAGCTTACGATGGCCGGGATCGCGCACGCAGGTCACAAACACCGACTTGGCGCCACGTTTGCGCGCGAAGGAGAGCGCTGCCCGTGAAAACGGAGTCATTCCCGACGCGGCGATGGCGCACACCACGTCGCGCGGCCCCAGCTTGAACGCGGCCAGCTTGCGCGTGGATCCGTGCGTGCGATCTTCGGCACCTTCGATCGATCGCAACATCGCCGGCGGACCGCCTGCGATCACCGCCAACACCTGTCCGGGATCGGATCCGAAGGTGGGCGGAAGCTCGGCGGCGTCGATGGCGCCCAGTCGGCCCGAAGTTCCGGCGCCAACGTAGAAGAGCCTGCCGCCTTGCCCGAGTGCGCGATGGATCATCTTGGCGGCCTGCGCCACTTCGTGTCGCGCAGCGTAGGCGGCCTTCTGCGCGTTCTTCTCCTCGGCCAGCATCAAGCCGACGATCTGATCGATCGACATCTGATCGAGCTCCGCGGCGCGAGGATGAATCGCCTCCGTCGAGAGTTGGCGATAGAGACTGGAGTCTTTCATTCCGAAGGTCGCGTCACCGAAGGCCGAGGACGTCTTGCATGTCGTAGAGCCCTGGATCGCGGTCCTGCAGCCAAGTGGCCGCACGCACGGCGCCACGCGCGAAAGTGTCGCGCGACGAGGCGCGGTGAGAAATTTCGATCCGCTCGCCGAGCCCGCAGAAATAGGCGGTGTGCTCACCGACGATGTCGCCGCCGCGCACAGCCATGACGCCGATCTCCGATTCTGAGCGCGCGCCCACCTGACCTTGCCAGCCGTAACGTCCGACCGCCGAGAGATCGCGGCCGAGCGCATCGGCCACCACTTGCGCCATGCTGAGCGCGGTGCCCGATGGAGCGTCTTTCTTTTGCCGATGGTGAAGCTCGACGATTTCGACGTCGTAGTCGTTGCCGAGCGCACGCGCCGCTTGCTTGAGTAGGCCGAACAGTACGTTCACGCCTAGCGACATGTTGCTCGATCGCACGATCGGAATTTGCTCCGCTGCCTTGAGCAGTGCTCGCTCTTCGGCTTCGCCCAAACCGGTGGTGCCGATGACCATGGCCACATCGTGTCCGGCGGCGCGGGTAGCCGTGACGGCGGTATCCATCGGCGCGGTGAAATCGATGATCACGTCGGCGCGAAGCAGTGCGTCCTCGAGCTCATGGCGCACGATCACGCCGAGCGGAGGCAGCCCGGCCAGCACCCCGGCGTCCTGCCCGATGAAAGGAGATCCTTGTCGCGCGATGGCGGACACCAACTCTACCGACGGTGTCTCGGCGATTACGCGGATGATGCTGCGTCCCATCCGGCCGCTGGCACCGGGCACGGCAATGCGAAGCCGGCGTTCGCCGCTGTCTTTTGAGTCGCTCACGAAAGCAGTCCGCTCTTTTTTAGCACCGAGGTCAAGTGCTCGCACCCTTTGTCAGACATCGGCACCATCGGCAGTCGCAGCTCGGCGGTCATCTTTCCCATCAGCGAGAGCGCGGTCTTGGTCGGAATCGGGCTCGGCTCCATGAAGAGAGCGTCGGCCAGCGGCAGCGATTCTGCGTGCAGCTTGCGTGCGCCCGCCATGTCGCCGGCAAAGGCGCGATCCCAGCAGTCGGCGATGAGCTTGGGAGCGATGTTCGACACCACTGAGATGCAGCCCTTGGCGCCGACGGCGTAGAGCGGAAAGTTGATCGCGTCTTCGCCGGAGAACACCGTCAGTCGATCGCCCACGCGCGCCAAGATCGCCTGCGTGCGCTGCACGGTGCCGCTCGCCTCTTTGATGCCGACGATGCCCTCGAGCTCGCAGAGCCGCGCCACGGTGTCAACCTGCAGATCACAACCCGTGCGCGCTGGAACATTGTAGACCACCGTCGGCAGTCTCACCTCGTTCACGATGGCGCGAAAATGTTGAAACAGTCCCTCTTGCGGCGGGCGATTGTAGTAGGGCGTCACTTGCAAAAGTCCGTCGGCGCCGGCCTCTTTTGCCGTTTTGGAAAGTGCGATGGCGTGCTCGGTGGAATTGGCGCCCGCGCCGGCGATGACCGGCACCCGCCCGCGCGTCTCTTCCACTGTGATGCGAATGACTCGCTTTTGCTCTTCGGCCGACAGCGCCACCGATTCGCCGGTCGTGCCGCACGGAACCAGCGCGTCGATGCCCGACTCGATCTGCCAAGAAATCAATCGGCGGAGCGCCTCTTCGTCGATCTGACCGCCGCGCAGGGGCGTCACCAATGCAGTCATTGCTCCAGTGAACATGGGAGCGACGCTATCAAGCGTCACCGAACGAATCAAGCGCTTGTCAGTCGGCGGCGAGCGAGCCGCGAAGCCGAAGCGGTGACGGGTGGATTATGCGATGTGCTCCAGGCGAGTGGTCAGCGATACCCAGTCGATGGGCTTGGAGACCAGGCCGTCGAAGCCGGCGCGAACGAGCAGGGGACCGGAATCGCGCTGGCCGAGCGCGGTGCAGGCCAGCACCGGAATCTGCGCGGTTTCGGGCTCGTTGCGCAGGGTCTCCAAGATCTCGATGCCATCGCAGCCGGGCAGAAGAATGTCGAGCAGGATGACGTCGGGCGGGCTCATGATCGCGCGCGCAATTCCTTCGCCGGCGGCGCGGGCGCATTCCACCGTGAAACCTGCGTTTTCTAAAATAGCGGTGGCAACCTCCAGGAAATCCGGCTCGTCATCGATGATGAGAATGCGTTGCGGGCCTTCGAGGTCGCGGCTGATCTCATCGGAGGTCACATACTCTTCGTATTCTTGTTCTTGGGCGTCAACCATGCGGGAGTCGAACAGTGCAGTGCTCGTGCCGACCTCGGGAGGGTGCCAGCCGGCTCAAGTGC
>PLXG01000487.1 GCA_003153195.1 Myxococcales bacterium
GGGCCAAGGGCGTGCACGAGATCCGTAAGTAGACTACATTTAATGTGAATTTAATCGCTAGCTTTGGAGTGACGTAGTTCATGACAAGGGCGATTGCGCGTGTTAAGCAGACTGCAATGAAGACGCTGCTGCTGATGACCTCGTTTCTGTTCGCCTGTCAGCACGGGCAGACCAGTTCGCAAGTGCAAGGCGACCTGGGGTTCGGAGAGGTGGCGCCGGATCTGGCGAGCGGAGGAGCGAACGATCTTTCGGTGGTCGCATCGACCGACGGTTCGTCTTCGGATGGCTCGCTCGCGCCCGACTTGGCGGTTGACGCGCCGGAGTTTCGCATCGCCACGTTCAATTTGCATTGTCTGTTCGACAGCCCCGATGTGCGCGAAAGTGGAATCGCGGCGGAAGCGGTATCGCGTGGTGTGGATGCGCTGGCGGTGCAAGAGGCGTGTGAGTCGGCATCGGGAAACGGCAGCGACAACGCCGCGGCCGCCATCGCCACCAACCTCACCGCGCTCACCGGCCACACCTGGAGCGCCTACTGGGTGATGACCCATCTCGCCTGGTCGAATCAGTATCGCGAAGGCGTGGCGGTGATCGCGCGCGCCGATTGGATGACGTCAGACAAAGGCGAGATCGATCTGCCGTACGAAGATGGGCTGGCGCGCAAAGCGGCGTGGGTGCGGCTGGCCACCGATCATGGCGGGCTCTATCTCTACTCAACCCATTTTTCGATCAGCTCCGACGACCAGGATCGCGTGCACGAGTCGCAGACCATCTTGGCAGACACGGCGACGCATCTCTCCGAAGGTTTACCGATGGTGGTGTGCGGCGATTTCAACTCCACGCCCACGCAGCCCGCCATCCCGACCATGATTGCTGGACCGCCGGCGTTCGTCGACACGTGGGCGAGCAAAAATCCCGGCCAAAACGGCTACACCATCGACGCCACCAACCCGCACGCACGCATCGACTACGTGTTCGTGAACGGAAGCGCGCTCGGGACGATCAACACCATGGAGATCGCCTTCGATCAGCAGTACATGAACGTCTGGATGAGCGACCACTTTGGGTTGTTTGTCGACTTCACGGCGAAGTAGTTCGTTCGCGGTAGTTCGCTCTGACGCTCATTCATGAGCGACTCGTTCACACTCAAATCGTGGTGGCTCGCAGCGTCGGCGCGGAACGGCCTCGGGGACGTAGGTGATCCACACCCCTCGGCGACGATGAATATTGCTCGACCGCGGCGCCGGCGCTAACTTGGCTGTTGGTGAACAGCAGTTGAAAAGGTCCGGCAAAAACGACGACGATCAGACCGGGTGCGGCGGTACGGTTACGCCCGACAGATAGATGATGAGCGTTACGGCGATCGCCCAGGCGATTAGGTTCAGCACGAAGATCGAATCGGTGAGCATTGCTTCCGTCGGAGAATCGCTGTCGGGCTGATTCACCAAACGATAAAAACGCCAAAGTCCGACGATGGCGAACGGCGCGGTGAAGATCATCTTGTCGGTGTGAAAGAACGTCCGCGTGTGCTCGGCTTCGGTGTAGAGCGCGTAGGCGAGGATGGTCGAAATACCGGTCAGCGCCAGCGCGAGCTTGAGCGCCGATGAGGTGTAGTACTGGAGCACCGCGCGTTGACTCACGGCCCGTTCGCCGCCCGATGCGAGCTCGTGTGCGCGCTTGCCGAACCCCAGGTAGCAGGAGAGCAGCGCGGTGCATACCAGTAGATAGGGCGACGCGTGCACGTCGACCGCGAGCGCGCCGGCCAGGACTCGCAGCAAGAATCCCGACGAGATCGACAGCACGTCGAGGTAGACGACTCGCTTGAGCCACAGCGAATAGGCCACGTTCAAGATCAAATATCCCAGCGCCGACCAGGCGAATCCCGGCCCCAGCCACATGAGTCCGAGTCCGAGACCGCCGATACCAAGAATGCCTGCCCAAACGCTGGCCACTCGAATGCTCAGCTTGCCGGAAGCGATCGCCCGATGACGTTTACGCGGATGCGCGCGATCTTTTTCGACGTCGACGATGTCGTTCCACAGATAGACCGCACTCGAAATGGCGCAGAAAATGGCAACCGCCGCGAAGCCGCGTCTCAGGATCGGTCCGTCGGAGAGACGCTTAGCGAAGATTAGCGGCGCGGCGACGAACAGGTTTTTCACCCATTGTTTCGGACGCGCGGCCGAAAGGACGGCTTTTAGCACGGTCGAATCGCCAAGCTGCTGCGGGACACCCGTGAACCGTACTCAAGTGCCTATGAAGAATCAAGAATCGCTTGAAGCCCAGAGAGTGCTATGCTCGCCGGTCGAATGCCTCGATGCCTGGTGGGTTGGCTGGTTTGTGGCGCTGTGCTCGCGGGAGCGGGACATTCGGCGCTGGCGGTCGAAAGCGCGAGCTCAGCCTCGACGGCGGTGGTTGCCACGCCGCCTGCCGCGCCGGGCGAAACTTCGTTTTCCGCCGAGCTCGCCGACCGCCTGAAGCAATTCGATGCCGCCGAGCGAAAGCCGGAGGCGGTGGTTTCGCTCTTCGGTGCGCTCGAGCTGTGGGATTTTCTCGATGATCGTTCGGCGCTCGATCGCTTCTTCGCGCACGTGGAGAGCAGTCAGGCGCTGCCGGACGTTCGCGCGCGCGCAAGATTCCTTCGCTCTCTATTGCTCGACCGGTTCGGACAGACAAAAGAGGCGGAGCGGCTTCGTCGTGAGCTCGGTCTGGTGACTCGATTCTGGATGGTCGGGCCATTCGACAACGAGGGCCGCGCCGGTCACGCAGCGGTCTACGGTCCGGAAAAGAGCGCTTTCGATCCCGCCCAACATTTTTCGGGAAAAGAGCGACAGGTCGGTTGGCGTCCGCTTCCGGCCATCGCGCATCAGGGCGCGCTTCCGCTCGATCTAGTGCTTCGGCCCGACAGCAGCGCAACCGCGTACGTCACGACGGTGTTGCGCACGGAAAAGCCGGAGCGAATTGCGCTGCGACTCGGCTCGTCGGGACCGATCAAGGTTTGGATCAACGGAACGCTGGTGTTCGAGAAGGAGATCTATCGCGTCGCCCATTTCGATCAGGACGTGGCGGGGGGTGAGCTTCACGCCGGCGACAATCGCATCCTCATCAAAGTATCGGGCACCGAGGGGCCGCTCACGCTCATCGTGCGGACCAGCCGGCCGGATGGAGAGCCGCTGGCTTTCGAGAGCTCGGTCGACGCCACACGCCTCGAAGCGGTGACCGATGCGCACGCGGCGGCACCGAAATTTTCAGTCTCGAGTCTGCAAGCAATGCTGGAAGAAGCGGCAAAGAAGAGGCCGCGCGACGCGACCGCGCTGTCGAGCCTCGGGCTTTACTTGAAGCATCTTCAACCGGAAGATCCGGAGAAGCATCGGGCCGAGGCGCTGCTCGAACGCGCCGCCGAGCGCGAGCACTCGGGCACGGCGTATCTACGTCTGGCTGGAACCAAGACCGACGAGAATGAAGTTCGAAAGACGCTCGAAGCTGGGCTCGAAGGCGGTGGCGATGCCGTCCTTCTTTACGAGCTCGGAGAGGTCTACTACCGCGGTCATCGAGAGCAGCGCGCCGAGGAGCTGTGGCGTGCCGCGCTCAAAGCCGATCCCAATGACTACCGCCCGATCTTGCGACTGGTGGAGCTCGCCTCCGAACGTGGACTGCCGTCGCTGGGCGCGACGCTGCTCGATCCCCTCGGGGCCGCGCATCCGTCTTTGCGAGTGTTGCGGGCGCAAGCCAGCTTGTCGCTTCGCCGCGGGCATCGTACCGAGGTGGAAGCGCTGCTGCAGCGTATCGCCGAAGCGGATTTCGACGACGTGGACGCGCTCGCTCAGCTCTACGGTTTTGCGCGCGGGCGAGGCGACAACGCGCTGGCCGAGAAGCTGCTCGATCGGATCGATCGTCAGCGCCCCGATCGCTTGCAGACCAAGATCGATCGTAGCGAGCTGTGCGAAGACTCGGGTAAGCTCGACGAAGCGGAGCGCGCTTTGCGCGAGCTTCAGTCGGTGGTGGTCGATGACGCGCGCCTCACCGAGCGACACGGACGTCTACTTCACCGCATGGGCAAAGATGACGCGGCAGTGGCCGAGCTCGAACGCTCGCTGGAGCTCAAGCCGCAAAACCCCGAGCTGCGCACCTATTTGACCGAGCTGTTGCCGCTCTCCAAAGGCAATCACGGCGCGGGCGATTTGGCGCGCACCTACGCCGAGGACGTGCGGGCAGTGATGGCACGCACTGCCGATCGAGTTTTTGGGAAATCCGAGGGAGAATCGGCGCGCGTGCTGCTCGATTCGAGCGTCACCCGCGTGCTGCCGAACGGACTTTCAGAAAATTTTCAGCAGCGGATCGTCGAGATCCTCGATTCACGCGGGGCTCGCGAGCAAGGCGATTTCGACGTTCGCTACACGCCCGATACGCAGTCGATCGAGCTGCGCGCGGCGCGCGTGTACAAGAAGAATGGCGATGTACTCGAGGCGGCGCGGGCGGGCGAGCGAGATATGTCCGAGCCTTGGTACGGGCTCTACTACGACGTGCGCGCGGAAGTCGTGGAGTTTCCCGCGCTCGAGCCGGGCGACGTGCTCGACATCGAGTACAGCGTGGCCGACGTGGGCCGCCGCAACCTGATCGGCGACTACTTCGGCGAGCTGCACTTTCTGCAAGAAGAGCTGCCGCGACTCGACACGCGCTACCTGCTGATCGCGCCGGATACGCGCTCGCTCTATTTCAATCAGCCTAAGCTCGCTGGGTTGGTGCAAAAAGTGGAAAATGTCGGACAAAACGAAAAGCTCTATTCGTTCAGCGCTCCCGATGTGGCCAAGGTTGAGATCGAGCCGGGCATGCCGGGCTTCTCCGACGTGGCCGCCTACCTTCACGTCTCGACTTTTCGCAGCTGGGAAGACGTGGCCGCTTGGTATCAAGGACTGGTTCGTCCGCAGCTCGAGCCCAACCAGGCGCTCACCAAGGCCGCCGAGGACGCGGTGCGCGGACTGCGCGATGAGCGCGCCAAGATCCGCGCCATCTACGATCTGGTGGTGCGCTCGACTCGCTACGTGGGGTTGGAGTTCGGCATCCACGGATATCAGCCCTATCGCGTCAGCCAGATCTTTGCGCGCAAGTTCGGCGACTGCAAAGACAAGGCGAGCTTGCTCAAGGTGATGCTCAAGCAAGTCGGCATCGAGTCGACGCTGGTGCTGGCGCGTACGCGGCAAGGTGGTGATCTCGATCCATTGCCGGCGTCGCTGGCACCGTTCGATCACGCGATCGTGTACGTGCCCAAGTACGAGCTGTTCCTCGATGGAACGGCGGAGTTTTCCGGCTCGAGCGAGCTGCCGGCGCAGGATCAGGACATTCCGGTTTTGCTGGTCTCCGAATCGCGCCTCGGGCGCACGCCGGTGTTGCCCGCCATTCAAAACGAGTCGGAGGTCCGTTGGCACGTCGTGCTCGACGAAAAGGGTGGCGCCAAGATCGAAGAGCATCAGCGTGTCTCCGGCCAAGCCGCGCACGAATGGCGATCGCACTATCAGGCGCCGGGCGAGCAGCGCGAGAAGTACGAACAGGGCTGGAACCTGAAACATCCAGGCGCACATGTGGAGCAAGTGAGCCTGCCCGGGCTCTCCGATCTGGAAAAGCCGGTGGAAGCGATGGCGCAGATCGCAGTGCCGCGCTGGGCGCATGCGAACGAGGAGGGTGGGCTCACCGCACCCGCGCTGGGTCACGAGGGAGAGCTCTTGCGCAGCTACGCGCGGCTCTCCGTCCGCAAACACGATCTGATCCTAGGCTATCCATTTCGGCAGAAGGAGCTGCTCACGCTCACCGTGCCGGCCGGATTTCGCGTGCAACAACTTCCGGACAAGCGCTCGTTCAGCTCGCCGTTCGGAACTTTTTCGATTCAAGCGCAGTCGAAAGGCACCACGGTGCAGGTGACCGCGCTGCTCGAAGTTCCACGTCATCGAGTGAGCGCCAAGGAGTATCCTGAGTTCAGGCGCTTTTTATCCGAGGTGGACGCGGCCATCGGTCAGGATCTGATCCTCGTGCCGAAGACGCAGAAGGACAAAAAGTGAAACGACTTTCACTCACGTCGCCAGCGTTGATGGTGCTCATGACCATTTCGGCGGGCTGCGCCTCCGTCGGACTACCTCGGATCGAGGGCGCCGGTCGTTCACCCAATTCGCCGACGTTGCCCAGCGATTCCGCCTGGCGTTTGGCGATTGACGGACGATCCACGGCCGCGCGCGCGGCCTTCGATGCGAAGCTGGCGGGGCGGGGCGGTCATTCCGATGCTTCGCTGCTCTTCGGACGCGCGCTATTGGCGCACGACAGCGGGGATTGGAAGCAAGCGACCGATCTTTGGCTGGAAATTCTGTCCTTGCGGTCGTCCGATCCGGCATGGCCGGCGATCGCCGAGCTGGCCGCGCACAAGCTGGAAGCGCTGGTGGGCGAGGTGTCCGGGCAGACGCGATTGGCCGCGCAGCTGGCCGCGATTCACGACGAGCGGCTGCCGTTCGAAGCGCGCCGGCGTCTGATCCTCTTGCGCGCCGCTTACGTCCGACGTCTCGGTCGCGAGGAGGAGGCGGTGGCGCTCGAATCGCGCGCCGGATGTCCGGTGAGTTGGCAGCTGTCGCCGCTTTACGGTTCGCTTCCTCATCTCGATCTTGCGCGCGAATTTGCGCCCGATACGTTGCTGCCGGTTCCGGACGCGGCGGCCACTCGCATCGAGTGGACCGCGCGAATGACCCGCGGATGCCGCCTTTCGATCGAAGGTGGCCGCGCGCGATCGGGCGTGATCTACGCCTCGACATTCGTCCACACTTCGCGCGCACAGCGAGTGGTGTGGACGGTCGAGAACGACGATCCCTATCGACTGTTCATCGACGGCAACGAAGTGTGGAAAGAGATCGAGGAGCGGCGCTTTCCGTCGCACGTTCGAAACATTCAAGTGACGCTTCCCGCCGGCTGGCATCGCTTCGTGATCAAGATGGCGGCGCCGCAGGGACGGGTGCAGCTCGACTCGGGGATATTCGGCGAAACGCCGCTCGAAATCGCGGGCGACATTCCCGCAAGTGGGCAGAAATCGGCGGCCTCCGCCAATCGATCGAAGCTGGCGAAGCTGGCGAAGCCGGCGAAGCTGGTCGCTCAGGCGCTCACTTGGTCGCGCGCCCCGCAGGGCGGAATTTTGGCTCGATTCCTCGACGCGCACGGGGCCTATCGTGCCGGCGACTCGATCGTGGCTGAAGGCGAGTCCGAAAAACTGGTCGAGGTCGCTCCCAAATTCGGCGCCGGACTTCTGCTGGCTGCGCAGATCGCCGCCGACGATGTCACCCGTCCGGCCAGCGTGGCGCGCGATCGCGCACGAAGGATCTACGAACATGCGCTGGCGGTCGATCCTGCGCTCGAACGCGCACGCTACAATTTAGCCGGCATGGATCTCGAGCTCGACCATCCGCGCGAGGCCATCGAGCGTTTGGCCGAGGCCAAGGGCACCACGCACGGCAATTGGCGTTTTCCGTTTGCGCGCTATCAGGCGCTGAGAATGCGCGGATGGAATGAGGAGGCCGAACACGCCCTCGCCGAAGCGCTCACGCTCAATCCCGAAGCCTGTCCAGCAATCTCGGCGCAAGCGTCGCTCAAACGTGAACGTCACGATTTTGCGCGGGCGGTGGCGCTGGCCAAAGAGGCTTCGCGCTGCGCGGGCGGATCGGGCGAGCTCGCCGATCTGTTGCGAAGCGCGGGGGATCTCGACGGCGCCGTGGCTGAATATGAACGTTTGATCGCGCGCGATCGAACCCGTGAAGGCTTTTGGTCGGGCCTCGGTGAGACGCTCGCCGAGATGGGACGTGTCGATCGCGCGGCTTCCGTGTTCGAAGGACTGGCCCATCGTCACCCGCGCACCGCCACCTATCGGCTGCAGCTCGCGGATGCGCTCATTACGCTCGGACGTTCGGTCGACGCGCGCCGTGCGCTGGTGAGCGGCCTCGCCGAAACTCCGGAGAGTCAGGAAATTGCGCGCGCGCTCAAGGCGCTGTGCGGCGGCGATTGTCCCGGCACCATTGATCCGTTTCGCGTCGACGGTAAGAAGGTCATCGCCGATTTCGAGAAAGCGGCCGCGGCCAATGCCGCCAAGCGCAGCGGCGCACCGGCGATGCTGGTGCTCGACCGCACGGTGACTCGCGTATTTCCCACCGGCGCGCGCCTCACGCTCACTCACAACATCATCAAGGTGCTGGCCAAGGACGGCATCGACAAATGGGGCGAGGTGCAGATTCCCGAAGGCGCTGAAGTGCTCACGCTGCGCACGGTCAAAGCCGACGGCACCACACGCGAGCCCGAGGAGATCACGGAGAAGCAGACTATCTCCGCGCCCGATCTCGAAGTCGGCGATTTCGTGGAATTCGAGTATGTCGATCCGGCCGCGGCCGCCGGAGCGTTTCCCGACGGATTCTTAGCCGAACGTTTCTATTTTCGCTCATACGACGCGCCGCTCGATCGCACCGAGTACGTGGTGGTGGCGCCGGAAACGATGAGTCTCCAGATCGATCGCCGCGGCGATGCGCCCTCCGCTCAGCAAAGCCGCGCCGACGGCCTGCAGATCTGGATCTGGGGCGGGCGCAAGATGGCCCAGCTGTTTCCCGAGCCGGCGGCGACGCCGTTTGCCGAGTATGTTCCGTCGGTGCGCGTGGGATCGGGGATTTCCCGCGATCGCTGGCGCGACTATCTACGCGACCAGCAGTTCGGCACCCTTCGGGCGAACGCGCAGCTCATCTCTTTCGCCAAGGAGATCACTCGCGGCGCTCACAGCGACGACGAGAAGATGCGCGCGCTCGACGACTGGGTGCGCAAGCACATCCGTCACGGCGGATCGATCGAGCTGCCGGCCACGTTGACTCTGGCCAAAGAAGAGGGCAATCGCATTACCCTGCTCGCGTCGCTCTTGCAAGCGATCGACATTCCGTCGGAGATCTTGCTGGCGCGGTCACAGAAAGCGGCGCGGCTCGATGGCGCGCTGCCCGATCTGGAGTCGTTCGATCAGGCCCTCCTCAAAGTCGGCGACCGGTTCGTCGATCCCCGCTTTCGCCATTCAGCGATGGGCCTGTTGAGCCCGCCGCTGCGCGGAGCGGAGGCTTTTTCACTGGGTGGCTCGTCCGCGCTGGTGACGCTACCGTCGCAAAGCGACGATCGGCGAGCGATGCGGCTCGAGATTTCGCTCAGTGCCGATGGTGGCGCTGACGTGGTGGCACACGAGCATCTTACTGGCTGGCCGGCGCTCGAATGGCGCGAAGGAATCGAAAAGCTCACCCAAGATCGCCTGCGTCCCGAGTTCGAGCAGCACACACTGGGCTACTTTTTCCCCGGTTCATCGCTCATCGACCTGACTTGGCAGAATCAAGATCAAGACGATCGCCCCTTTGAGCTCACCTATCGCTTTCACTCCCCCCACTTGGCGCGCCGCGATCGAGGCTGTCTACTCTTCGGCGCGCCCTTCCCGTCGCTGCTCGAAAAACGTTACGTGGGCGTGGCGGTTCGCAAGACGCCGCTCGACGTCGAGTACACCGCACCGACGAGGATCGAAGCGCAGGTCAAGACGCCCAGCGGATTGCAGCTGAAGCTCGGCGCTCCCGTCTCGCTGAGCGGGTTCGGTACCCTGTCGCAATCGCTTTCGCGCACGCCGGACGGCTTCGCGTTCGACGCGAAGTTCGAAATGCCGGCCGGGAGGGTGGAGCCAGCGCGTTACGCGGATTTTGAGCGCTTCGCGGTAGAGGTGGATCGCGCCGAGGCGCGCGCCGCCGAAGTCTGCGCGAAGTAAAGCTTACTTTCCGGCTTGCTCAGCAAACAGGAGGCGCTGCCAAACCTGGCCCTCCTGTTTCACTCCGGTGGCGATGGTTCCATCGACCACGTTGTTGGTCTTGAATTTTGCCGTCGCGATCACATGCTCGCCGACCGGACCGCCGGGGACGATGGAAAACTTCGAAAGGATCTTGGCTTCGACTTCACCGGGCTTGTTGAACGAGCCCTTGGAGAGCGTGCGAATGCTGAGCTTCTCTCCCTTGCCGAGGGTGAAGCCTGCCTGCGTGGCGGCGGAGGCGATCTGCGATTTCACCGGCGCGAAGGGCAGGATGGCTCGAATGGGAGCGGCTTGAGCCGCAACGGGAAATAGGAAGGCGGCGACCATCAGTAGCTTTTTCATCGGGGGCTCCTGGCGTTGGGTTTGTCTGACTTATTCACCAAAGGAGCAAGCCAGATGCCAAGAGTCGCAACGAGGTAAGTGCGGGAAAGTGTGGCGATTCGCCGCGGGAGGTGGCCATCGGTTTAGCCGGCGACACCAACGGTATTAGGACGTGAGTGTCCCAGTCTCTCGGGAAGGACGGTTTACCGAAGCGCTATCGTTTTTTCGTGGCGGACGTCTTTGTCGATTTTTGGGCCGGCTTTTTCGCCGCTGACTTCTTGGCTGGCTTTCCCAGCTCCCAGACGCCGAGCGCGGCGCCGGTCGGATCCATGAAGATTCCGATCGCGCCCATCTCACCGATCTCCTGGAACGGAACGAGCACCTTCGCTCCGGCCTTGGTCGCGCGCGCGATGGTGTTCTTCACGTCGTCGACTTCGACGTAGGGAAGCCACGCGGTCGGTTGGCCGCGCATCATCTTCTTGGTCAGTCCGCCGCCGGCGCCTTTGCCCGCCTTGAGCATGGTGTAGTCCATCTTCGGCATCGCTTGGAACTCCCACGATGAGAAGACCGTCTTGTAGAACTTCTTTGCGGCGCCGACGTCGTCGGTGCTGAGCTCGATGTGAACGAATTCGTTGGCCATGGTGCCTCCTGGTTGTTGAGCGGCGCGCCAGTGTACATGCAAAGCGAGCCGGAATGAATGCCAGACACACCCAAAAGACGTGTCTCGGCGCCCGCAGTCGGGGCTAATGCGTCGAATTCGCGGACGATCATGGGTGGCACCGGGGCTGCTCTAGAGACCGTCCGAAAGGAGTACGAACATGACCCGAACCCAGCTCTCCCGATTTCTGATTGCCGGCGCAATGCTCATGATTGGATGCGAAGAGGAGGTCCCGCCGCCTCGGCGTGTGGCGCTGTCCCAAGTACAAAAGTTGGTCGAGCCCACCAAGGTGGAATCTCCGACGGTAAATGTGCCGAAGGTCGAACCGTCCAAGGTGGTGGCCGCTGTCGAAATGGATGGCGGCACTCCTTCGCTTTCGAAAGCGGACGATGCTTCGCCGCAAAGCACCGACGAGCTGCTCAGCGAGGCCCGCGACTCCATTCGCAGTGGTGACTTCGATCGTGCGCTGCGCCTGGCGGAAAAATCGGTGAAGCGATCGCCGAACCGCTCGGCCGCCTGGAATACGCTTGGGCGAGTGCAACTGCAAAGAGGCCGGCGGCAAAGCGCCATCGCCGCGTTTCAACGCGCGGTAGAGCTCAATCCTAAATCGAGCTACGCCCAGAACAACCTAGGGTTGGCGCTCATCTACGACGGCAGTTACGAGGACGCGGCCCAAGCGCTCGAGGAGGCCACCGAGCTCGCCTCGGTCGAACCGTACATGTGGAACAACCTGGGAATGGCTTACGAGCACCTCGATCGAATCGAAGAGGCGCGCGCCTGTTACCAAAAGGCCACCGAGATGTCGGGTGGTCGCGCCAGCGCCAACCTCGACCGTTTGAAAGGCGTGCGCACGCTCCGGACGGCCAAAGCCGAGATCGTGCCCAGCGACGACGAGCATTAAAGAAATCGCGCGGAGGACTGTTAGAAAATTCGCGGCGCGATGCTATCGTTGTGGCAGCTGTTGCAATTGCCGTCGAGCGCCTTCTCGCACATCACGCGCTTCTCGCCCGTCGACAGCTTGACCCCGGCTGGTGTCGGGAAGGTCGGATGGTTATTGGTGCCCTCCAGCTGAAGCGATCCGCCCGAGCCGTAGCCGCCGTTGATTCTCACCAGCCGCGGCCACCAAAAGTAGCCGAGCGAATTGGTGAGCACCGCGATGTCACCCGTCGAGCCGGGGACCTGAACTTGCGCGCTGCCTTCGCCGCCGGTGCCGGTCAAGGTCACGACGCGACCGGCGAAGTCGAACTTGGGCAGAAGCACCAAGCGGCCACCGAGCAGCGCGTCCGGATGAGTTGCTCCGTCGTGGCAGTCGAGGCAAGTTTGTCCGAACGTCGACGGATCGTACTCCGCCAGCGTCTCGGTCATGTTGGAGAAGATCATGGTGTTGCAGCTCGGTGCGAGATCGGGCGGATTGCTCAAATCGGACGTCGACCCCGCGTCGAGATAGGGGGACGCCCCCAAATCCGCTCCTGCGGTTGGATTGGTCTTGTCTCCACATCCGTCGATGCAGTTGGTCGAGGGCGAGTCGGACTTGCCGGTGCCCGAGGCGCCTGCGGGAGTCTGCTCGGGCTCGTTCAGCGCCAAGTGACCGACGCATCCGGACCACCCACCGCCGAGGCAAACCGACAAGAGAACGAAGTGGAGAGATCTCATCGCGTAGGTGCCCCCAAGTGAGTTCCTCTTCTCGCAGGTGCAGGGCGGGGGCCATTCGATTTTGAAGTAAGTGACGAAAATTACTGTCAGCGGCTTCGTGGCTGGAGCTTCTACTCCTCAGGGAGAAGGGGTCAACTAACCCCGATACGGTCAGCGTCCGACGACTACTCTTCGCCGTCGAAGTAGTCGACGCTTTGACTCTCCTTGAAGACCCATCTCAGATCGCCGCCATGGCTCATCCTTTCAGCCCGTCGATTAGACGATTCACGTCGTCGGTTGAGTTGTACACATGCGGCGCCACGCGCAAGCGATCACCTCGCAACGACAGCCAGATCTTTTTTTCACGCAGACGTTTGAAGACCTCGGCGGTCTTTTCCGGCGTGGCCGCCTGCAAACAGACGATGTGACTGCGCTGCTCCGCCGAAAGTGGGCTGTGGACCCGAAACCCGGAAGGCAAGCTCGCGATCAGATGATCCATGAGCGCGCGGCAGTAGTCGGGCGCGCTCCCCGATCAGTGTCTCAGGCGTACAGCCATAGAGCGCAATACCGAAAACAAAACCAAACCAGCTTCGCATGGTCCCTCCCTGCGGACGCGAGTAGTAGCTGATCGGTTCGCCGTACTCCAGTGAGATAGATCATGCGCGCGAAAACTTTTGCGGGACTCTGTTTTTGTACTGCTAGTGGTTGACCGGAACGCCGGTGAGCGTGCCGTTGGCGGTGCACGGATCGGTGCCGCCAAACACGATGCCGGTCACCTCGAAATCGCCGCTAAGTGCGTAGGTATCATCGACTTGCAGATGTACCGTGCCGCCACTCGCCACGCATCCCGAGTTGTCTTCGTGCACTTCGAGCTTGCTGCGAGAAGTGGGGGAAAGCGGCAGCTCGATGAGAACGTTGTGCGTGATGAGCGCCAGCTTGGCGGTGTCGCCATTATCGGCATCGCCGGCGGTGAGCGCAAACGTGAGCACGGAAGAGACTCCCTGCACCGTCACCGGATCGGTCGAGATGGTGCCCGCTCCGGTGGTGGTGTGAGCTACGCCACTATTGAGCATTGATTGAATGCTGCCCGCCGCCGCCCTTCCATCGTCGGGGGCGAGATCGGTGATATCCCAGCAGCCGCATAAGCAAAAAAGAGGGAGAAGTCGCAACATTACCTGCAAACCTTAGCTGATTTCGCCTGCGCGGCAACCCAGATTGCAGCCGGCTCCGGCGAGAAGTATGCTTCGAGCGCGTGCGCGGACCCACTTTTGCACTCCTATTAATAGGCGGCCTGGGCCTGCCTATGATCGGCGGCCTGTCGGCATGCTCGCCGCCCAAAGCGCCCGAGGACACGACCGTGCTGGTCGGCCGCGCCTCCGACGCGATCATGCTCGATCCGGCCCGCATCACCACCGCCGAGTCGGCTGAGGTCACCGAGCAGCTGTTCGACCATCTGGTCCGCTATCGCCAAAGCTCGACCGAGATCGAGCCGGCGCTGGCGGTGCGTTGGGATGTCTCTGCCGACGGTCTGAGCTGGACGTTCGATCTTCGTCCCAACGTGCGATTTCACGACGGCACACCCTGCGACGCCGACGCGGTGGTGTTCTCCTTCGAGCGTCAGCGCGATCCCAAACACCCATTTCACGAAAACGATTTCATCTATTGGGAGACGACCTACCGAAATATTCGCAGCATCGAAAAGATCGGACCGCTCAAGGTACGCATTCACATCGACAAACCCTACGCGCCGTTTCTCGCCAACCTGGCGATGTTTCCGGTTTCCATCGTTTCCCCGGCGGCGGTGATCAAATGGGGCCACGAATTTTGGCGCCACCCCGTCGGCACTGGGCCATTCAAGCTGGTGGAGTGGTCGCCCGGCGATCACATCACGCTCGAGGCCAATCACGATTTCTGGGACGGCGCGCCACAGCTCGAGCACTTGGTGTTCACCGTCATCCCCGACGCGCGCCAGCGACTGGTTGCACTCGAAGGCGGAACCATTGACGTGGCCGAAACCCTCTCGCCGCAAGATCTGCAATTTGTCGGACTTCATCCGGAGCTCACACTGCACCGCATCGCCGGCAACAACGTCGGATACCTGGCGATGAACACGCTTCATCCGCCGTTCGACGACGTGCGCGTGCGCCGTGCGGTCAACTACGCCATCAACAAGACCGCCATCGTAAAGCTGGTCTATCAAGGTATGGCGGTGGCGGCCAGCTCGCCGGTGCCGCCTTCGTTTTGGGGACACGTCGACGAGCCGCGTTACGCATTTCGCAAGGCGGAGGCGATTCGTTTACTCGAAGAGGCTGGCTACACGCAGGGCGATCACCGGCCGCGTCTATTCACCATGAACACGCCGCGCCAATACATGCCGGCGCCGGAAACGGTGGCACGCATCATTCAGCACAATCTCCACGACGTTGGAATGGACGTCGAAGTGGTGGTGAACGACATCGATACGCACGTACAGCTCACACAGAGCGGTCAGCACGATCTCTGTCTGCTCGGCTGGTCGGCCGACTCGGGCGATCCGGACAATTTTCTCTCGACGCTGTTCGATCCGTCGAACGCCGTTCCAGGCACCGCGCGCAACTTGTCTTTTTACAAGAATGCCGAGCTCCATACGCTCCTCGAAGGAGCGCAAGAATCATCCGATCGGAGCGAGCGCGAGCGCCGTTATCATCGTGCGCAGGACATCATCTCGCGGGATGCGCCGTGGGTTCCCATCGCGCACGCGGAAGTGGTGGTGGCCGCGCGCGCATCGCTGTCAGGCCTGACCGTGCATCCATCGTCGAATATCTACTATCGTCGCGTGCAGAAGCGCTGATGAGCGATACGCCGCGACGCAGAGCTACCGATCGAATTCGTGCCCGCCCGCGCGGGATTTTGGGTCGGCTTCGTCTCGGTCACAAACTGGCAGCGATTCTGTCGATGGCGGCGCTCATTCCGGTGCTCGGTTCATCGTACGTCGCGACCCGCCTGGTGCTGGCCGGACTCAAGTCGGGCGTGCGCGCGCAGACCGAGCGAACGATGCGTTACGCGCTCAATCAGGTGCTTTCGCACGTGCGCGAAATTTTCGAAGGCACGGTGCGCGTCTCGGAGATGCCCGGCCTGGCCGATCGCCTGGTGCTCGATCCGGAGTCGATCACGCGACTGCTCGCTTCGAAGGACGACGAGCTTCCGCCGGGCCTGATCGAGATCGCCGACGCCACTGGAAAGATCGTGAGTCGGCGCGCGATTGGAGCGCTGAGCATGCGCGATCTCAAGGTCGCGCCCGACGCCGAGGCGCTCAAACGGGCGCTGGCCTATGAACGTCGCGTCAACATTGCTACGGCTGCCGACCATCTGATCATTCGCGCGTCGGCGCCGGTCATCGACGATTCCTACCTGCTGCGTGGCGCGGTGATCGTCTCGGTGCCGCTCGATTTCGATTTCGCCGATCGCCTGAAGGCGCAGCTTTCTGCCGATGTGGTGGTGTATCAACAAGGTCTGGCGACCGCGTCGTCGTTCATTCGTCCCGACGGCACGCGCGAGCTAGGCTTTGATGTGCCGGAGAGTGTGTCCAAGCCGGTGCTGAACGGTGAGACGCGCATCGTTGAAGTGTCGGCGTTCTCGCGCATGTTTTCGGTGGGCCTGGCGCCGCTGCAAAATCTCGAATCGGAGCGACTCGGAATGCTGGCGGTGGCGGTGGACGAAGACTCGCTGGCGGCCGCCAAAGTCCAGGCCTGGAGATCGCTCGCGCTCGGCGGCGCTTCGGCGGTGATCTTCGCACTCACACTCGCGGCGCTGCTTTCGCGTCGACTCACTTCGCCACTCGGACATTTGCATGCCGGCGCGTTGGCAGTTGCGCGTGGCGATCTCGATCAGCGCATCGTTCAGGAGACCGGCGACGAGATCGGAGATCTGGCGGTGGCCTTCGCGCAGATGACGCGCGCGGTGAAGGAAAATCAGGAACGTTTGGCGGCACGTATGCGTGAGATCACCACGCTGCACGAGATCGGCCGCGCGGTTTCCTCGGTGCTCGGGCAAGAGGAGCTCCTTCGGAAGATCGTCGACGAAGTGGCGGCGCTGCTCTCGGCCAATCGCTGCGTGCTTCTCATTGGCGGACCGGCGTCGGCCGACGGTCAAGCGTCCGACGGCGGACAGCTCGGCTTTCAGGTGGGCGCGATCTGCGGCGACGTTTCGCCGGAAAATTCGCCGGCGCGCATGGCCGGTTTGGCGGAAGCGTTGTCGAAACGACTCGGACCCACGCTGATTCGCCTCGAAGCGGCGGAAAAAGATCCCGATGTCGGACAACTTGCCAGCTTGGCCGGTGTGACCGGACCGCTGTTGGCGGTTCCGCTCGAACAAAAAGATCGCGTGCTCGGCATGCTGCTGGTCAGTCGCGCGCAGATGCCCGGCACGTCGAGCGGCGAGAATTCGGCGATCCCCTTCTCCGATGCCGATTTGCGACTGGTTTCGACTTTTGCCGATCAGGCTTCGGCCGCGATTGCCAACGCGCGTCTGTACAACGAGGTGCAGCGTTCGTCAGAAGATCTGGAGCGCAAGGTCAAGGAGCGCACCTTCGAATTGGTGGTCGCCAATCAGGAGCTGGAGCTGGCGCTCGGCGAGCTGCGCACCGCACACGCGGCCCTCGTTCACTCCGATCGAATGGCCGGGCTCGGACAACTGGTGGCGGGCGTCGCGCACGAGGTGAACTCACCGGCTGGCGCGATTCAGGGCGCGGTCGATACGCTGGCGGAAAACGTCGGTCGCTTGGCCAGCCGCGCGCGCCAGCTCGGCGATTTGAAGATGGGCGCGGAAGATCGCACTCGATTTTTCACGTTGGTGGAGCAGCTCGCACCTCGATTGGCCGGTGCACGGATCGAACCGCCGGCGCAGCTTCGTCACGAAGCGCGCAATCTGGCGCTCAGCTTGGAAAAGCTCGGCGTCGAAAATGCCGACAGCGCATGTCGAACCCTGGTCGAAATCGGCGCGGCCGAGGCGGCCTACCAACTGGCGCAATTGGCGCAACGAAGCACCGATTCGTCCATGGTTGGCGCGGGCGCCGGGTCGGGGAAAATCGTTCCGCTCGAGGTGTTGGTAGGATACCTGGAGCAATACGCCTACCTTTTCCGCAACACCAACGCCATCCGCACCGCCATTCGCCGCATCACCCGTATCGTCGGTGCGCTCAAAGGCTACTCGCACCTCGACCAAGCAAAAGTGGCTCTGTCGGACATTCACGAGGGCATCGAAAACACTTTGGTCATCCTCCATTCCGAGCTCAAATATGGTATTGTCGTTACTCGGAAATTTGGTGCCTTGCCACCCGTTCCCACCTACGTGGATGAGCTCAACCAAGTGTGGACGAACCTGATCCACAACGCGGTTCAGGCGCTGGGCGGCGAGGGCGAAATTTTGATCGAGAC
>PLXG01000036.1 GCA_003153195.1 Myxococcales bacterium
CCGCCCGCGATGCCGGCTGCGAGAAGCGCGCGCCGCGATTCGATGCTCAGCCTCACGCGATGGGCGATCGCATCGGCCAAGCTGGCGCTCATTTGCACCGCGGTGCCTTCGCGTCCGGCGCTGCCGCCGAACAGATGGGTGAGCACCGTACCGATCAGCACCATGGGTGCCATGCGAATCGGAATTTGCGGGCTGTTCTCATGCACGGTGTCGATGACCAGGTTGTTTCCCCGTCGAATCGACTGGCCCCAGCGATCGTAGATCGCGCCGAGCACAAGTCCGGCGGCCGGCAGCAGATAGACCATCCACTCGTGCTGCTCACGAAATCGCGTAGCGGCCTCGAGCGAGTGGAGAAAAATCGCCGACGCCACGCCGGCCAGCACACCGACCAGCGTACCGAGAGAAAGCCAGCGCCAGACCGCGCCGATCATTTTAGTGTCGTCAAAAGCGTACCGGCGATGATCAGCGCCACGCCCACGCCGAGCTTCCAAGTGAGCGGCTCTTTGAGGATCAGGACGCCGAGCAGCACGGTCAGCGCCAAGCTCGCTTTGTCGATGGGCGCGACGCGCGACGCCGGTCCGAGCTGAAGCGCGCGAAAGTAGGCCAGCCAGGAAAGGCCGGTGGTGATCCCCGACAGAACCAAAAAGATCAGAGTTCGCTTGCTGAGCGCTCCGAGCGACTGCTGCTCGCCCTTGGCGAACACGATGCTCCAGGCGAACAGCAAGATGACGACGGTTCGGATTGCGGTCGCAAGCGTTGAGGGCACGCCTTCGACTCCGAGCTTGGCCAGGATCGCGGTGAGTGCGGCGAACAGCGCCGAGATCAGCGCGTAAATCGGCCAGCTCATGATATCCACAAAATGATTTCGCAGCTCATGTGCGCCTCCCAGGTTAGGAAGCGCCGGGAGATTCTGCAAAGATCCCACGGCGCGTCCGCGCTGCCGTAGGAGTCATTGGCCCAATCAGATGTGGGCGGTTATCGGCGGACTCCACCGCCATCATTTATATGGAGATCATATCATGGACTAGTGCCCGCGGAAAAAGAGCAGCCAGAGAACAAACACCAGCGTGAATGGAACTCCGGCGACCCATAAAAGGATGGGGACTGCCACCCGCCCCTTCTCGTTCTTTTTTTGCAGTGTATTCGAAGACATTCGTTCCTCCTAAGGTGGGTTAGGAGCAAAGGCCGCGCCAAGTTTCAGGCCCGGCACATCTTCAAAACAGCGTGCCATCCACGCAAGTGAGCCCAGTGGTCTGCCAGCACAAGTCGGCATTGCAGGCGAAGTCGGCCTGTGGATAGGGGTTGCCGACGCAAGCGCCGACCTTGGGACACGAATGGGAAGTTGCACCATCGGTCGAGATTTGGTGATAGGTCGCGCTGCAGTAAGCGTCGTGCGTGGCAGTATCGGAGAAACCGCACAGGTTCGCGGTCCCGCCGCCGCCACAGCTGAGCGAGGCGGAGCAGGATCCGCAGTTGAGCGTGTTTCCACATCCGTCCGCGATCGAGCCGCAATTTTTTCCCAGCGACGCGCAGCTAATGGGAGAGCAGCTGGTGCCGGGCGCCGGCGCAAACTGGCCCGAGATCGCCAGCTCATATTCCGTGTACTGTCCGTTCTGTCCATAGATCCGGCCGTTTTCGCTTCCAAAGAGGCAGGTGTTTGAGGTGACGCCGGTATTCCACATCAGAAAATTTCCACGCGGATCGGAGGACCAGTTGCCGACCTGGAATTGATGTCCGTTGATGTTGGGACCTTCGCCCCAAGGGAGCTGCGGGTTGGTGGTGTCTGCCAAAATCGACGAGGTCAACGAGCCTACCGTGATTCCGCAACCGGGGCCGGGTACGGTGCAGGACGCGGTTCCCGTCGCCGGAACTGCAATTGCGGCGGTGTCGAAGACCATCTGCATGGTTACCTTGGTCGTGCCGTCGAGCTCATTCGTCGACTTTTTCAACGGCCTGCTAGGTATGGACGAACAACGAGTCAGAACAACGAGTCAGATGAAGCTGTCGTGATAGGCGGGATCTTCGATCCCGAGTGCGGCATCCGTGGGCAAAAGCGGACGATAGGTGTCGAGCATCACCGCCAGCTCGTCGGTGCGTTGGCTGCCGATGCTCGCCTCGTACGCCCCGGGATGTGGACCGTGCGGAATTCCCGACGGGTGATGCGAAATACTTCCCGGTCCCACGCCACGCCGTGAGGTGAAGTTTCCTCGACAGTAGAAGAGGAATTCATCGCAATCGACCGATGAGTGCGGATAGGGACAGGGCACCGCTTCCGGGTGAAAGTCGACCGGGCGCGGTACAAAGCTGCAGATCAGCGCACCGCGCGCAGCGAACGTTCCATGCCAGGTAGGCGGGATGTGAACCAGGCCTACGCGCGGCTGAAAATCGAGAATGGCAAAGGTGAATGGATAGACGCTGCCGTCCCAACCGACCACATCGAGAGGTGAGCCAGCTTGCTCGAACCCGTGAAACGCGTCATTGCGTTTGACAACCACCGTGCGAATTTTTTCGTCGAGCGGGCCGCGAAATTCGGGACCGTGAAAGTCGCGATGACAGTAGGGCGCGTCCATTCGCAACTGTCCGGCTTCATTGCGCCACTGTTTGAGCAAACCAATTCCGCCCAAGCCTTCGATGGAAAGCCAAAATTGTTTTGGGCCTTCGACGATGAAGCGATGAACCAGACCGCGCGGGACGTAGAGATAGTCGCCGCTTTTGAAACGGACATCGCCGAGCACCGAGCGCAATAGGCCGCCGCCTTCATGGATGTAGTAGAGATCGTCGCCGTCGCCGTTGGAAAAGTAGCTGGCGTCTTCGCCGCTCGGCGTCAGCGTCGAGAGCACCACGTCGCTGTTGTAAAGCAGCGGAGTGCGCGCATCGATGGGCGACCCGATCTTCGGCGCGAGGTTCGGCGCAACGTAATGTCGTTTGCGCAAGGAGCGGCCGAGCGCGACGGCGGGCGTGGTGGGCAGCTTCCATCCGTGCCTGGTTTCCACTGCGCGTTGCGCGTGCGGGCGATCTTGGTGATACAAAATCGTGTACGGACCGTCGAAACCGTCTCGTGTCAGACATTCTTCGTGGCGCAACTGGCCTTGCGAATCGCGCAGCGCGGTGTGGTGCTTTTTTGCAACCGTGCCGGCGATGCGCCGCTCGATCACGAAATCCTCCGCGCCAACTTCTGCTCGCGCTCGATGCTCTCGAAGAGCGCGCGAAAGTTTCCCGCGCCGAAGCCATTTGAGCCTTTACGCTGAATGATCTCGAAGAAGAACGGCCCGGCCTCTGGATCTTTGTAGAGTCCCGCCGACTCCTTGAGAAAGATCTGCAATAGATATTTTTGCTTCTCTTCGCCGTCGACCAGGATCTGCAGATCGCGCAGGAGCTGCAGATCTTCTCCGATCTGGCCCACCCCAATTTGGTCGAGCCGCGCCGGCAACATGTCGTAGTAAGAGCCGGGAGTGGGCATGAACTCGACTCCGCCTTCGCGCAGCCCACGCACCGCCCCTTGAATGTCTCCGACGGAAAGCGCCGCATGCTGCACGCCGTCGCCGCGGTGCTCTTCGGCGAAGATGTTGATCTGCGAATCTTTGAAGAACGGACGGAACGGTTCGTTGTTGGCGAACTTGACCTTGGAGTGCGGCTCGAGCATGACCACCGACTTGAGCCCCGATCCTGCCAGCGCGCTCTTGTTCACGTCGCTGGTATGAAACTGCACCGTCCAGAAACGCTCCATGCCGAGCACGTGCTCCATCCACAAGAGCGCCGGCGACATGGTTTGAAAGTTGGAGGTGATGTGGTCGATGATCTTGAACCCGAATCGGTTTTTTCCGCCGAGCGGCTGCGGATGCGCGGCAAAGCCGGGGAAGATCTTGCTGTAGCCGTTGCGCTCGACGAAGCGAAAGGTGGTGTCGCCGAGCGGGGTGGTGATGGAGAACATCGACATGGTGCCGCCGTCATCCTTCATCGTCTGAACGTCGTCGATGATGGTGCCGCCGCGCTCGTCGAGCAGCTTGAACGTCTTCTGAATGTCGTCGACCTCGAACACTAAGGTGCCGATGCCTTCCGGGTGCTTGCGAAGGTAACGCGAGGCTCGACCGCCGTCGCCGATCGGCTCGCAGATCACCAGGGTGACCGAGCCGGCCTGAAATACCACCGAGCGCTGCTTGCCATCGGCCTCCAGCGTCGGGCCCGAGGTGCCCACCTCGGCGAAGTCGAGCTTGTCGATGAAGAATCGTCGCACGCGCTCCAGGTCGTGCACGTAGTAGAGCAGCGATTCGATCTTGCGGATGCCGAGCGATTCCAATTTGGCCATGGTCAGTCCTACCTCAAGGGGTCGCATCCGGTTGGCGATCGGCGTGCGCGCGAGCGAACGCGTCGATCTTGGCGCATTCGGCTTCGATGCGAGTCAGCGTAGGAAACGGCGTGAGCTCGATTTCGAAGCGTCGTGCGTTGTAGAGCTGAGGCACCAAGCAAATGTCGGCGATGGTGGGCGAATCTCCGACGAGAAACGTGCCGGTGGTTTTTTGCGCCGAGGCTTCCAGCGCGCGCAGGCCGCGGTCGATGAACAGCTGCGCCCACGCTTTGGTGTCGCCGCCCAGCCGTTTGACCTCGGTGAAAACCGCCAAATTTTGCAGCGGCTGAATACCGGCGTTCACGATCTCGGCCAGCTGTCGCGCGCGCGCGCGTAAATAGGGATCTTTCGGCAGAAGCGCGGGGGACGGGATGGTCTCTTCCAGATATTCGATGATGGCCAGCGACTGTGACAGCGAGCGATCGTCGCCCAGCTCCAGGGTCGGCACTTGCGCCATCGGATTGAGCGTGCGGTACTGGTCGCGATATTGCCAGCCACCGCCGTCGACCAAGTGGACCGGTACATAATCGAACGGCGCATTTTTGAGCTCGAGCGCGATGCGCACACGCCAACTGGCCGAGCTGCGCCAATAGTTGTGCAGCTTCACGGAGCCACCACGCGCTGACGAATGGTGCCGAACAGATTTCGATTTTGGGAGTCGAGCATTTCGATCTCGACGGTGTCGCCGACGGACATGAACGGCGTGACGGCTTTGCCTCCGTCGATGATCTCGATCATGCGCCGCTCGGCCAGACAGGAAATTCCGCGGCTGCGATCGGCGTTAGAGACCGTACCCGAGCCCAAGATGGTGCCGGCGGAGAACGCGCGGGTCTTGGTGATGTGCGCGATTAACTCGAAAAACGAAAAATGCATTTCCGGCCCGGCCACTGGCTGTCCCACCAGCGTGCCGTTGTAGGTGGTTCGCAGTGGCAGGTTGAGCCGGCCGTTTTGCCAAGCGTCGCCAAGCTCGTCGGGCGTGAGGGCAAAAGGAGAAAATGCGGTCGCCGGCTTGGAGTTGAAAAATCCGAACTGTTTGGCCAGCTCGGTCGGCACCAAATTGCGCAACGTGATGTCGTTGGCCAGGCAGACCAGCTTGACGTACTTGCCGGCGTCGGCCGCGCGCACGCCGATGGGGGTGTCGCCGAGGATCACGCACACAACCGATTCGAAATCGAGACCCCAAGCGGGATCGTGGCGCACGATGTCTTCGGTCGGTCCGAGCAGCACGCTCGAGCCGCCTTGATAGACCAATGGATCAGTGCGCAGCGTCTCCGGCGGTTCGGCGCCCCGCGCTTTGCGCACCAAGATCACGTGATTCAAGAACGCCGATCCGTCCACCCACTCGTAGGCGCGCGGAAGTGGGCTGTGCAGCGCCTTGGGATCGAGCGCGAGTTTGCCTTCGCCGGAATCGAGCTTTGCGGCCAGCGTTCGCAGCGCCGGCTCGGCGCGCGCCCAATCATCGAGCGCGGCTTGCAGCGTAGGCGCAATGTTCGCCGCCGACGCATAGGCACCGCCATCTTGATGAATGACCACCAGCGTGCCGTCGCGACCGCCGCTCTTGAGAGTGCCGAGCCTCATGACGTTCTTCCTAACACAGGTTTGGCAAATCGGGCCACCCAGCGCTCGAGCTGCCGCTGATCTTCGTCGTCGAAGGTGGCGATCTCGCGCGAGTCGATGTCGAGCACCGCAGTGAGCTCGCCGCGCGCGTCGAAGACCGGCACCACGATCTCCGAGCGAGAGCTTGCGTCGCAGGCAATGTGTCCGGGAAACGCGTGCACATCGGGCACGATGATGGTTTTCTTTTTCGCCGCCGCGGTACCGCATACCCCGCGCCCGAGCTCGATTTCGAGGCAGCCCAGGGTTCCTTGATAGGGACCGACGATCAGTCGATTCGGTTGCGTGAGCCGGTAAAATCCGGTCCACAGATGGCCGAAGCCGAGGTGCAGCACGCACGACATGGTGGACATGATGGCGATCGGATCGTCGATGCCTTCCAGCACCGCGTCGAGCTGGCTTTCGAGCGCACGATAGCCGTCCGCTTTGGCCATCCCCCGCACGTCGAGCTGTGTCTCCGCCATCGCGCCCGCAGTATAGCCGTTTCGGTCAGACTACTTCAAAGTCGATGAAGCCCTTTTCGACGCTGATGTCGCACAGCTTCACTCGCACCTTGTCGCCCACTTTGAGACCATGGTCGCCGCGCACCACCTTGCCCTCGACGGTCGGGTGCGAGACGCGCACGTAGGTACCTTTGACGCTGGCGCCGGTGACCAGGCTGTCGAAGACTTCGCCCACGCGATTTTGCAGGAGCATGGCGGCGGCCGATTTTTGCACGCGTCGTTCGACCTTTTGCTCCTCGGCTTCGCGCTCACTGCAGTGCGTGGCGATCTGCGCCAGCTGGTCGAAGTTATAGGGCGTCGCCTCTTTGCGATTGAGCGACTGGATGAGTCGCTGGGTGATCAAATCGACATAGCGGCGATTGGGTGCGGTGGAGTGCGTGTACTGATCGGTGGCCAGACCGAAGTGGCCGATCTCCTCGGTGCCGGGGCGATGCCCCACATATTCTCCGCGTCCCATGAGCTTCACCAGCGACACCGAAATCTCTCCGAATTCGTTTGGCCGCTCGGCGCGCATTTTGTCGATGAATCCACTGAGTGCGATCGAGCTCGCTTCGGTTGGCAATTTCGCGCCGCGTTCGGCGGCATAGGCGACGATCTTGAGCCAGCGTTCGGGCGTTTTCACCACGCGACGAATCGACGCGAACCCGGCTGCATCGAGCGCACCCGCCACGGTGCGGTTGGAAACGACCATCAACTCTTCGATGATTCTTCCCGCGCGATCTTGCTGATGTGCGACCAGCCCGGTGACTTCGCCCGAGGCATCGACGACCGGTCTGGTCTCCGCGGTATCGAAATCGAGCGCGCCGTGCTTCTTGCGCGTGTCAGACAAAAGTTGACTGAGCTGGTCTTGCGCTCGCACCTGCTCTTGCAAGGTCGGCTGGTTCACCAGTCCGGGCGGCGGACCCGATTTCCCGTCGAGCCACAAAGATATGGAAGGGTAGTCGAGCTTGGCGTGATTCTCGATCAGCGCCGGATACAATTTGCCATCGGAAATGCTGCCATCATCGTGCACCAATGTTTCGAAGATCACCGCCCAGCGGACTTGGTTGGCGAGCAGCGACGTCAAATCGAAGGAGAGTCGTTCGGGCAACATGGGAAAGGTGCGCACGCCGGTGTAGACGCTGGTGGTGTTCTGTCCCGCCAATTGATCGGTGGCCGAGCCGCGCGGTACGAAGGATCCCACGTCGGCGATGCCCACATAGAGGCGCACGCCGCCATCGACTTTTTCGGTCGCTTCCACCTGATCGAGATCGCGCGATTCCGGATTGTCGATCGAGGTCCAGGGCAGCGCGCGCAGATCGCGCACTTTTCCATCGGTGGTGGTGGGCGCCGGTTTGAGCGCGGCCACTTCGGCCAGTGCGGCGGGTGGCGGCGCGGCAACGAACCCGTGATCGATCATGGCGCGCTCGGCAACCTGCGATAAAATCCTCTGTCGATCTGAGCTCATCGCAAGATTTTATCGTGCCTGGGCGCGCGAAGCTACTCGCGTCGGCGTCAAAGTCGCAACGGTTTGATCGGTGCTGCGATGAGCGCGGGATCTTTTTTCCAATCGACGCCGGGCACATCGATGTAGAGCTCGATCTCGTTGCCGTCTGGATCGGCGAGGTAAAGGCTATGCGTCACCGTGTGATCGCTCGCGCCTAAAATCGGTACGCCGGCTTCTTTGAGTCGCGCCGCAGCGGCGCGTAGCTCGTCATCGCTGTCGCCCACTTTCAGTCCGAAATGATAGAGGCCGACGCGACGTCCGCGCGGAATGGCTGCCGCATCGCTCCCGACTTCGATGAGCAAAAGCTCATGGTGCGTGCGTCCCGAAGGCGCCGAAAATGCGGCGGCGGGAAAGCGCAGGTTCGCTTCGCCGGCCGGATAAACCTGCCGCCATCCGAGCACATCTCGATAGAATTCCACCGACTTATCGAGACTGCGTACGTATAGCACCAAATGACATAATTCCTTGATTTCCATTGTTAATCTCCTCGTCGACCCAGGGCGTTGCCTAACCCGCTCGCGTCCCCCATACTATAGGTAGCAATCGTCTCTCGAGACGGGAGTTTATCATGCGAAAAATCATCGGCCTTTGCGCTTCGATCGGACTTTTGGCCGCGTCGTCGTCCGCATTTGCCCGCGGCGGTCACGGTGGCGGCGGTGGTGGACACGG
>PLXG01000248.1:0-440 GCA_003153195.1 Myxococcales bacterium
GATGGTGATGCACAGTGGCGTACCGATCTCGTCCTGTCGGCGGTAGCGTTTGCCGTTGGCAGCCGAGGAGTCGTAGACCGCCGCGTGCTTCTTGCGCAGCTCGGCGTAGATCGCCTGACCTTTTTCCGGCATTCCGTTCTTGTTCACCAGCGGGAGCACCGCCGCTTTCACCGGCGAGAGGCGCGGATGGAGCCGAAGCACCGTGCGCACTTCACCGCCCGCCTCATCCTCGTCGTAGGCGTCGCACAAAAACGCCAACGTGGCGCGATCGGCGCCGGCTGACGGCTCGATGACGTACGGAATGTAGCGGCGCTTCTCTTCATCGTCGAAGTAGCTGAGCTTGCCCGACGAGTACTCTGGATCTTCCGGCATCAGCTCGAAATCGGAGAGCTCCTCGCCCTTCCACTTGCCCATCGAGCGCATGCCGATCTGGTGCTGCC
>PLXG01000248.1:537-28333 GCA_003153195.1 Myxococcales bacterium
TCCATCTGCTCGAACTCGCGCGAACGAAATGTGAAGTTGCGCGGGTTGATCTCATTTCTGAACGACTTGCCGATCTGCGCGATGCCGAACGGAACCTTGATGCGCGTCGAGTTAGTGACGTTGGCAAAGTTGGCGAAAATTCCCTGCGCGGTTTCGGGGCGCAAGAACGTCTTGGCCGCCGACTCCTGTACCGGCCCGAGATGAGTCTCGAACATCAAGTTGAACTTGCGCGCGGCGGTGAGCTCGCCTTTGCATTTCGGATCGGGACATTGCGTCGGAACTTTTCCGGTGGTCTCGTACTCCGGTTCGATCTCGTCGACGCGATAGCGCTTCTTGCACTTTTTGCAGTCGACCATCGGGTCGGCGAAGTTGGAGACATGGCCCGACGCTTTCCACACCATCGGGTGCATCAGGATCGACGAATCGAGACCGACCACGTCGTCGCGATCACGCACCACCGCTTTCCACCACGCGTCTTTGACGTTGCGCTTGAGCTCGACGCCGAGCGGACCGTAGTCCCACGCGCCGTTGATGCCGCCGTAAACTTCCGACGATTGGAAAATGAATCCGCGCCGTTTGGTGAGCGCGTTGAGTTTCTCCATCAGCTGTGACGATTCGACCGGCATGGCTCCCACCTGCGTCCGAAAAGAGCCCTTGGGTACCATAAAAGGTGGGTCTTCGAAAGTCGCCCGCCACCACCGGTCAAATCACGATTCCGGATGAATCTGAGCGGATCTAATTGATGCGAGCGCGGAGTTTGTCTTCGGAAATCCGGAGCGATTGAACGAGGGTAGCCCAAAAATCATCGTCATCCCAGCGCGAATTCCCGTCCATCTTGATGAACCCACATCCAGTGGGAGCGAAGTCGGCTTGGGTGACACTTCGCCGGCAGATTGTTGTCCGGGAATCGCTGCGCAGCCGCAGCCGAGTAGAAAGAGAAACGCCATCTTTATTTTCATGCGCGCCAGTGACGGCCGTCGCAAGGTCTCTCAGAAAGATGCTCGTGCGATGTTCGAATGCTACGATCCAGGTGTGAGAACTGCCAGCAGGCGAGATCCGGCCACCGCTCGTTCCGAAACGTTTCCCTATTCACAGCAAACGTTCGCGCTTACGCGTGGCGAGCTCACCGGCGCGCGCGTGATGTACTTCGACAGTGGTGCGTCCAAAAAGCCAGTGCTCCTCCTCGTGCACGGCCTTGGCTGCAACCTTACCCATTTCGAATACATCGCACCGCTGTTGGAAGCGGCAGGCTTTCGCGTCATCGGCCTCGACCTGCCCGGGTTCGGTCTTTCATCGAAGCCGCACGGACGCTATACGATTCGTTTCCTGAGCGACGCCATCATCGAGCTGCTCGATGAGCTTCACATCGATCGCGCCAGTCTGTGCGGTCACTCGCTCGGCGGATTGGTGTGCGCCGATCTCGCACTTCACTCGCCAGAACGCGTCGAAAGATTAATTCTTTTGAGCTCAGCGGGCTTCTTTCGTATGCCCCTGGCAGTTCGACTTGCGGCGCGCACAATCCTGAGGCCGGGGTTGCTTGCGCCTGCGCTGGAGCATGGCGCCAGACGACTGCTCGGCCGAGCGCTATCGGAGACCAATGAGCGAACCGAGCGTTTTATCGAGCAGAGTGTTTCGCGCCCGGACCCGCGCTTCGTGCGCGATCTGGCGCGAGTCATGTGGTCCTTGCGCGACGATCTCACCAGCTACACACTATTGGATGTCGCCAAGCGGCTCGAAACGCCGACGCTGGTGATTTGGGGCGGACGAGACAAGCTGTTGCCGTTTGGAAGAGTTCCGGGTTGGGTACGAGAGCTGCGAACAGGTGAGATGGAGATTATTGAGCGGTGCGGACACATGCCTCACATCGAGAACCCCGTCGCGGTAGCACATCGCGTACGGGAATTTCTCGGCCGCCGGTATCCGACTTCAAGCCGCCCGTACCCGACTTCAAGCCACCCGTACCCGCCGTTGAGCCGCCCGCACTCCCCGTCGACGAAGCCGCCATCCGCCAGGCTTACCGTTTCGTAAAGCCGATTGCCGAGCACTATTTTCGCGGCGATGTCAGCGGGCTGGAGAACGTCCCCGACGAGCCCACCATGCTGGTTGGCAATCACGACGGCGGCTATCTCGCACCCGATGGAATTTGTCTGGGCGTGGCTTGGCACGAGCGATTCGAATTCAAGCGCCCGCTGTTTTTCTTGATGCATGATCTTCCGTTTCGCATTGCGCGGCCGCTCACCGAGTGGCTGCATCGATTGGGAATTCGGGCGGCGTCCCATCACACCCTGGAGAAGGTCTTCGCACAGGGGGACAGCTTGCTGGTCTATCCCGGCGGCGCGTACGAAGCGTTTCGTGGATTTTGGCAGCGACGATCGATCTCGCTCGGACATCGCACCGGGTTCGTCGCGCAGGCGCTCAAGCAGCGAGTGCCGATCACGCCGGTCGCGTCGGTGGGCGGACACGAGACGCTGCTCGTCCTGGCGAGAGGTCACGCGCTCGCCAAAAGATTCGCGCTGGTGAAGAAGCTGCGTTCGGACGTGCTGCCGCTCTGGCTGGGACTCCCCTGGGGCATCGGTTTCGGCCCGATGCCTCACATTCCGCTGCCGGCGAAGATTTCGGTGCGACTCCTCGAGCCGATTCGCCTCTGGCGCGAACTCGGTGAAACTGCCAATCCCGACGATCCGCACGTGCGCCGAGCAGGATTCGAGATCGTTCGTCGCCGCATCGAATCCGCCGTCGGTGAGCTCTACGATCAAAGACGCTGGCCGATCATCGGATAGAGGTCACTCTCTACCCATTTATCACATTGAAACAAAATGGATTTTTCGCCATACCGCGAAAACCCAATATCAAGATCTCCTTTTGGTCAAACGGTGCGAATAAACCGATGGTAAAAGCGGTTTTCGCGGTGTTGAAAATTTAACGATTAACTACGCGACGTTAAATAGCAGTGGAGTGACCCCTCTTCAGAGCCCAGGTGGGGAAGTAATCTTTGTACAGTCGGTAATCCAACATCGCAGTCGAGAAGAAGATGCCCGACTGCGATTGTTGCGGCCAGCTGCCGTCGGCTTGCTGCTTTGCGCGCAACCAAGTCAACCCACGCTCGATGGCGGGCGAGCCGATTTTGGGATCGATCGCTTCTTCCAACGCCAGTACCGCCCACGCGGTCATCGCCACTTGGCTCTCCGGATGCTCGACATATTGGTCGGTCATGCAGCTCTTCCAGTGCTCGCCCCAACCGCCGTCCTCTTTTTGGTGCGCGATGAGCCACTCGGCGGCACGCGCAATGGCGGGATCGCTGCGCGAGATGCCGGCGGCACTCAGCGCCTCCACCACGTGAAAAATTCCGTACGTAAAGTTCACGCCCCAAAATCCCAAATAGGAACCGTCGGCGAGCTGGCGCGAGCGCAAGAGTCCGACCGCGCGTTCAATGGCCTCATCAATCTCGGCGCGGAAGAGGTCGGGAAACACGCCGCGAAATCGGCAAAGCGCGCCTACGCAGGAGGCGGTGCACTCGGTGTACGAACGCTCCGTCATACAGTTGCCGTACATTTCCGAGGGATTGATGTGATCGAGCAGCAAACTTCCGCGCCGTCGTTCGTACGATCCAAAGCCGCCGTCGTCATTTTGTCGTCGCAGAATGAAACGCGCCGCTTGCTCTAAGCGCTCGTTCGAGAAATGCTCGGCTGGCTCGAGATTCTGCGCGCGCATTTCCAAAATCGCAGTCAGCGCTTCGGCGGTACAGTCAGACACCGGCCAGCGGTGCTGTCCATCGGAGAAACACCATCCGCCCACGATCGGCTCGCGCGCCTCGCGCACATGATCGGGCAGCTCTTCTTGCATCTGCGTCGCCAGCAGCCAGCGGTACGCGTGGTGAAGCGCCATTCTCTCGCGATCGGTGATTCGCTTGGAAGCAGCTCCGTCGACCGGTTCGGCGGCGGGCGCCGCCAAAATTGCGCGCATGGCGAAGGCCGTATCCCATGCGGTCGAATGTGCTCCGCAATAACGAATCCCTTCGGCCTCATCTCGCCAACGCCACGATTCGATCGCCGCCAGGCTCGACTCGAGCTTGGCATGATTCGGATCGACCGAGAACATCGCCAGGCAGTTGAGCAGTCCATTGACCGGCGAAATTCCTTGGCCGCGACTGGACTCGACCTCATACAGGATTCGCTCGAAACAGCGATCAAGCGCGCGCCGACGCAAAATCTTCGCCGGCAGACACTCATAACGATAAAGCGCGTCATACGCCAGACGCAGCGGCACAGTCGGCTTTACGAACACATCCGCTGCATCGAGATCGTGCCTGTGCGCAGCAAAATCGATCGAGTCGTACGGCTCATCATACAGCTCTCGTCGCAGCTCTTCGGTGATCGGCCCGAGGTCGGCGCGAAAGCGTTTGCCGTAGAGATAGGCGATCCCGAGATAGATGTAGCGGGTGTGGCAATAGAAGTTGTTGGGATGGATCGGCAAACTCTCGGGCACGATGAACAGCTCGGGCGGAATCGGATTCATGCCCACGTATTCGTAAAGCCCGATCATCGACAGCCAGAATTTCCCCCAGCTGGGAATTCCCAGCACACGGCCGGAAAGCCAGGCGCGCGCCGGCGCCACCAACGGATCGTTCGCCGAAAGTCCGAGGAGCCGAAGCGCGACATAGGCGAGTCCAGTCATGAACACATAGCCGGGCCCCTCGCCGTGCATGCCCCACGATCCGTCTCGATTTATTGTCACCTGATAATGTCTGACAATCAGGCGACGCGTTTCCGCATCGATCGCCCGTCCGATGATCTTCTGCGTAATCACATATTGCGAAAGCAGCATGGTGTTCCACACCATCTCCGCTTCCCAGTAGCCCGCTGGATTCTGCACCGACGTCAGATAGTCGAGCGCCTTTTCCATCGGGGTTGGATTTTCGCTTTGGATAGTCACGATCTCTTGCATACCCATCTACCAACAATATGAGCGTTCGCTCATGTTCTCAACTCGCATTCAGCGAACCCCCGCCACCGTCGGAACTCAACCGAGAATCGACGAACCCGCTCGCATCATCTGCGCGCAGCGATAGCCAATCAGCATACTGGGCGCGTTCAAGGCCGACACCGGCGTCAATGGAATTGCCGACGCATCGGCTACGCGTACGCCGCGTACGCCGCGCACACGAAGCTGTGGATCCACCGCGTCTTCCTCGCGCGTTCCCATCGCGCAGGTTCCGGCGAAGTGATAGGTGGTGATGGTGTTCTTGCGCACGTAGCGCGTGATCGCCTTGTCGCTGCGCGTGCGTTTTCCCGGCATGAGCTCTTTGGCGCCCCATTCACGCAGACCGCCGGAATTGCCGATCTGGCGCGCGATTCGCACGCCGCGCACCATCGTGTCCAAATCTTCCGGATCCGAATAGTAGGCCGGATCGATCAGCGCCTGGTCAGCAGCATCGCGCGACGACAGACGCAGCGTGCCGCGGCTCTTCGGCTTGCCGAGGATCAGAATGATCCCGAACAGCTTGGCGGTGAAACGCTGCACCATTCCGATCTTGAACGCGGCTCCAACCAGCGATCGAACGAAGCCGCGCGAGCGCGGTCCATAAAACGCATGCGGCACCACCAGCGACGGAAGCATTCGTTGCGTGACCTGCTTCATCGCCGAAGGCGCCGGCCAAAAAACGTAACAGGTATCGCTCTGCCCTGCCGGCAGCGAGCTGTCCGGATTGGTGCGAAAGAAGCTGTAGAGCTGCGGGTAGTAGCAGTCGACGTTTTGCTTGGCTTTGAAAAACACCGGCACGTTTGGATGATCGTGAAGACCCGATCCAATCGACGGACGATCGGCGACGACGGGAATCTCGAGACTGCGCAGATGATCCGCCGGACCCACGCCGGAGAGCATGAGCAACTTCGCCGACTCGAGCGCGCCGGCGCACAACACGATTTCGCTCTTTGCCTGAGCCAGCGCTTTCGCACCTTGATGCTCGTACTCGACGCCGGTCGCGCGCTTGTCCGCGTCGAAGACCAGGCGCTGCACTCGTGCTCCGGTAATAATCGTGAGGTTTTCTAAATTCGCTCCGACGCCGGCCTGCTTACCGGCGTCTTTGATGAACGCCACGTACGAGCTGCGACGATCTTCTTTGTCATACGACATCCACTCGTAGCCAATGACGTTCGACAGATCACCGTCGTTAAGATCTTCCTTTTGCGAAAATCCGTTGGCCAGCGCGGCCGACATACAGGCTTCGGTCCACAACGTCGGTGGGCGACGATGCGGGCGCAGCACTTTTTCGATCGCAGAAAAATCGCTTTGAATCTCATCCCAACGCCAACCTTCGGGCCATTCGGCGTAGTCGAGTCGCGCGCCGCGCGTATAGACCATGCCGTTGACCGAGCCCGAGCCGCCCATCACCATGCCGGTTCCGGCGAAGATGCGATGCTTGGCCGCGCGCGCTTGCGGAACGGTAAAACGCTCGCCCATCACCGAATCATTGATGAACGCATATTTGTAACCATCGGCGGTGAGCGTCTCAGGATGCTCCTCGGCCGCGGGACCGCCTTCGAGCAAGAGCACCCGTTTGTCTCGGGAGAGCTCGGCCGCGACGATGCAGCCAGCCGAACCTCCTCCAATGACGATGTAGTCGTAGACCGACACTCGGGCGCGTCGCTAGCTCTTGCGCGAGAGGAGCTTGGTCAGACCCCGCCACTTTTTCGAAAGACCGCGACCGTAGAGAAGCTCGATCACGCCGCTGAAGCGACCATAGTCGGCATCGGCGACGGGGAAGAGACGATTGGGACGATTCATCGGGAAGCGATCGTCGACCACCGACTTGATGTTGCACATCGAACGCAGGCCTTCCCGCCCATTCATCCGTCCGTAGCCAGACGCTTTGACGCCGCCGAAGGTGAGGCCCTGCACCATGTAGGTCACGCCGCCGAAATCGTTGATGGCAGTCATGCCGGCTTCCAGCTCCGACGCGATCTTACGAGCGCGGTCGCGATCGTTCGAAAACACCGATGAAGACAAACCATAGGAGACGCCATTGGCGACCCGAATCGCCTCCGCATCGTCCTTGACGCGCATGAGCAGCATCACCGGGCCGAACACTTCATCGCGCGTGATGTCCATCTCCGGCGTGACGTCTGCCAAGATGGTCGGCTCGAAGAAGTTTCCTTTGTCCGAGTGAATGCGTTTGCCACCGGTGAGCACGCGTGCACCTTGGGCGACTGCGCCGGCGACGGCCTTTTCGATCACGTCGAGCTGCAGCGGCGTGGCGATCGCGCCCACGTCCACCACTCCATCGCGACTCGAACCTTGGCGCAGCGGGCTGGTCAGCTCGAGCGCGCGCGCAGCGAAGGCATCATAGACGCCGTCGTAAACGAGGATACGTTCGGAGGCGACGCAATTCTGTCCGCAATTAATGAAGCATCCGCTCATCGCCGCGTGCGCCGCCTGCTCGATATCTGCGTCTTCGCAAACGATGAACGCATCTTTGCCGCCGAGCTCCATCACCACCGGCGTGATGCGCTCCGCGCTCGCTTCGACCACGCGGCGTCCATTGCCCACCGAACCGATGAACAAAATCGTATCCACCGCCGAGCGCGCCAACGCGGCGCCGGTCTCTCCGAAACCCTGCACGGCTTGAATCAAATTGGGATCGTGGCCCGCGTCTTCGATCACCTTGCGCAACGCAAGGATGAATTGCGCACTCGACCAAGCCACCCACTCCGACGGCTTGATCACGATGGCGTTGCCGCTCATCAGCGCAGGAATCACCGGATTGATGATGTTCTGAAACGGGTAGTTCCACGGAATGATCGCCGCCACCACGCCGAGCGGATGATATTCGAGACGCGCGCGCTTGTGCGCGAGCAGGCCGGACGAAACCTTCTCCGGCTTGAGATGCTTTTCACCCTGACTGATCATCCAGCGCAGCTTTTCGCAGGCGGGCCAGATCTCGCCGAGCAGCGCATTCTCGCGCGTCTTGCCCGAACCGCGCTGCACTTCGGCGCAGATCTCATCCTTGTGTTCGACGCAGTACGAAAGGAGCGCCTTGAGCACGCGCCGACGCTCGGCAAACGAAGTCTTCTTCCAAGCCTGCTGCGCGACCTTGGCTCGGACGACCGCCGCATCAACGTCGGCCGGCGAATCGACGCGAACCGATCCCAGCGGTTCGCGGGTGGCCGGATCGACACAGTGAATTTGGTCGGCCGGTTTGGATTTGTGAAGCGCGCTCGTCGTCATTTGGTCACTTTCTTGATCAACCGCGCGTTCCGAACATCATGTCCCAAAACGGCGTCAGCGAAGCGTAGTTGTTGTTGTAGTTACCAGCGTGATGGACGTAGTGCTTTTGCGTCAGATGGTCGATGGGAAACAGGAGCACTCGTTTCGAAACCAGCCCCGAATGCACCGTGATGTTCAAATTGGTGTGGAGAAAAAACACCGCCGCGAAGGAGTAGATGCTCACCGGCCCGATGAGCCACGTACACGCGAGCAGAAGTCCCAGACCGGCAAACAGCTCGTATGGAGTCAGATAGAAGCTCTCCATTGCCGTCGGATTGTGCACCTCATGATGAACGCCGTGCACCAGACGCATCAGCTTCTTAGTGTGCATGAGGCGATGCAGCCAGTAGTAGGCAAAATCGTAGACCAGCAAGATGGCGAGAATCTCGTACACCAGGCGCAAGCCGCTGATCGGCTTCTCATGAAACGTGTACGGATAGATGAGGTAGGTCATCCCGAACACCGCGATGAGCGAAAGCACGCTGATGAACGCGATGTTGCGCAGTCGCTCCATGCTGGGAACCTTCATCGATTCCTTCATGCTGATGCGATATTTCTCGAAGCGCTTGGCGTGATAGGCGTAGGCGAGAAATCCGAGCAGCCCGGCGTTGAACGCCAAGATCGCGACGATCAGTTTGTAAAACGTGATCATGCCAGCCACGCGGCCGTCGCTTTCGTCAGATTTCTCGGCGTCTTCATGCCGCCTTTCCTGCGCCTTTGCTCGAGGTAGTCAGCGTGAGCTTGTCGTATTGCTTGTTCGAGTTCATGCGCGGCTCTTTGATCTCACCGCGATCGACGAACCAGTCGTACGCATCTTGAACCGCCTGCTTGATCGAAGTCGGCTGATAGCCGAGCTCGTTCTTCGCTTTCGACGTGTCGGCGTGACGATGGAGCTTGAGAATACGAACCGCGCCGGGAGTGAGACGCTGCGGAACATTCGGAAAAAAGCGGGTGAGAATCGGGCTCACCACCGATGCGATTCCGTACATCAGCGACGGCGAAAGCCGCAAGCGCGGACGCTTCTTGCCGGTCACCTCTTCGAGCATCTCCATCCACTCGTCGAGCGTCCTGAACTCGGTCGCAAACACATACTTCTGTCCGGTGCGACCTTTCTCCATGGTGAGCAGATGTCCTTGCACCAGATCGCGCGCGGCCACGAACTCGAATCCGCCCGGGATGTAGGCGCGCAATTTTCCATGCGCGAAATCGCGAATCACCAGCCCCATGCGCGACGGCCTGAAATCATACGGTCCGATGATCGCACACGAAGTCGCCACCACCACGTCCTGCTGATGATCGAGAACCGCGCGCCAGCACTCGTGCTCCACCCACGCCTTCGAGCATTCGTACGGCATCTCTTTGTTGAACGGATAAAATGGAACCGTCTCGTCGGAGGGACGATCGGGAAGATTTCCAACGGCCGAAAATGATCCGGTCACCACCACACGTCCGGTCTTGGCTTCGCGCGCGGCTTTGAGAATGTGCCGCGTGCCGACCACGTTCGAGTCGTAGATCTCACGCTCATTTCCGTAGGTGGTCGAGACTTTGGCCGCGCAATGATAAACGCGATCGACGCCTTCCATTGCTTTGCGAACCGCGGCGAAATCGCGCAGATCGCCGTAGACCGCTTCGACCTTGAGTCCATCGATCGACGCGACATCGTTTTTGTCGCGCATGAGGACCCGAACGTCCAGGTTGTCTTGCAAAAGTCGGCGAACCAAATTGGCGCCGAGATGGCCGCTTGCACCCGTCACTAGATACTTCATAGCGACGCTTTTAACGTGCCCCTGAACAGTTGTAAAGTTCATTTCAAATAATTGAAATCATAGGTGATTACCGTCTCAAAAGCGTGCGAAAACGCACCGCCAGCTGGCACCGAAGCAGCGACTGTTTGGAAAAGCGGCTAGCGAACCAAATTGGTCAGCTCGAGCCCGTCGACCACCATTTTCCAAGATCCATTTGCTTCGTAGATCAGCCGATGCAGGGTCTGGTCCTAATGTGGGATCTCAAGCGCGACGAAAATGCCTGGGCCAAAGGGCACATTGTGGATCCCAAAGACGGCAAGATCTACGGCTGCAAGCTCGAAGTCTCGCCCGACGGAAAGACATTGAGCGTGCGCGGCTATATGGGACTGTCGTTGTTCGGCCGCACACAAAAGTGGCAGCGCGCCGAATAGATGATCCGCGCTCGGTTCGTTCAGTTGGTGTCGATGGCCAGTAGACCGCCGTTCTCGGCCGGTGGCATGGCGGTGTCGACGACGTAGATTCGCGATCCCACGACGATCGGATCGCGAACTCTTCCTTGCTCCATATCTATAGTGGCGCGGTAGCTTCTGCTGCCGTCGGCGAGATTGAGGAGTTGAAGCGAATCGCTGGCGGTAACCACCAATGTACGTGACCCCAGCGCGGCCGCCATCGTGGTGGTCGGCTGCGCGATGTAAAAGGCCTGCGTCGCGCCGCCGTCCGATCCGGATAACCCGACGCCACCGAGTGGAACGCTGACATCGAACAGTCCATTCGGCGATGAGCAGGAGCCTTGAAACGTGAAGCTGAATTTAGAAACCGCGACGCCCTCGGCTGGTGCGCTCCAAACCAGCTTGCCGCTGCCTTGATCGAATGCGCTCACACCCGATGAGGTACCGATGATGGTCAGGCCGAGCGCGAGCACCGGCGCTTGAGCGCCCGCACCGATGGCCGGCACCATCCAGACCCTCTCTCCATCTTTTTGACCGCGCGCCACCAGCGTGTCGCTCTCGACCAGGTAGATCTGATTTGCGCCCGCGCTGATCTTGCTTCCCGGCGCAAGCGGCTGAAACCACTTCTTGGCTCCAGTGGCGAGATCGAATGCGTAGAGCCCGCTTTGCAGTCCCGCCGCGAGCAGCGCATCCTGCGTGTCGGAGTCGGCACCCACGTAGTCGGCGACATAAAAAACCATTCCTCCATCGACTGCCAAACCGTCCATTCGATCGGCGGCGCCCAAATAACAGGGATTGAAATCGTTGGCGCGCCACAGTTGCGAAAGCTGTTGGTCGTACGCGCCGATGAAGAGTCCGGGCCCGGCGAACTTGGCTTCGTTCACCGCGATGAGCCTCGTTCCGTCAAAGACCGTCTCGCCGGCGTAATCGGTGTCGGTCATGTGGGTAGGTTGACCGGTGGCGAGATCGACGTAGGCGATCTGATCATCGTTCAAGATCAGCGAATCGAACGCCAGCGTCGCCCAGTGACCCATGTTCGATTCGTGACCGACTTGTGCCGTCCACATGCGCTGGCCACTTTGGGTCACGCGATCGGCGTTGGTCTGACCGATGTAGACCTTGGTGTTGTCGAGCTCCGCTGCCCATTGTAAATAGGCGCCGGTTTCGTCGGCGGTGGCATGATAGACCACGTTGAGCGCCTTTCCCGTCGGGGGCGTTGGAACGTAGCGCCACGCGGTTCTGATCTGCGTGCCGAGACAGGCGTCGGTGGCTCCAGTTCGTTGCGCATCGGCGCCGTAACCATTCCACGCGCTGGTTCCACACGCGACGCTGCCATCGACGTTCGCGCCAGTGCCACGATTTTTCGGCGGATCGTCGCAGCCGGCAATCACCGCACACGTCATAACCACTCGCCACATCATCCGATCATCCGTAGATGCCCTGCGTCGTCAATAATTTACCGGTTTCCTCGATCGATACGGCCGTGCAAGCGGCCCGTGACCGATTGTCCCGAACCACCGACTCCGCCTCTGCGAACTCGCGCGGAAAGCGCGCGGTGGGGGTGAATGGCGCGGCTGTGCCGCGACAGAGGGGGACGGGAATGTCCCCCTTTCAATAAATGAACGGAAACATTTTGAACTTCGCGTGAGCGCAATACTCCACCCACAGTGGACCGTACTTGGCGCGGCAGCGCTGATCGTCTCGCCAGGCGCGATGGGTGAAAAGACAGAACAGCCACAGCGGCAAGAGGTACGGCACGATGGAATGAAAGCCGGTGGTGAGCGTCCACGAAAAATAGATGCACAACTCGCCGGTGTAGTTGAGCTTGCGGCCGATGCCCCAAAATCCGGATACCAACAGTCGGCCGCCCACCGCTTGCGCCGGTTTGCCCCAGATATGCGTCTGCGGGTTCACCTTGTACCTGTGCTTCTGCTCATTGGTGCCGCGAAAGATCCAAAATCCCAGCGCGAAGAGCGCGCACAAAACCGGCGGCTCCCAGCTCGGCATCGGATCGAGATTGTCGATGAGGAACCAGCCCGGCACGCTGTAGAAAAAGGGCACCAGCGCGTAGTCGCCCCACACCAGCATCCAGCCGAACTTTTCGGCGATGATGTCCCAGGTGTAGAGCATTCCGTACTCGAACTGAAAATAGTTGGTGAGGTAAATGAAGTAGAAGATCTGAAACAGCCACATGCGGGTAGTGATGAGCCCGTGCGCTTCGTATTGCGCGAAGGCGAACGATACGTTGAGCAACCCGAGCCCGATCAGCGACGGGCGATAGGAGAACATCTTCAGATCGACCCCGAACAGATTGGGATTGATCTCGACGCCGTAAAACGAATCGCTGATGAATCCGCCCACGCCCGGTCGTCCGCCCAACTTTCGCCGGCCGGTGAGCACCAGGTAGAGCGTGAACGAAAACGCAAACAGGTTTACCACCACCAACAGCGGCCAGAAGAGGTGATGCAGCGACGCCAACGAGAACAGCGCAGTGTAGCAGCCGAGCGCGGTGAGGGCGGTGACGATCAGAAAGGAGGAGAAACCGTTGAGCTTGTACTTCTGTCGCGTGCCGTCGGGCAGCGCCACTCCGAGCTCATTTTTTCCGGGGAAGACCAGCGCGCCGACGAACAGGAAGGCGATGAAGGCTAGGAAAATTCCGGCGGCTTTCAGGAGTGCGACGGGATCGAGCGCGGATGCCATGGTCGAAAGATATCAAAAGCTGGCGGTAACGGCGGTGAAACCGATGCCAAGCGACATCGAGTCTTTTTGCGCGTTGCTGGCGCTTGGCTGATAGGCGCCACCGCCAGAACCGAGGCGAGCGCGCCCAGCCCTCGCATTACCTGTTCGAGATCTCGGCCTGGACCGCGCGCATCTCTTCGACCAGACCGCGCAGTGGCGGCTTGGTGTGATCGATCTCGATCTGCTTGTCGAGCGCGGCGATGCACTCCTTCGAGCTCTTGTTCGCGTACTGCGCAATGCCGAGCAGTACGATACGACGCAGGTCTTGATCGTTGGTGTTCAGATGCTTCGACAGCTCGATCAATCCCGGCTGGCCCATACGCGCCAGCATCAGTGCGGCCTTCTCCGCCTTGATTCCGTCTTTGTCAGACAATGCGGCGGTGTAGCAGGCTTGATCTTTCTTGCACTGCTTGGCCAGCTCGAGGCGCTTCTTGGCGTTCTCCATCACCTCGTTCATATCGGCAATCTCTTCTGGCACTTTGGGCATGGTGACATTCGCGCCCTCGGCTTCGGCGAGACGCGAGTAGCCGGTCACTGCCGCTGCGGCAACTGCGCCGGCTTCGGGATCGATGGTTGTTCCACTGATGAACTTGGTCTGCGCCGCTTTCCAAAGTGCGGGCAGCGAGCTCTGCAGGCCGAGCATGTTCAGCGCTTCGGCCGCGGCCGCGCGCTCCTTCGAATTTCGTTTCGGATCGCTGAGAATTCCGATGAGGGTCTTTTCCGTTTCCGGATCGCCAATCTGGCCGAGCGCCACGATCTCCGACTGATGCGAAGAGACGCCTTTGCCCGCACCGGCGGCTAGACCTTCGTCTTTTTTTGTCAGCGCTTCGAGCAGCGGAGCGACCGCGCTCTTGTTGCGCAGCTCGCCCAAAATGATCGACGCCTTCTGCTCGATGAGTCCAGGAGGGAATTCGAACTTCTTGGCATCGGCTTCGACGTCCTGATTCTCACGCTTGAGCGTCTGCACCAGCGGCGCAATCGCCGGCTGCCCGATGGCGAGCAGTGCCACGCGACAGGGCTGAAAAATATCGGTTCCACGACCGGTCATAAACAGACCGCGCACCAGCGCCGGGGCCGCGCGCTGATCGCCAAAGGAAGACAGCGCCTTAGCCGCATTGGAGTTGATGAAGAAGTCCTGCTCGTCAGCGGAGGTGAGCAGCACTTTGACGAACGCATCGGTGATGCGCGGATCACGCGGGAATTTCTGCAGGGCCTTCATCACCTCGAGCTTGACGATGTTGCAGCGCGTCTTGATCGGAAGTGATTTTACGAGCGCCTTGACCATCGGATCGATCGCGCTGGGATCGGGCGTATTGCCGAGCGCGTTGGCGGCGGTGGCGGCGTTGTCGCAAGACTCTTCGGAGTAGTCGAGCGCTTCGGTCATGAGCGGAATGGCGCGTTTGTCTTTGAAATGCGCGATCGCCTTCAAGAGCTCCGGATCCTTGTTCTTGCGATAGAGCGCGATCAGCGGCTCGACAGCGGCCGGATCGCTGATGCGAACGAGCTCACGAATCGCGTCCTTACCCTCGCGCGGATCGTCTAACTTTTTGATCCAAGTTTTCGGATCTTGAGGGTCCGATACACAACCAACCAACACCAACGCGAGCAGCCACGGACGCCGCATTAAATCCTCCAAACGGTTGAAAAGCGCCGAAAAGATACGCTTATTCGGGTATCATGGCAATCGAATAGAAGGATTGGCCGATGAACGATCGTGACAGAGTCCGCTTTCGAGAAGCGCTCACACAAAAGCGGCAGGACACGCTCGATGCCGGGCCCGCGAAGATCGAACCCAATCGCAAAGACACCGCCGCCGTTGGAGTCGCCGACGAAGACGAGCAGGCGCTGTCGGAGATGATGCAGACGCTCGCATCCGAGCGCAATCGTCAGCAGACCAAGTTGGTGTCGGAGATCGATCGCGCGCTCAGAAAGCTACGAGAGACTCCCGACGATTTTGGAATGTGCGAGGAGTGCGAAGAGGACATCGCGCAAAAACGGCTTCAGCTCATGCCGTACGCGCGTCTCTGCGCGGAATGTCAGACGAAGTTGGATCCGAAGAGGAAGGTTTCGCGGAAGAGTCTTACCGACTACAAGTGATCAGCCGCCGCCGCCTTTGGCTTTTTGCTGCACGGCGAAGTTCACGTTCTGGTAACCGGCCACCGCGCACGAGTACATCACCTTCTTGACCGTCTTGAAGTCGACGTTGCGATCGGCCTGAACGATGATGGTGCCGTCGAACGGATCCGACGGATGCAGCAGTCGGTAGTTGTTCTTCAGCGTCACCAGCTGGTCGTGCAAATCGGTGAGCTTCCAGTCGGTGGTATCGCGATCGAGCTCGTCCTTCGATGCCACCGGGCGACCGTCGAGCGTAACCGAGTCGCGAGAGACCGCCACGATCGGCGCCTGCGCGAGCTCATTGAAGTTCGAAGCCTCGGGCAGCACGATGTTCTTCTGCACGGTCAAAAGCTCGCCTGACGCCGAGAACGTTTGAAGCAAAAACACGACCAGAATGGTGAGCATATCCACCATCGAGGTCAGGTTGAGCTCGGCGTAGGTGTTCTTCTTGCCGTGCGAGCTGCCGCGAACGAACTTGAGCGGTGCGAACTTTCGCAACCGAGGTCCCGGTTGCTCGATCAGTCCGTGTTTTTTCTCAACTGACATTACACGCCTCCCTTGTCGGTCAAACTGACGGTGGGAAACTTGTTCGAGATGCACACGTCCATGGTCTTGATGATCTTGTTGTAGATCACCGCGTCATCGACCTTGATCGAGATGTCCTGCTTGTCCGCCGGGAGACGCGGATCGGTGCGGGCTTCTTTCAGTACATCGGCGAGCTTGGTGTAATCGTAGTCGTCGCCCTTCATCGGGATCGGCGTGTTCTCGCCGGTGGACTTGGCGAAGGTGTAGCCGTCTTTATCGATGAACAGCGTCAAACTCTGCTGCGGGACATCCGTCGGCGCTTGATCGGCACCGGCCGGCGCTTGTCCCTTCTGCGTCACGTTCATTCGAGCGAGCTGCGTCCACACTGCGGTGATCAGCAGGAACGAGATACAGCACGACAAGAGATCGATGAACGGAACCAAATTGATCTGGGCATCCAGCGGCTTTTTGCCACCTTTGCCAGACGGTGTAGGTGCTGCACCACCCATTGTTTCCTCCAGAGTCGACGGTTAACGGTCAACAGTCGACAGTTCGGAACTGAGAAGCGACGATCGATCAGCGAACGACGAAACCGTTGACTGTCGACCGTCGACTGTCGACCTGGTTAGGCCGCGCCCTTCATGGCGTTGCGGTGTCCGACGACCAGGTTCACGACCTGAACGCTGACTTCGTTGATGTCGTCGAGCAGCGCCTGAGTCCAACCGTTCAGCACGGCGAACATGAGAAGCGCCGGGACGGCGGTGATGAGACCGAATGCCGTGCAGTTCATTGCTTCCGAAATTCCCTTCGCGAGCAGCGTTGCTTTCATCGAGGGATCGACGCCGGCAACACCTGCGAACGAGTGGATGAGACCGAGAATGGTGCCGAGAAGTCCGATCAGCGTGGCGACGTTTCCGAGCATTGCGAGATAGCCGGTTCGCTTCTCGAGGCGCGGCAATTCGCGGAGCGCTGCTTCGTCCATCGCCGCTTGAACTTCGGCGTCCTGGCGATTGAACTTGGTGAGGCCCGCTTGAACGATGCGGGTCATCGGAGTCGGATTGCCCGAGCAAACCTTAACCGCGCCTTGAACGTTGCCGGCCATGATCTGGCTCTTGAGAAGTTGGAGCAGCTTCTCCTTGTCGATGCCCGCGCTCTTTAGATAGACGATGCGCTCAATGATGATCGCCCAGCAGACCACCATAATCGCGAGGATCGGCCACATCGGCCAGCCACCTTCATGGAATGCATCAGCAAGAAGCTTCAGTGCAGACATCGAACACCCTCCTCGAAAAGTTTGAATACCAACGGTGAAGGGCCCTTAAGCAGGGTCGGTGCCAGGATCTAACCGGCTGAATTTGCGGTGTAATCTAGATGCACACATTCAGGTACACCGTAGCCATGCGCCCCGATACGTGGCGTTCTGCTACGCCTTTTCGAGCGACCGAAAATCGAATGACGCAGAGCAGAAAACGGGAACCGATTGGCGCGCGCGTTGTCATATATGGAGATGGCTCGCGTCTTCGATCTGATCGCCATGATCGTGCTGCTCATCGTGCTGGTGCTTCCGAAAGCCAGCTTGAGTGCCAAGCCCGCGCTCGAAACGTTGGGGCCGAAAACGCCTCAAGGTTTGGATCCGACCGATCTCGATCGGTTGGCCGCGCTCGAAGATCAGCACTTCGCCCTGCCCGAGAATGTAGACCGCTCGGTCGATCTCGCCGAAATGGATCTGCGACTTTTGCGTCCGGCCTGGGCACTCTCGACGCTGGCCGAGTATGATGACCGCGGCGACTATCGTGTTTTTCTCCTCGAGACCACCGCGCATGCGGAGCGACTCGAACCGGCCGACACGGTGGCAGCAGCGAAGCGCGGACTCGATGCCTGCGATCACGATCCGAAGTGTACCGACGGTGCGCGCGTGAAGATCAATTTGATCGCCGCGTCGATGCAGGTGCTGATCGATCGACACATCGATCCCCAAAAAGATCCGCAGAAAGCAAAAGAGGCGGTCGCCAGTGTTCTGCACGCCGCCACCGCAAAAGGAAAAGCCGCGCTACCGCAGTAAGAGCGGGCCGTCAAAACCTGTGACGAGGGCTCGCAATTGCTCGCCACTTCCTCGGCCTTGTTCGCTACGCTCCCCTGGCCTCGGTCGCCCGGCGAAGCGAGGAGCCTCGGCTGCAAGGCGCGACGACTGCGAATACCTCGACGGTATTTAAAGGAGGAGGTGAGTCCGCGACTCGCGTTGGCCCGAGCGAAGCGAGGGATCGCGGACGAACGCAGCAGACGAGGCCCGCAGCAAGCCAGGCGAGAGCACAGGTTTTGACGGCCCGCTCTAATTGCACGCGCAAGATTTTCTCTAATCTAATTGACCTGACGAATTCTCTCCCTTACGTTGACGCGCGAGGAGGGTGTCAATGACATCTAGAAAGTGGACTGTAGTCACGCTCGCGTTGATGGTTGGTTGCGGTGGTAAGTATCTCACGTGGAAGGCGAAAGCTCCGGCGCCGACGGTGACCGGAAAGGTCGCCATCAACGTCACCGATGCACGCACCAAAGAAAAAGATCATCGCGTGGTAGGTCTTAAGCCCGGGTACATGAACATCCCGATGGCAATTCGGCTTGAGAAAGACAACGACGTCGCCGACGCAGTGAAGGAGCTGTTCACACAGGCCGCGCTCGCGTCGGGAATCGGCGTGGCACTGCCGACCGACACCGCGTCGACCGCGAAGATCGCCGGCACGGTGCAGGACTTTTGGTGCCAAGGTGTTCCGTTCGTGCCGTTCTCGTTCACGGCGTCGATTAAGACCACTTTCACCATCAGCGATCCGGGAACGGGCGCGGTTCGATCCAATGCCGACAAGATGATCTTCGCGTCGGAGACTTCGACCGATTGCCAAGCGGCGTTCAGCAAAGCCTTGAACACCGCGCTCACGGGTGCGATGCAGCACTTTGGGCAAGCCGACGTCAAAGGCGCGCTCACCGGCGCAGCGCCGGCCGCCGCTCCCGCAGCGAACTAACTCTTCATCAAATTTCGTTCGAAAAATTCGTAGAGGTCAGCCGTTCAAGACTTTGAGCTTGATCGGCTGGCCGTCAATCTTCGCGGTGATCGGATTGAAATATTCTGGCAGCTCGAGATCTTGTCCCTTGGCGTAGACCGGGTGGCGGCCGTGCTTGCGATACCAATCGGCGACGGAGGCATTGGCCAGCATCTTCTCGACGATGTTGCGCCAACCGACGCCGGTGTTGTAGGCACAGAACGAGATCTCGCCCATCTGCGTGCCGTAGGGAATGATGCACATTTCGGTGCGGCGGAAATCGTAGTTGAAGAGATCTTGAAACCACATGCCAGCGACGAACAGCACCCGCCAAGGAAACTCGACGGCGTCGTCTTCATAATCGCCGATCTTGCCACCACGCGCGCCCGTCTGTGAGAGCAGCTGCTTGAGCAGATCGGCAAACTTGTAGCCCTTCGGTGCCGATTCCGGTCGATAGTTTTTGAGCAGCGACATCGACAGCTCAGCGATGGTGATCGCTTTACCTTGCGACGCATCGGTGATCGATCCAATGTCGGAGAGCAGCCCTTCGAGGTCGAGGAACGCAGTGAGTGGCACCATCTCTTTGGTCTGCTTGTTGACCATGAAGATGGTTCCGACGCCGCAGTTGGGATGACAGCCGCACTTCATCGAACCCCAATCGGCATCTTTGCCGAGGAGATGATCGACCAGATCGGAAAACGGTCCCAGCGCGGAGAGCGGAAACCAGTCGCGCATCGGCTCAGAGACGCCAAGCTGATTCTTCACGTCGTGCGCCAGATGCGAGAGCGTGTAGCGCTGCTTTTCGCGCGATTCGTCGTCGATGTCTTCGTCGCGACCGGTGAACGAAACTGGCTGAAACGAGACGACGGTGATCTTGTCGGCGTTCTCGATGGCGAATTTCAAAATGTCGCCGACCTGATCGTTGTTCACACCGTTCACGATGGTGACCACCAGAATCACGTCGATGCCGACCTTGGCCAGCTCTTCGATCGCGCGCAGTTTTACATCGAACAGATTTCCGATCTTGCGATGCGCGTTCTTCTCGTTGGTGACGCCGTCGAACTGCAGATAGGCCATGCGCAGGCCGGCGTCTTTGGCTTGCTGTGCGAAGCCGGGCTCCTCGGCGAAGCGAAGTCCGTTGGTGGCCGTCTGCACCGCGAAGTAGCCGATGTCCCGCGCGTAGCGAATCGAATCGAGAAAATAGGGAGAGAGAGTGGGCTCACCGCCGGAGAACTGCACCGACATTTGGCGGCGCGGCTTGACCGTCATCGACGCGTCGAGAATTTTTTTGATGTCTTCCCACGATAGCTCGTGGACGAATCCGACCTGATTGGCGTCCATGAANNTCGCACATCATGTTGCAGCGGTTAGTGAGGTCCACCGTCAGCACCGAGCCGCGACCGAACTGAATGGTCGACGAGCCGTGATCGCGAAGGTCCGACTTCGGCGCGCGAAAATCACGACCGGGATAGAGCTTCTCGATGCGCGAAAGAAAGGCCGGATCGATGGAGATGGTGTCGACGAACTCGCCGTGCGTCGCGCAGGTCTTGCGCATCACGATCTTGCCGTTCTCTTCCACGATGTGCGCTTTGATTTCGCCCGGCTTGCCCTTTACCAGCACGCTGAGATCGGTTTTACCGTCGAGGATTTGGGTGCGAACTTCTTTGACGCAGCGAGGACAGAGCGAATCGGTTTCACGCGGCCAGCCGAAGGTAGGAAAGGTTCGCTCGCGTCTCTTGAGCAGAGGTGCCGGTGCCCATTTGGGCTGCACCGACTGCTTTTCGAATTTCAAATTGAACTTTTCGACGAGCGGCCAGGCAGCGCGGGCCGTCTTGGCCGCGAGCTGCTCGAAACTGCGTATCATATGGTTGCCAAAGGCCATTTGGAAGCGGGCCCTCCTCGGTCGAGGCTTATACAATAACTGCGCGGGGATTCCTAGAAAGACTGACAGTCCAGTCTAGCCAGTTTGGATCGAGCCAAATGTGCTACCCATTTTCTCCAACCATGAAAGCACTCATCGCGTTTCTTCTAATGGGTTCATTTGCTTGGGCGACTCCGACCGCTCAGGGTCGCCGCTACGCCGTGCTCATCATGGAGCGCAAAGCGGGGCAGCTGGTGGTCACTGAACGCGGCCCGAGCCAGTGGGAATTTTCCTATGAATACAACGATCGCGGACGTGGCCCGAAGACGGTCACGGTTGAATCGCTGGATGAGCGCGGAATGCCGAAGAGCCTGGTCACCACCGGCGTCGATTATTACAAAACCGTGGTCGACGAGCACTTCGATCGCAAGGACGCAGAGGTGAGTTGGAAAAACGGCGCCGAGAATGCGCATCGAACCATCGCCTCGGGCAGCGACCTATTTTATGTGAGCCTATATGGATCGCCGCAGGAGCTCGGGCTCTTGGCGCGTGCGCTCCTTGCGGAGAAAACGCACACGCTGCCGCTGTTGCCGACCGGCGAGGCGCGCCTCGAAGAGGTGGGATCGCTCACGCTCGCCAAAGGTGCGGTCACCCAGTATGCGATCTCCGGGCTCGGCCTCTCCAGCACGCCCGTTTGGCTCGATGCAGCCGGAAATTTCTTCGCCGCGGGAAATGCGTGGACGGTGACGATTCGGGAAGGATTCGAAACGGACGCTTCGAAGTTGTTTCAAGCGCAGGACGAGGCGATGGCTAAACGTTCGGCCGCGCGTGCGCAGACGCTCTCGCATCGTCCCAAGTCGGCGTGGCTGATTCGCGATGTGAATCTCTTTGATTCCCGAAAGGCGCAGATCGTCCCACATCAATCAGTTCTGATTCGTGGAAATCGAATCGAGAAAGTCGGCACGAAAATTTCGGCAAAAGAGGCCGAGGTGATCGATGGGCGCGGCAAAACGCTCTTACCCGGACTTTGGGACATGCACGTGCATTTGGATGACGTCGACGGGCTGCTCAACATCGCCAGCGGCGTCACATCGGTGCGCGACATGGCCAATGACATCGACAAATTGGCGTCGATGAAACGTGCCTACGACACCGGCATCGCCATCGGGCCGCGCATCATGATGGCCGGGTTCATCGACGGGCACGGACCGTTCGCCGCGCCGACCAAGGTTTTCGCCGACAACGAAGACGAAGCGCGCGCGCAGGTCGATCGTTATGCCAAGCTCGGCTACGAGCAGATCAAAATCTACAGCTCGGTAAAGCCGTCGCTGGTACCGGTGATCGCCAAAGCGGCGCACCAGCACGGCATGCGAGTATCGGGACACATTCCGGCGTTCATGAAAGCCGAAGACGCAGTGAAGGACGGGTACGACGAGATTCAGCACGTGAACTTTCTGTTTTTGAATTTCTTCGATGTGAAAGACACGCGCGGGCCGGCACGATTTACCGAAGTGGCCGAGCGCGGCGCTTCGCTCGATCTCGATTCGCCGGAGGTCCGCTCGTTCATCGAGCTGCTCAAGCAGCACGACGTCACCATCGATCCGACGCTGGGCGTGTACGAAGGGCTGTTCGTCAATCGATTGGGCGTGATGAGCCCCAGCTTCGCTCAGGTGGCCGATCGACTGCCGCCGCAGCTGTCGCGCAGCTTCATCACCGGCGGACTGCCGATTCCCGAGGGAAAAGATCAGCGCTATCGCGATTCGTTTTCGCAGATGGTCAAGATGGTCGGCACGTTTTATCGCGCCGGTATTCGCGTGGTGGCCGGCACCGACGGAATCTGCGGGCTTTCACTGCAGCGCGAGCTGGAGCTTTACGTGCAGGCGGGCATTCGTCCCGCCGAGGTACTGAAGCTGGCCACGCTCGGCGCGGCGGAGCTCATGAAGCGCGGCGACCGATTGGGTTCAATCGAGCCGGGCAAACTGGCCGATCTGCTGCTGGTCGACGGCGATCCCACCAAGCGGATCGAAGACATTCGCAAACCGGAGATCGTGATCAAGGACGGCGTGCGATTCAACGTTCGCGAACTCAACCGCGAGCTCAACATCCGCTAGGGTTCTATCAGCTACAGCATTTTCGTTCGCAGCACTTCGGTCGACAGCCGTCGCTCTTGCAAGCGTCTTCACCGACAACAAGCTCACTTTCGACTGGGTCCCGACAACCGCGTTGGCCAGCAGCGACGCCGGCGATCCGGTGGTCGATGTGATCTGGGGAAATTTGGGCGCGGTCAGCATTCGTCCGGCCACGGCGCCGGCGCGAACGGCGGCATCGTTGGTAGGAAATCTGGTCGGTACGCCCAACATCAACGTCCCGGTCAACGCGCCCTAAATTCAGGGTCTAAATTCAGGGATTCAGGGGTCACTCACCTCATACTTAACCACATGTAATTGCCGTTGTTTTTCCCAGTACCGCGAAAAATGAATCGGATTCAGTTTTCGCGGTCTTGAAAATTTCACCTGTATTTACATGAGGCTAGATCCTAGTGGAGTGACCCCTCTTCAGTCGCGTTCTAGGGCGGAGACTAGGTCGGCGGCCGCCAAGATGGCGCGGGCGCCGTCGGAGCCGCGCTTGAGCGGCTCGATGATCTTGGCGAACGCGGCGCTGGCGCCCTGATCCGTGAGCAGCGACTGTGCGGCGCGACGATCGCCCATCGCGATGAGCAGATGGTCGTTTTGCCCGAGCGCGCGATCGGGCGGCTCGTCAGTGCGCGCGACCTCGAAATAGTCGAGATGGCGGCTGAGATCGGCCACCGCGTCGAGCACCTCATCATCGCCGATGAGCCAAAGTTTCATGCGCGCGCAAGTCCAACGAAGAAGAGGCACAGACCGATCGAAATTCCGGTCGCGCAAAGCATCGCTACCGGACGACGCAGCCTTTCGGAATCATCGAGACCGCGCAGACAAAATAGAATCGCAAATCCGATCCAGGCCGAAAGTCCAACCAGCGAAATGAGGCTCCATGCCACCGAGGGTGCGTCGTCCTGCGCCAACCGCGCGGCGTGCCACGCCCGCGTCTTCTCCAGCACGCGAACATTGGGTGGATGCTCGGCTTGCGCCATTCGCTCCGCGATCTGTGCATTGGCTTCGGCGAGCAGCGTCGGATGCGGCGTATAAAATGAGCGGGTCGTCAAAATCGACGAGCGAATGGTCTGCCAAGCTTGCAGTGACAGCACCGGGTCGGCGACGGCGATCTCTCGCAGCTGGTCGAGCGCGCGGTGGGGAAAAGGATTGCCCGGCGCGTAGAGACGCGCCGCAAGTCCGAGTCGCGTCACGCGCTCTTCGCCGGTCGCCCCATTCGCGGACGTGAGCGCACTCCGCGACGACCAGACCACCTTTGCGGTCATGATCGCGAAAACCACCAGCAGCAGGCCAACGGCGCGCGGGATCGAGCTTTTCACCGTCGTCGAGGACATCCACCGACTGTAGCACGCTCCCGGTGCTCAGACGAAATCGCGGCGAGAAAATACCACCATCGAAAAGAGCAGCACCACCGCGGCCCATGCCGCCCCGTATCCGGCGGCCCAGCCGACGTAGGCCCAGTCGACAAACGCGGCGTGAATTGAAACCGCATGCCCGTCGACCATCGAGCCCGAAACATAAAAAAGGTGAAGGTTGGGAACCAGCTCGAGCGCAGCAGAGAATCCGAAGCGCAGCGCCGGATTTTCCAGCTTGCCGACAAGCTCGGTCAGCTCAGGAGTGGATCGCCCGATGATGAAGACGGCCAGCGTGAAGACCCCGGATAGAAACGGCGAGGTGAACGTCGAAAAGAAGACGGCTACCGCGGTAATCACCATGACCTCGACGGTGATGAGCGCGATGGCGCGGATGAGAATCGCCGCGCTCGCGCCCGAAAACTCGCCTTGCAGTGAAAGCGCCGTGAACAGCACCGCAGTCATGAGGGCGATCTGAATCAGCAGCGTGAACGCCATTCCCACGAACTTGCCGAGAATGAATTCGAAGCGATGGAGCGGCTTGGGAAGGAGCGCAAAAACCGTCTTTCGATCGATCTCTTTGTACACCAAGCTCACTCCCACGAAGATGGCGATGAGCACGCCGAAGAGCGCAATTCCGCCGAGACCGAGATCGCGGGTGACCCGCGACTCTTCGTGAAGCGAGACCTGGGCCAAAAGGAGCACGCTGGCGATCATCGCCACCGCGAAAACGAGCAGCGAGTAGAGCACCTTGTTGCGCACTGCTTCGCGAAAGGTGTTGAGCGCAATGGCCAAGACGCGATTCACGATTGGCTCACTCGAGAAGTGCCCGCTTCCACTTCGCGCATGAATAGGTCTTCCAGCGATTCGCGTCGCGGCGTCACCGACCGTACGTGCTTGCCGGCGGCCAACGCATCACGCAAGACCGCGTCGAGGTCGCCATCGGGAGCGACCTCGCAGATCTCCGTCCGATCGCCCGATGCCAGCACCACTTCGGTGTGAAGGAGCCGCGGCGACAGCAACTTGTCGACTGGGCCCGAGCCGCGCAGCTTTCCGTCGACGATGATGGCCACTCGATCGCAGAGCAGCTCGACGTCAGACAAGATGTGAGTGGAGAACAGCACCGTCTTGCCCTCCCGCCGCAGGTCGACCATCAGATCGCGAATCTCGCGCCGGCCGATCGGATCGAGGCCGCTCATGGGCTCGTCCAGTACCACCAGCTCGGGGTCGTTGATGAGCGCCTGCGCGATGCCGATGCGCTGCAACATGCCTTTGGAATATTTGCGCAACGGAAGATTGGCGCTCTCTTTGACGATTCGGCTCAGGCCCACTCGCTCGAGCAGCGCGCCGGCCCGCCGGCGACGTTCGCGCGCATCGAGACCGAAGAGCCGTCCCATGAGATCGAGCAGCTCTTCGCACGACAGATAGTCGTAGAAGTAAGGATTCTCGGGGAGAAAGCCGATCCGCTGCTTGGCGCCGAGGTCGGGCACCGGTCTTCCGAGCACGCGCGCGCTACCGGCGGTGGGAAAGATCAGTCCCATGAGCAATTTAATGAACGTGGTTTTGCCGGCACCGTTCGGTCCAAGTAAACCGAAGATTTCGTTTTTCTCGACGGCAAACGAGACGCCTGCCAGCGCCTCGACCCGTTTGCGAAAGATGCCGAGGCGAAAGCTCTTCTGCAAATTGTCTGACGAAATAACCAGGTCGCCCATGTTGAACGTTTTACCTTATCAAACCCGTGGCACGCCCAGATCGACTTCGCCGATAGCGCTGCGGTGGTCCGGCGGGGGCTGAAAGGGCGTTGGCGGACAGCCGCAGGCCAGCGACACCATCGCCAGCATGTTCAGGTTCCGCACGACAGGAGTCTAACAGGCCCATTCGTGTGCTAAAAAGAAATCGATGGGCCGGAGCGGCATTGCACTTCTCTTTTCCACCTGTTGCGCGATGACCGCCGGGTTAGGTGGGAACGCGTTGTTCGAGCGGGCCGCATACGCCATGGGCGATCGCGACAAGCTGGCCATCGCGCAGCTCGCCTACGCCGGCAATTGGAATCCTCGCCCCACCGCCGCGCAGCGACTGGCGTGGGAGCTCGACAAGCGTACCAGCATCGACACCACCAGCGATCCAGTTGCAGTCCGACTCTCCGACGAGCAGGGACTGCGCCGCTATCCGATGTTGGTGCTGAGCGGCGACCAGGCGTTTACCCAACCCGACGAGGCCGACGTGGCACGCCTCCGCCGCTACGTGCAATCGGGCGGCTTTCTACTCATCGACAGTGCCGAAGCGCGGCCGAGCGGCGGTTTCGATCAATCGGTACGGACCCTGCTCAAGCGACTCTTTCCGCACGAAGCGCTGCAGCGTCTGCCCGAAGATCATGTGATCTACAAATCGTTCTATTTGATCACCATCCCGGTGGGTCGCGTGGCGGTGGTTCCCTATCTCGAGGCGGTGATGCACGACGGGCGAGCGGCCATCGTCTACTCGCAGAACGATCTCGGCGGCGCGTGGGCGCGCGACAACTTCGGGCAGTGGGAGCACAGCGTCTACCCCGGCGGCGAGCAGCAGCGCGAGATGGCATTTCGGTTGGGAATCAACTTGGTCATGTACGCGCTCTGTCTCGACTACAAAGCAGATCAGGTGCACGTGCCGTTCATCCTTCGCCGTCGGCAGTGGCGACCGTAATCCATGCCGGCGGTGACGACGTTCAACGAGTGGCACTTCATCTCGCTCGCGCCTTGGGGTCGAGTGATGCAAGCCACCGCGGTCGGGTTGGCCATCGCCATCGTGGCACTGGCTACCTTTGCGCTGCGCCAAGAGCCACTGCGTTATCGTCGCTGGACCCTGCTCGCGCTTCGCGTAGGTGCGGTGGCGGCAGCGTTGGTTCTCTTTTTTCAACCGGCCATGCAGGTCGAAAACGTCACCCGTCTTCCCAATCACATCGCGGTGCTGGTCGACAACTCCGAATCGATGTCGCTCAAAGAGCGACCCGGTCCATCTCGCGCCGAACGGGCCGCGCAGACCATCAAGAACGCGCGAGCCGTCTTCGATGTTTGGCGGACGCAACATCAGATCGATNNCCCCTTTCGTCGAAAGAAGAATCGACGCGCCTGCGCGAAGCGCTCGGCGAATTGCGCGCGCGTTACGAAGGACGCGATCTGGCCGGCGTGGTGGTCGTTTCGGACGGAATCGACAACGGCCGGCTCGGCTCGGAGCTCGCGCCGGGCGTGGAGGCTGCTGCCAACGCTGCCAACGCCGAGGTGGGCGATTTTCTCCACGGCCTGGAGGCGCCGGTGCACACCGTGTGGACCGGGAATCGCGGCATGAGCGACATCGCGGTAGCGCGGGTGCTGGCCGACGACTTCGCGTTCGTTCGCAACGCGCTCAAGGTCGACGCGGTGATTCGCGTGCGCGGTGCCGAACAAGCGGGAGTCGTGGGCAAGACCATCCCGGTCACGCTCAAACGCGACGGCGCGGTGCAGCAGACGCTCGAGCTCAAAATCGATCAAGATCGCGACTACGCCATCAGCTTCCACTTTACGCCCGAGCGCGTCGGCAAATATCTTTACGAGATCGTCACGCCA
>PLXG01000502.1 GCA_003153195.1 Myxococcales bacterium
CAGCGACCTCATCACCATTCCGGGACTCATCAACGTCGACTTCGCCGACGTGCGAACGATTATGAAGAACATGGGCCGCGCGCTCTTGGGCACCGGACGCGCGGTCGGCGATCGGCGCGCCATCGAGGCGGCGCAGCAGGCGATTTCGTCGCCGCTCCTCGAAGACGTCAACATCACCGGCGCGACCGGAATTCTGATCAACATCACCGGCGGCGCCGATCTCACGCTCTCAGAAGTGAACGAAGCCTCGACGCTCATTCAAGAAGCGGCGCACGAAGATGCCAACATCATCTTCGGTTCGGTCATCGACGCCAATTTGATCGACGAGATTCGCATCACGGTGATCGCGACCGGCTTCGATCGCTCAGCGATCAATTACATGGAAGAGTCGGGCTCGCTCCCACTCGAGCGCAAACGGGCGACGCAAATCGCCATGCCGTACAATATCCGCTCGACCAGCACGTCGGCGTCGGCGCCACCATTCGCGGTGGCTGACAAAACGATTCCGCAGACCACCGCGCCCGTGGTTCGCGCCGATCAGACGCCGGCCAACGCAGTTCGTCCGGCCACGCCGATCACCAATCGTCTCTCCAGCGCGCTTTCTGGTGCTGACGAGTCGGAGCTCGACATTCCTGCTTTTTTGCGTCATCCGCCGCGTTAACTTTCACAACTTTCACTTCGCATCCATTCTGGTTCGTGGAATCACGCGTTCAAGCTGCTCACCAAATAAATGTGATAAGCTGCGCGCATGAAAACACTACTCATCGTCCTGGCTGCCGTTTTGGGAGTTGCTTCGCAGGCGCACGCGGCCTGCACCTCGAGCACCACTCACTTTTGCATCGATCACGATGGAGTCGCGTACACCATCAATGGCGGCGCCGAGCATCAGACGCTGGCGCTGACGGTGGGGACCACCTACACCTTCGAAGCATCGACCGCCAACCTCGCGTCACATCCTTTCATCATCACCGACAACGCGACTGGAACTTCGGCGGCCACCCCGTTCGGCGCGTCGCAAGGCGTGACTGGCGGCCCGCTCACCGCGCTTGGTGACTCGTTGACCTATACGCCGATCGCGGCGCAAGTTGGCACGCAACATTATCAATGTCACGTGCACCCGAACATGGGTGGAAATCTCACGATTACGTCGACGGGGGGCGCCGCCGATGGCGCAAGCACGCCGATTGACATGGCGACGTCACCGACCCCAGCTGCATCGAGTGGCTGCAGCATGTCGTCAGGCGCCGGCTGGTCGCGGTTCGCGCTCTTGCTCGCGCTTGGCCTGGCCTCGCTCCTGTTCGTTCGTTCGCGTCGCGCTCGCGCTTAATTTTTCAACAAGGAGTTCCCATGAAATCGCTCATTCTCTTCAGCGTCGGTCTGCTCGCCTTCGCCAGTCAAGCCCGTGAAGCGCATGCCACTTGCGCGTCGAGCACGACCCACTTCTGTATCGATCACGATGGCAACGCGTTCACCATCAACGCTGGCGCCGAACATCAGGTTTTGACGCTCAAGACGGGAACCACTTACACATTCGAAGTCGCCGGAAGTGCGGTGGCGAATCATCCATTCTATATCACTCACAACGCGGACGGCGCGGGTGGCGGACCCTCGCTGGACACTTCGGACGGCGTCTCCGGTGGACCGATCTCGACTCTGGGCGCCACGCTCACCTTTACTCCGACGACGGGCTTGATTGGAGTGGCCACCTATTATCAGTGTCATATTCATACGGGCATGGGCGGCACCATCACCATCGAGAACGCCAACGGCAATTTCGACGGTGGAACGGCTGACATGGAGATTCCACCCGACATGACGGTGCTGCACGACATGTCGGTTGTTACGAATAACGACTTGGCCGGCGTCGTTTCCGACATGACCGGTTCCCACGCCGACATGACTGGTTCCACCAATGCTGCCGATATGAACGGCACCGGCTCGAGCGGCTGCAACACTACTCCCGCTTCACCAAGCGGGCCGCTCGCCGCCGTGTTTAGTGCGCTGGCGGTAGCCGCAGCGATCTACTTCAGCATTCGTCGCCGCAAAGCCTGATTGGTGGATGAGCTGAGCGAATGAGTGCTCAGTGGTGAAGGAACTTCAAGTACTCGTCGGCGACTGTGTCGAGCTCCATCGGGAGCTTACAATCGTCGCAAGTAAAGAGCGCAGCCGGTTGCACGCCTTTCGCCCGCAAATGCTGAACAAACAGGAGTCGCTCCGACTCGCGATCACACTTGGCGCAGCGATAAGGCGCGAAGAAGGATCGCACCTCTTGTCCCGCCAAAAACTGCGGCGAGCGATTCGCCTTTTGAATGAAGCTCTGTGGGCAATCGTGCAGCGCTACAGGCTTGGTGGTCGGCAGCGTGTAGATGAACGACAACCAATCCTCTTCGCGTAGGATGGTCAGGTCGCGCAGGTTGAGCAGAATCGGTTGCGGCATCGACTGAAGCGCGCTCAACTGAAGCGGATCGGTCAGCACTCCGCTCAGTGTGACCATTCGACGTCCGGCGTCCGCCGCGATCTTGAGCTGCAGCGGCGCGCGATCTCGCTTCAGCGTCGCCAAATAGTCGCACACCACCCGATGCGTCGACTCTCGGGTGTCGAAGCTCAGTCCCAGCCCCGATTGCGGATCGACCGACTGCTCGCCGATGCGCGCGATCCGCGTTTCGATCACGACCGGCTCGGAGCGTCCTGGCAGAGTGAACCGTACGCTGAGCGATGCGCCTTCGCGCGCTGCCTTGGCCGCCGATCGGATGAGCATTCCGCTCTCCGAAAGATCGACGCTGGTTCCGAAGTAATCTTCGCGCGCGTAGACCGGAATGCGAATTGGAAAACGCTCGGACTGTCGCGGATCGTTGGTTCGTTGTTCCACGCTTCGAAGATAGTCCGTTCAGCAAAATGGAGCGAGTTTTTTAGCTCGCCACCGAGGAAGAGAGCTCTCGTGCCAGCGCCTGGCGCATCACATCGATTGGCGCCGGGTGCCCGGTCCAAAGCTCGAATGATTTGGCGCCCTGATGAAGAAGCATCGCTTCGCCGGTGGCGGCCAAAAGTCCACGCGCTCGCGCGGCGCGAGTCAGAGCGGTTTCGGAGCTCACCGTCAGATCGATCACCGACGCGTTTGAGGGAAGTGGCTCGAGATCGAGCGACTCCTCCATTTCGGCGAGCCCGCGCGGAGTTGCGTCGATGAGCAGCTCGGTTCCTTTGAAGAGACGCGCCAGATTCGGGGCATCCCAGGCGACCGATTGCAGCGTGGCTCCCGCCACCGCGATTTCTCGAGGCCTTCGGGTCACCAGCGTAACTTGTCGCGCTTTTTGCAAAAGCGCCGTCACCACTGCGCGCGCCGCGCCACCGCCGCCGAGGACCACCACGCGCCCGGTCGCCGGAATCTCCGACTCGACGAGCAGCATCTCAAAACCGTGGACGTCGGTGTTGGTCGAGCGCGTTCGATCGCGATCGAACAAAATCGTGTTCACCGCGCCAACTTTGAGCCCGATGGCGTCGGGTTGAGTCAGTCGGAGGGCGCTCTCTTTATGCGGGAGTGTGATGTTGAGACCCCGAATTCCGAGCGCGCGTGCGCCTTGCAGCGCGGCCGGCAGCCCATCGGGCATGACTGGAAACGGCAAATAGATCAGATCGAGCCCGACCGCTTCGATGGCAGCGTTTTGCATCGCTGGCGAAAAGCTGTGCTCGACCGGCCAACCGATCAAACCGACAAGCTGGGTGCGTGAAGTGAACATGATTAGGACACCCCTTAGACCGCTTTCATATTGAAATGAATCTGCTGCGAGTGCCGATCCTCTCGCTGCGAACGGCGGACTCGTCGCTCCGCTGCTCGCCGTGCCGACGGGCACGTCTGCGCTGCTCTCTCCTCATGCGCCGTTCTCGCTTCGGTTTCGTCACTCTCTCTACTATCATTTCAATATGAACGCGGTCTAGCGCACGACGACGCGATCGCCGCCTTTGAGCTGCGCCGCCTTCACCGCCGCGTGGGCGTCGCGAATCAATCGTGCGAACGACGGATCGCGTCCGGGCCTGGGCGTGGCGATTCCGACCGAAGCGGTCACTTTGAGCGCGACGCCGCCGGCCTTGAACCGACAACTGCGAATTTCGGTGACGATGCGCCGTCCCACCGTCTCGGCGCCCACCGAATCAGTGTGCGGCAAGAAAACCAGAAATCGGCCGTCGCCGTAGCGAACCGGAAGATCAACGTCTCGCACCGCCCGCCTGAGATGCGGCTCGCAGGCGATGCTGAGCTGCGCGGAGATCTGGCCGGCGCTCGGCAGCGGATCGAGCGACACCACGCAGATCGCGATCGGATATCCGTGTCTGCGCGCGCGCCTAATTTCGAGCGGTAAGAGGGTCTTAAAGAGATCGAGATGGAGAAGACCGGAGCGCTGCTCACCGTCATGCACGTCGCGTCTGACGCCGGTTACATCGGCCAATGCCAGCTCGGCGCGCAAGGCCCGTTCGCGCAACATACGCGCGCTTTGCGCCGAGTAGATCGCCACGCTCAGCGTGTCCCGCTTGTATGGACGAATGACGAAGGCGTCGGCGCCCAGCTCCTTGGCGTCACGCGCCGGATCTTTGCTCGAGCGGCCGAGCGACGCAATGAAGGGAACGCCCGACGCGCGCAGTCGCGGGTAGAGCTCCGCCGAGGCAGGGTGCGCTGCGATGACCGCGGCCGCGCCATCGACCAGCGCGTGTCCTTCGAAGGCGTCGGCGGCCAGTCGCGGCGTGAAGCCCATCGACCGAATCACCGTGCCACCCTTGGTCCGCAATTGCGCGGAAGGCTCGACCAGCAGAATTGCCTGCTGGAATGAGCTCGGCTGTGCTCCCTCTTTTCGGCGGGTGTCCATTATTCTGGATCCGAATCTTCGCTCGGACTGGGAGACAAAGCAACCGACTGCACCACACAATCGAGCTCGCCGCGATGTAGGCGGACTGTTACGGCATCGCCGGCGCGAACTTGTGAGGCGTCGCTGACGATCGGACCGGGCAAAGCAGACATACTTCCCTTCATAGGTCCCGTCGTGTTTTCGGTCTGGCGGGCCTTTCGGCGGGTGACCGAGTAGCCGCGCTCGAGCACGCGCAGCGGCGACATGGCGTCGAGCTTTCCCGCTTGGCCGGCGAACTCGTGTCGCCGAGCGTCGACTGAGCGGCGGATCAGAGTGCGCAGTCGATCGCTCATCTTGTTCAGATCGCTGCGGCCGCGATGAACTTTTTCACCCGGGCTCTGCGCGGTCAGGCGGCGGGTCTGATCGACGAGCGATCGGTGCCGATCGGTCAGGGCGAGCTCGATCGACTTCATGAGTCGCGCGCGAACGCTCTCGAGCTCGGCGCGATCGAGGTGCAGACGCGCGCGTGGATGGAGCCCAGCCAAACGTTTGGCCAGCTCGTCGAGCTGCTTGTGTCCGCGCATCAAGCGAACGTGCTCTGATCGNNGGCGCGAGTGAGCAGCTCGTCGAGCGATTGACGTGCGTCGGCGATCTTGCGGGCACCGGCGCGTTCGAGGCGAGTCTGCGCTTCATCGAGTCGCGCCACCGCTTCGGTGAACATCGGCACGATCAGCTCGGCCGCCGCCGAGGGAGTGGGCGCGCGAACGTCGGCGACGAAATCGGCGATGGTAAAATCGACCTCGTGACCGATCGCGCTCACCACCGGCACGCGACATCTGGCGATCGCCCGCGCCAACGCTTCGTCGTTGAAGGCGGCCAAGTCTTCCGCCGATCCGCCGCCGCGCGCCACCAAGATCAAATCGATCTCCGGCCGCCGCTCGAGTCGCTTGATGGCCGAGAGCACTTCTTTAGCCGCGGTTGCGCCTTGCACTTGGCAGGGCGCGATCAAAAAGCGCACGCGACCCCGCCTAGCCGCCACACGTAAAATGTCGCGGATGGCTGCGCCCGTCGGTGAAGTGGCGATTCCAACCGTGAGTGGCCACGACGGTAGCGCGCGTTTGCGCGCCGGATCGAAAAGTCCCTCATCTGAAAGTTTTCGTTTGAGCTGCTCGAACTGTAGCTGCAGCGCGCCCAGTCCCGCCGGCTCCAGCACCTCGGCATAAAACTGAAACTTCCCCTGTGCGTCGTAGATCGACAGTCGCCCGCGCGCGCGGATCTTGAGCCCATTCTCCAGGGCGAACCCCAGTCGCGCCGCCTGGGTTTTGAACATCACCGCCGGCAATTGCGCGGCATCGTCCTTGAGCGTGAAGTAGAGATGTCCCGATCGCGGCATCGACAAGTTGGACACTTCGCCTTCCACCCACACATCGGCGAAGCGCGCCTCGAGCGTGCGCGAGGCTGAGCGCACCAGCTCGGCCACCGAAAAAGTTTTCGATTCGCCGGCGACTTTCGGCTCGTTGGTAATTTTCGGCTCGCTGGCAATTTTCGGGAGTGCGATTTCGAGCGGGACTCCCGATCCCGCGGCTGGCACGTCGGTGACCGCAACTTCGCGAATCGAAACGCTGCGTTCGACGATGGTGAAATCAAACAGCCCTTGCTGCGGGCCCTTAGGCGAGGGCATCCAGCACGCTCTTTCCGCACTCCTGGGTGGAAAGCTTGCCGCCCAGGTCGCGTGTCACCCGACTCTCCTTGACCACGCGCTCGACCGCCGCTTCGATTCGCGTCGCCGCCGACTCTTCGCCGAGATGCCTGAGCATCATTGCCGTCGATGAAATCGCGCCGAGTGGATTGGCCAATCCTTTGCCGGCGATGTCGGGTGCCGATCCATGCACCGGTTCGAACAGCGAGCAGCGCCCGGGATGAATGTTTCCCGACGCGGCCAGTCCCAATCCACCGACGATGGCGGCGCCCAGATCGGTGAGAATGTCGCCGAACATATTGGACGTCACCAGCACATCGAAGCGCTCCGGCGCTCGCACCATCTCCATGGCGGCGACATCCACATATAGATGCGACGCTTCTACATCTTTATAGTCGACGGCGATCTCTTTGAACGCGCGCTGCCAAAGCCCGTGCGCGTAGGTGAGCGCGTTGGCCTTGTCGCTCATGCAGACTTTTTTCCGTCGGCCACGCGCCATCTCGAACGCGGCGCGCAAGATTCGCTCCACTCCCTTGCGCGTGTTCACGTCTTCGTTGATGGCGATCTCGTCGGGCGTTCCCTTCTTGAAGTTTCCACCGACGCCGACGTACAGCCCCTCGGTGTTCTCGCGCAGCACCAGCATGTCGATGTCGCGGGTGGTCTTGCCGCGCAGCGGAGTCAGACGATCGTCGAGCAGCTTGACCGGCCGCAAGTTGATGTAGAGATCGAGGCGAAAACGCAGTCCCAGCAAGATGTCGCGCGCGTGAATTTGCTCCGGCACCCGCGGATCGCCCAGCGCGCCGAACAGAATCGCTTGGTGATGGTCGCGCAGATCTTCGAACGCCCCTTCCGGCAGCGTGGTGCGATCTTTCAACCAACGCTCCGCGCCCCAATCGTAGTGAACCAGCTCGATGCTGGTGCGCAAAGACGGCGCCAGCGCTTCGAGTACCTTCACCGCTTCGGCGGTTACCTCGACACCGATTCCGTCCCCGGGGACGACCGCGACCTTGTTTTTCATGGAGCCGTCTCCGCCTTTTGCCCTGCGTTTTCGAGCACCCACTCTTTTCTCAGATCCGACAGCGCCCAGCCACCGAGCCACGACTTGGCGAAGCGAAAGGGCACTCCATCTTGCCGCGAAACGAGAAGCTCGTCTCCATCCGATTTTGTGACAATCGGGCCGGAAACCGAGCCCAATCGGCGTCGCAGGGTGTCGAGCAAGGTTCGGTCGCGGGCCACCTGAGCGACATAGGCCTGGCGGAATCCTCCGTAGCTGCGTGAAGTTGCGAGAGCGATCGGGCGGCTTCGGCGGGTGGATATTTGCTCTCGATGAGGGTTCGCATGACCCGCTCGTCTCGCATCGTAGAGTCGATCGCGTGCTGGGTCTGTCGGTCTAAGCATTCGAAAAGACGGGCTCCATCGCCCGAAGCCACTGCCAGCTCCACCGCTTTGAGCGCGTCTTCCGGCGTCTTTCTGCCGCGGTCACAGCCGACGCCGTTNNACGCCGAGCCCGAGGGCGCAGCCAGCCAACACGATCGGCAAAACGCGCATGTTCTCAAATGGGTAACAAACGACAAAAGGTGAGTCAATGTTGGAACTTCGCATCGTTCGTGGTGTCCTAATTCCGACATGTCCGAGCCTTCTTTTCCCGCCGACTCCGCCGGTTCCTCTGGCGAAGACGAATTCGCCGGCATCGAGCCCGCGCGGCCGCGCAAAAGTCCGATCCTGGCCATCGTCACGGTGCTCCTGGCGGGCGTGCTGGTTCAACATCTGCGCGCCGATCTACAGTTCGCATTTGCGCCGCAAAACCCGCTGGTGGTGGGCGACATCCGTACGCTCGGCTCTCGCGGCGTGAATTTGTCTGACAATTCGTTCGTGACCATTTCGGGCCAGCCCGATCGGCGCAACTCGCTCTACATTGAGCCGCGCGGGGAGAAAGATCGGCAGTCGTTTTTTCGGCTGCTCGGCTCGGGCGATCGATTGTTCGTACGCGCACTCGAGTCGGACGCGGCCAATCCGCAAGATCGCTGGACTGGGCGACTTCGTCGCTTCGACGCACAGCCTTATGCCGACACGCTGCGCGAGCACTACGGGAGCCTGAAGGTCACGCGCTATTTTGCACTCGAGGATTTTCGCGTGCGGTTGCAAAACCCGGTTGCCGCGGTCCACGATCGTCGCGGTGAGGTCATGACCATCGAGGCGGATCGCGAAGTGGCGCTCGACCTGCTGTCCGACGAAGAGCTCATCATCAGCATGACCAAAGAGAAGTTTCCGTCGGAACCGGACGCCAAGCACGAGCTCGAGCAGATGAAGGTCGACGCCAAACCGAATCGCGAAACCAAAGACGCGTTCGAGTACGTGATCGCCGCGCCGCTCGCCGAGCGCAACGGCATCATCGCGCAGCTCGACAAGCGCGAGATTCCGTTCGCGCTTCACGACGAGCAGATTCGCGCGCCACTCGGCTCCATTAAATTGAATGGCGACGTTCTCACCATCGGCCAAAGAACCATCGCCTGGTCGAAGCTGCGCGCGGCCGGCATGGATGCCCCAATCGTGATTGGGCACGACGCGTTCGTGCTCACCGAAGGAGAATCACCGGAAACGGTCCGCTGGGCGCCGATTATCGTCGGGCTTTTGATCGCGTTTGCGATGTTCAATTTGTGGTACCTGCTGCGTAAGCCGTAAACGGCTACTGACAGACGCCAGCCACCAGCGTCTTGCCGCTCGGGCAACGGCACTGGCCGCTCGAGCAGACCGATCCACTTTCGCAGTAGGCGTTGCAAAAGCCGCACTCGAGTGCGTTCGACGAGAAGTCGATGCATGCGCCGCTTCCGCACGCCTCTTCGGTTCCCGCTGGACAAGCGCAGCTGCCATTCACGCAGCTCGCTCCGGTCGGACAAGAATGGCCGCAGGCTCCGCAGTTTTTCGCATCGGAGCCAATCGTCGAGCAGGTGCCGCCGCAGTGCGTTTGTCCGACGGTGCAGGTGGTGCATGAGCCGTTCACGCAGGCCAAACCCGGTCCGCATTTGGTTCCGCAGAAACCGCAGTTGGACGCGTCGTTCGATAGATCGGTGCAGGTGGCGCCGCATAGCTTGAGAGGCGCCAAACAGTTTGTCTGACATTTCCCCGCTACGCAGTAGCAGCTCGATCCTGGCGGGCAGAAGCCGCCCGACCCGAAGATGCTACAATCAGCGAAGCAGCCTCCGCAGTGGTGAATGTCGCTCGAGGTATCGACGCAGACCGGAACGTCCATGTTGCCGTTGAGCTCGTAACACTGGGTTTGGCTGCCACCACAACTCGAAAATGAGATCTGACATGAACCGATAACGTTCCCAAACTGGTCGAAATCGATCTGACAGGAAGTGCCGCTGCCGCATACGTGCCCGCAGGTCCCACAGTTCTGATCGTCGCTCGCGATGCAATGACCGTCGCACAGGAGCGCGGCTCCTTCGCAGACGCAGGCGCCGCCGGAGCACGTGCCGAATTGGCCGCAGTCATGGCCACAGGTGCCGCAGTGGGCAGAGGCGCTATTCAAGTCGATGCAGCGGTCGTCGCAGCTGGTCGTTCCAGAAGGGCAGACGCAGGCACCATTTTGGCAGACATTTCCGTCGGAGCAGCGCTGGCCGCAGCTGCCGCAGTGCATGAAGTCGTGGGTGAGATCGACGCAACTTCCGTCGCAGACGGTGAGCCCAGTCGGACACCCGCTTTGGCATTGAGAGTTGACGCAAACGTGACCGGTGGGGCAGGGCGCGTCGCAGGCACCGGCGCAGTTCCCGCCGCCGTCGCAGACACATTTTCCGGCCGCGCAATGGGTCCCGGCGCCGCAGCTTTTGCCGCACGATCCACAATTGCGATCGTCGTTCTCGAGATCGCGACAGGTGGCGTTGTAGTCGCTGAGTGAGCCGCAGGTGGTTTGTCCCGGCGGGCAGACACAGATGCCTTGAACGCAGATCGAGTTTGCCAATCCGTAGCTGCCGCCGCCACAGGAGGTGGTGCACGCGCCGCAGTAAGAGGTCGAGCTGTTCAGATCGACGCAGGCCGTGTCGCAGGCGGTTTTGTCCGACGGACAGATCGAGGTGCAGCTCCCTTGCACGCAGAATTGACCGCTGGCGCACGTGTGTCCCTCCGCGCCGCAGTTTTGCGGATCGTCGAGCGAGCTGACACATGCGCCATATAAATTCGGATGCTGATCTGCCGGACAGGCGGGAATGGGACCGCACACTTCGTCGGCACAAACTTCGTCGTCGGTACAGGCGTGTCCACAGGCGCCGCAGTTGTCGTGCTCACTGCGGATGTCGACGCAGGCTCCCGAGCAGAGCGCGTTTCCCGTCGGGCAGGTGCACGCTCCGTTGACGCAAACACCGGCGCCACAGGAGCTATCGCAAGAGCCGCACGCCACGTTCGAGCTCGCCAGGTTGACGCACTCGTCGCCGCATTTCACCAGCGGAGAGGCGCACGTCTTACAGCTACCGGCCTGACACACAGTGCTGCCCGTGCAGGTCACATTGCAATCGCCGCAATTGTAATTGTCGTGCTGAACGTCGACGCAGTATTCGCACAACTTGGAGTTGGCCGGGCACTGGCAGACGCCCGCGTTACAGCTCTGTCCGCCGCTGCAGATGGTGCCGCAGGTGCCACAGTTTTCCACGTCGTGCTGGAGATCGACGCAGCTGCCGTTACACGCCACCTGCCCGGGCGCGCAGCCGCAATGACCCGAGGTGCAGACCAGGCCGCTGCCGCAGACGGTTCCACATTGACCGCAGTTGTAGGGATCGCCGAGTAAATTCGAGCAGCCACTTGGACAGGATTGTGTGTCGGACGGGCAGGCCAGATCGGCGGGCGCAGCGAAATCGGGCCAGTCGGTGGCAAAATCGATGACTTCTTCACTAGACAGATCGTGCTTCTTGCCCGCGTCGCTTGCGCTCGCCCCCAAATCACTGGTGACTCGGTCAGCGTTACCACCGTCGCTGACGATCTGATCGTCGCCGCCGCAACCCACCAACACTCCCAGCACCACGAACCCAGCAGCGAAACGCATCGCGTTCTCCTTGACGGCTTGTGAATCGCAGCTTGGTGGCCGGAGGATGTCGGTGCATTCAGGATATTTTTTAGGACGCCGTAGTTCACCGCGCTCAAAAGAGCTGTGATACTTTTCCAGCGACGACAATGATTCGCCTATTCGACTCACTCGAGCGCAAGAAGATCGACTTTCAGCCACTCGAACCGGGCAAGGTACGCATCTACACCTGCGGTCCAACCGTCTACAACTTCATTCATTTAGGAAATGCCCGACCGCTGGTGGCGTTCGATGTGGTGGCCAGACATTTTCGCGCGCGCGGATTCGATGTCATCTACGTTCGCAACATCACCGATGTGGACGACAAGATCATCAAGCGTGCGGCCGAGCTGTCGGAGACGACGGCGCAGGTGACCGGGCGCTTCACCGAAGAATTTCATCGCGATGTGGCGGCGCTCTCCTGTCTTCCGCCCACCATCGAGCCGCGCGTGACCGATCACATCGACGACATCGTTGCGCTCACCGAGCGATTGGTGGCGCGAAACATGGCCTACGCATCCGAAGGCGATGTCTACTTCTCCGTCGGTAATTTCAAGCCGTACGGACAGCTATCCCATCAACCGCTCGACGAGCTCAAAGCCGGCGCACGCGTGGATGTGGGTGAAAAAAAACGCGATCCGCTCGACTTCGCCCTGTGGAAAGCGGCCAAGCCGGGCGAGCCATCGTGGCCTTCGCCGTGGGGACCGGGCCGTCCCGGTTGGCACATCGAGTGTTCGGCCATGGCCGAAAAATTCTTGGGTCAGACCTTCGATCTGCACGGCGGCGGCGTCGATCTGACCTTTCCGCATCACGAGAACGAACGGGCGCAATCGCAAGGTGCGGGCGGCGAGGGAACTTTCGCGCGCCACTGGATGCACAACGGTTTCGTCAATTTCAACGGCGGCAAGATCTCGAAATCGGACGTGTCGATGCGCGTGCTGTTCGAGCGCGCGTTCAAGCTACGCATCGTGATCGCGCGGCACGGTGGCGAGGCTGTACGCACGTTTCTGCTCACCACGCAGTATCGCCACCCGATCAACTTCGAAGTCGAATTGCAGGGCGACGATCCCGCCACTGCGCCGTTGCGCTTTCCCGGATTAGAGGAGGCCGAGCGTCGCGCCGAGTATGGCTATCTCACCGTGCAGCGACTTCGTGACGCGCTCGCACAGGGAAAGCCGAGCACCGAGGAATCTCCGGTGGCACCGGAAGCCGAGGGATGGTTGGCCCGACTGCAAGAATCGCTCGACGACGACTTCAACACCCCCGGCGCACTGGCGGCACATGGCGAAGCGTTGGCGCTGGTCAATCGTATTCTCGACGGAAAACTCGCGGCTCCCAAAGATGTAAAGCGCCGCACGCTCGAACGCCTCGAGCGCGATCTGCGAGTGGCTGCCAGTGAGCTAGGACTGCTCGAAGCCGAACCGGCCGCTTGGTTGGCCGAGCATCGTCAGCGCCGCTGCGACGCCAAGAAGATCGATCCATCGTGGGTCGACTCACGCATCGCCGATCGCGTGGCCGCCAGAGCCGCCAAAGACTTCGCCCGCGCCGACATCGTGCGCGACGAGCTGAAAGCCGGCGGGATCGAAATCATGGATACCCCACGCGGACCGAGCTGGCGCGTCACCGACTGAGAACGAATTAGAGAGGCATCTTTCCGCGTACGTCCGACCGAAGGGCGCGAAAGCGGCGAGCATAGCGAGCGCACCCGCAGGAAGTGCCGAGCCGGTGGCGAGGCCGACCGAAGGGCGCGAAAGCGGCGAGCATAGCGAGCGCACCCGCAGNNGCGAGCATAGCGAGCGCACCCGCAGTGCCGGACCCGTGGCGAGGCCTCGCTTCCCGGTGCTCGTTCTCTCTACTTGTCTTTCGGATCTTCGGAGAGGTAGGCGAGGATCACGTCGTCCAGCGATTTGTCTGACGATTCAGAGTTGAACACGTCGCGCTTCGGTTGGGGGGGCGGCTTCTTTTGGGTGCCGACGATCACCGCCGGGCGCGTCACTACCGCGCCGTCGGGCGGCGCAGACTTTGGGGCGGCCGGAACGGTGATCCGGTTGGCCGAAGGAACCAGCACCGCGCTGGCAGGCTTGGCCGCGCTCGAGGGTGGTGAAGGTCGCGAGGGCGCCGGCTTGGGGAGCGGCAGCTTGGCGGTGGACGGCGGCCCGGAAGTCGCCGGAGATCGCGGAGCGACGGTGGCTGTTTTCACCGGCAAAGATGGACTGGCGGGCGCCGCCGTCTTCGCGGGGGC
>PLXG01000507.1:0-9478 GCA_003153195.1 Myxococcales bacterium
GATCGGCGATTTCGTCCGGGTGGCATTCACTGTTGACGATGTAAAGTGCACCTTCTGTGCCTTCTGCGAAGTCGATCTCTTTCGCTGCCGCCTCGTTCATCAAAATCGCGATGTCTGGCGAAGTCACTTGGCAGCTGGTCTCAATCGACCGCTGAGAAAATCGTAGATACGCGCGTACATTGGCGCCTTTGCGCGCGGACGAAAAAAGTGGCCAATCTTGCACGTCGTAATTGGAGCGCGCGAGCGCAGCGCCGAACGACTGCATCACGAGAACCAGACCGCCGCCCGCTTTACCATCGCCGCGGACGTCGATCGACTCTCCCTGCTCGAGTCGTGCCGCCCAGGATTGTCGGAGATCCATCTTCTGAGCTGCAACGCAAGTTGGGGGCCAAAGCATATTGGCGCCCTTTTTTGAAAGCTCAGATAGTTCGGTGACGCAAGCGACGGATCAGACAGAAAATTCTGCGTGGCTCTTTAGATAGGACGCAAAATTGACGCAATTTAGGATGGGCGTCGATCACGGTTACGATCCAGCAAAGAATGCGAAGCGGGCGCTGTGGTCCGCAGATTCTTCGCTTTTTTCGGACACTCCAAGGCCGAAATTGTGGCACGCGTCTTGCGAAGGTATCATTGTCGGAGGCGTACGATGAGAACGAACCAGGAATCCTCAGCAGACCAGCTTCGCCGCGCGCTCAGTTGGATTCACAACTCTGGTGAGTCATCGGCGGAACGGGTCGCGGAAGCCGCCGCCCGCTATCAGCTCTCTTCGGCGGAAGAAGAGTGGTTGATGTTCTTGCTCCATCCGGCTTCACGTGCGCTCGATCCGGGTTGGGAGTTCAACGCCCATCAAGCTGAGCGCTCGCACGAACGTCTGCACATGTTTTGCCCGCGCAATGGACGCAGAGTTGACTGCACCGTCGAGAAAGCCGACACCGGCATCACAGATGTCTCAAGCTGCAGCGAGTTTTCGCCGCCCGAGCGAATCAGCTGCGGAAAGGAATGCCTAGCCCTGCTGAGACGCGGCGTCACGCTCGATTCGGATAGCAACGGATAGCATCTTCGCAAAGGCGCTTCCTGTACCGCGCGAAGCTAGCTCCACAATACCTTCGCCTCATCAAAATGTGACAAACGACAGTAAGGGCATTGTCACTACCCAGTCCCTGCGACGCTCGTCAAACGCGATATAGAAGCCGATTTCATAGCTTACTCAGGTGAAGCACCCAAGTGATCGTTTTTGATCGCGTAGCGCATGACCGCGCGCAGAATCCAGCTCCGCTTTACGTTGCCCAAGATCGTCTTCAGGTCTTCATAAACCGACGGATCTTTGATGAGCGCTCCGATCGTACCCTTGCCCTGCGCGACTTCGTCGCCAAGCTGCCTGAGCACAGCGGACAATTTCCCCAAGTTCTCGATTATGTTTTCGCCGTCGCGCTGATAGACGAGCGAGTGCAAGGTTCCATTGCCCACTCGCACCTGACGTAGGATTTCGCTTAACTCGTCGACCCCCTTGCGAGCATCCACGACCAGTCGTGCGCCGTCGTCGCGATAGATGAGAGAATGCAGCGTCCCATCATTCGATTCTACTGCACTGATGAGTCGATCGAGTCGGCGAATCGCCTGGTCCGAATCGCTCACGGTTCGCTGCGCTTGTGTGAGCAGTGCCTGCGCCTTTTGGGCGGGCTCCGGTTCGTAGATCAGCGTGTGCGCCAGTCCTTTGCCATGCTCGATGGACTCCGCCACGTCTGCGGTCGCGTGCGCGATTCGCTTGAGGTCTTTGCCGAAATCGTCGGTGAGGATCGTTTCTAGTTTGCGGTTGGTTTCGGACGCAAGAATTCGCACTTGGTCGACCGCGTCCTTTGCTGCAGCCGCGACCTGGGCGAATCCTTCTCCCTCCTCGGTGAGAAGCTCAGCGCCGTTCTTGAGCGGCTCAGCTTCAGTGCTGCCGACGGTGATGTCGATTATCATGTCACCGAGCAGTCCCTTCGACGTGAGGCGTGCCCGCGAGTCTTCACGAATCCGATCGAGGTATTGCTGTTCTACGGCAAGCGCGACATGCACCGTCTTGACCTTCAGACTTGCCTCGAAGCGAATCGACTGAACCACGCCGATGTCGACGCCGGCCAAACGAACCGGCGTGCCAACGATGAGCCCTCCGGTATTGAGAAAAGATGCATGCAACACCGCTTTGCGCACAAACAAGCTCTGCGAGCGACCGAGTAACAAAATCAATGCAATGAGCAGCGCAATCGCGCCGAAAACGAATACGCCAACACGAATTCGTCGAGTCTCTTCATGTGTCACGGTGCCACCTCTGCCATCGGCATCGCCGAAATGAACTCTCGAATCGCCGGATCGCTCGATCGGCGAAACTCCTCCACCGGAAGCACCATCGAGGTTCGTCGCTCGCTCAGCATCGCGACGCGGCTCGAGACGAAAAATGCACTAGCTAGATCATGTGTGACGACGATCGCGGTCGTCTTCGCACGTTCGTGAATCGCTGAAATGAGCTCGACGATTCGCCGCGTGGTGATGGGATCAAGACCGGTGGTCGGCTCGTCGTAAAGAACCACCTCGGGTTTGGACGCAATCGCCCGCGCGAGCGCGACACGCTTCTTCATTCCGCCGGAGAGCTCGTCTGGGCTCAGCGCTTCACTGCCGGAAAGCCCAACCTCCGATAGGACTTCACCGACTCGTGCGGCGATCGCGTCTTCGCCGAGCAAACCTTGAACGCGCAGAGGATAGGCAATGTTGCCTGAGACCGACATGGAATCGAATAGGGCGCCGCCCTGAAACAGCATCGAAATACGGCGACGAACTGGAAGTAGTTCCTCTTCAGAAGCGCGTGCGACATCTACGCCGTCGAACAAGATCGCGCCTGAGTCGGGCTTCAGAAGGCCGATAAGCATTTTCAGGAGCACGCTTTTGCCGCTCCCTGACCCTCCGACAATGGTAAGTGTCTCGCCGCGCCGAACCGAAAGCGACAAGCCATCGTATATGGACCGCTCGCCGAAGGCTTTCTTTACGTCGCGAAATTCAATGAAGGGCGCGTCCATTTTACATTCCAAACTCGAGAAGTACTTTGGTGAAGACGAAGTCCGAGATCAGAGTGACCACCGACGTGATTACGACTGTCTGTGTGGTCGATCGACCAACCCCCTGCGTGCCACCTCGCGTGATGAGCCCCTGATAACAGGCGATAGCGGAAAGCACGAAGCCAAAGAGTAAAGTTTTGATGAGGCCCCCCACGAAGTCTTGGACCGTCACCGCTTGCAGAATCGAGTGGTAGAAGTAGCTCAGGTGGACACCCGAATCGAGGCGCGCGGTCAGCATGGCGCCGGCGACGCCGAGCGCGTTCGCCAGGGTGGTGAGGAGCGGCAGCATGAGCGTCGTAGCAAGAATCCGCGGCACGACGAGCTTTTGGATCGGATCGGCGCCCATCGACCGCAGCGCGTCGATCTGCTCGGTGACATTCATCGACCCGAGCTCGGCCGAGATCCCGGCGCCGACGCGTCCACCGACCATGAGCGCAGTGAGCACCGGGCCGAGCTCTCGCACGAGCGAGAGTGAGACGACGTTGCCGACGTATTCTTTGGCGCCAAAGCGCGCAAGCTGCACGGCGAACTGGACGGTCATCACCATGCTCGAAAAGATGGCGGTTAGCACGACGATGGAGAGCGACCGAATGGCGATCGATTCGATCTGCTCAATGATCGCTTTACGCTCCATCGCGCCGGCCATCTTGCCGCGAACGACCAACTTGAGCGCGCGGCCCATCAGCTCGAACACGCCACCTGCGTATTCGAAGACGTAGGCAATCTTCCCCGACGCGCCGCGGATGCTGCCATAGGTCGTCTCCATCAGCGGGCCTCCACTGTGGCAAAGCTGGCGACGAAGCTATTGAATGCGTCCAGCCGAGCGGCGAAAATTCGTCGATCGGCGATGAGCTCGAGGTCGTAGACGCAGTCGTTCTTCTTGAGTACGACGAGATCGAGGACGAGCGGGACGCCATCGAGAAAGACATCCAGCTCGGTTCGCAGCGCTGCGCGTCCGTCGAGGACAATCCCTTGGCGGCGCCGTTCGGTGCGCTGACCTATACCGATTAGAAGGTGGTTGGTAAGCACATCGAGCGGCACGTCGTCAGTCCGCTCACAAAACGCGTCGACCGAGATTGCGCCGCCATCGCGATTGGAAAATGTGACAGCGCCCTGCTCATGGATGCGTTTCCACGCGGGATCGAGCATGCCAATGCGGAAAGAAGTTTGCGGCGTTTGTACGATGTTCCCGCGAAGCTGAACTTGTGCGCATCCACCTGCGATAACCGCAAGCAGCGCGACGATGAGTAACTTTGGCACCACGTATATCGGCTAGAGCAGGATTCGCGCCAGTGGTTTTCAGCTCTAAATTCGCCGGTTGAGCGCAAAAGTTGCGGCTCATTCGGCAGAGCCGCAAATCGTGCGCGAATTCCCAAACCGCTTAGAGCGGGCCGTCAAAACCTNNCAGGTTTTGACGGCCCGCTCTTATTCCCCATTACTCGATTCGGCGCAGGCACACCCCCTGCAACGTACCGAACGCGGAGGGACGACATGAACAACCGAGGAACGCTTCGATGATGGCGGCCGATGTTCAGCGCGAGATTTTGGGCCGCGAATACGAACGTGAGATCGCTGACGAGTACACGCGAACGCGAGATCCCCGCTTGGAAGATCGACTCGTTCGTGCGCATCTCCGTCTGGTCGTGAGGCTGGCGCGAAGTTACCGCGTCCCAGATCGTGACCTGCCTGATCTCATTCAGGAAGGGAACCTTGGGTTGGTCTTGGCGGTACGCAAGTTTGATCCGCGCAAAGGCGTTAAGCTTTCGACCTATGCCGCCTGGTGGATTCGCGCCTATCAACTTCGTTTTCTGCTCGAAAACCATCGACTGGTGAAAGTCGGAACCACGCAGGCGCAGCGCAAGGTTTTCTTTGGACTTCGCAAGGCACAGGCGAAACTCACCAACGGGACAACTACACCGAACACCAGCGACGTCGCCGCTGAACTCGGTGTATCGACCGAAGAAGTGAAGGAGATGGAAAGCAGGCTGGCAAGCTGTGAAGTTTCGATGGAGTCAGCCCGCAGCGAAGATCGTCCTCCACCGGAATTTTCGAGTGGGCAATCGCCCGAGGAGGACCTCGCGCACGCCGAGGTTCACAGCATTGTTCGCCAAGAAATGGGTCAATTCCAAAATGAGCTCGAGGGGAGGGAGCGAACGATTTTCGATCAGCGCTGGATGGCCGATGACCAGCCGACGCTCAAACGTCTAGGAGATTTCTTTGGCGTCAGTCGCGAACGAACGCGGCAATTGGAGTCGCGACTCCTTCAACGACTTAAACCTCGGCTTGCGGCGCGTTTAGGCGCTCAAGCCGCCTAAACATGTGAGGCTCTCATGAGACCCATTCTCAAGATCCTGGTACCAACCGATTTCTCCTCTTGCGCGGAGGAGGCGCTCCATCACGCGATCCGCTTAGCGCGCAAATTCGACGCCAACGTGACCCTGCTGAATGTCTATTCCATGCCGGCGCTTATCGAGACCCAGCCAATTTCGACCGTTTCGGCGGAACTCATGAAAGGCATCGAAGAGGCATCCCAAGTGCATCTCGCCAAGCTCAAGGCGACCGTTGAAAAGGACCTTGGCTCCGGCGCGAGAGTCCAGGTCGCCTCACGTCTCGGAGTTCCATACGCTACCATCGCCGAGGAGGCGAAGGTCGGGAACTTCGACCTGATCGTGATCGGGACGCACGGCCGCACCGGGCTTAATCATTTCTTTATCGGCTCCGTTGCAGAGCGCGTCGTGCGACTTGCCCCTTGCCCGGTGCTGACAGTTCACGAGCCCAAACCGCGCCCACTGTGAAATGTGTCGGGGTTCTCATGGACTGGCCTCTGCGCGGAGGTGCACACAGTTAGGCGCGAGCTCACGAATGAGCTCGATTGCTCGCTTTACCTTTTGTATGAATTCGTCTTGCGCTTCGATCACGAGTCGACGCGGATGCTTTGACCAAATCTCGGCGATTCGTTGGTCAATTGCGGCTGCCTGATTGGCCGACTCAATGCGAAGTGGGTTCTGATGGTTGTAGCCATTGCGTTTGGCCGGCGTTCGCAGGTGGATGACTGCATAGTAACGTGCGTACTCCGCTTCGAGCGATGTGCCAAGATCTCGAAACCAAGTATCGGGACCCTCCGGCCAGTAGGCGATTCCGTCCAGCGTTCCGCGATCGCATAACACCAAATGCGTGTCCGCATGCGCTTCCGCGATCTCTTCCAGCTCTCGTTGCACATGATAGATGGCGCGCTGTGCCGCACGCTGAGTCGCCGCATCTGGGTTACGCGGAAAACCACCGCCGTAAAGAATGCTCGCCGCTTCGGGGAGCACCACGACGTGTTCGCAAAAGTGACGACGAACAGTCTCGAGCAGCGCAGTCTTGCCGGCGCCCGGACCACCCGTGACAACCACCTTGCGCATTACTTCTCTCCTTCCAGATAGAGTCGGTGGCAACTCATGCAGGTCTTCGCGAGCGCGACGTACCCGTCGAGCAGTCTTTGCGAATTTGCCTGCTCTGCCGCGTGCTCGACGTCGAGCGCGCGGGCACGAAGCTCGTCTTGTAGTTCGAAAAAGTGTTCGGGCAAAGCTGAGTTCAGCTCAGTCGCATCTCCGGTGAGTGGCCTCGCGAGCCAAGGCTCCTCGCGGATCTGCTGCGCGTCGGTTCGGACCGCATCGTAGTCGAAGAGCACGAGCCGACGCATGAGCTCAGCCATAGTCTCCCCGTGCCGCTCCATTCGTGTTTGAAGGAGTGCACGCGCGGTTTGCGAAATTCGTCCGGGCACCGGGAGTCGATCGCGACCGAGTCGATGACTCGGATACAGGAAGAGTGCGAGCGCCAGCCCCGCTGCCACCGCGACCACGATCGCATGTCGTTTGCTGACGCGCATCAACCACGCACCAACGTGACTGGGCACTTCGCACACGACACGACCGCCTGCGCGACGCTGCCGAGAAGCGCTGCTTTCAGCCCGGTTCGCCCATGCGTGCCCATGACAATCAAATCGATGCGCTCATCGCACGCCTCCTGCACGATGCTCGATGCAGGATCGCCAGGATCGACCCAGTACTTGAGTCGAACGCCCTCATGTGGCACGGAGGAGATAAATGTGACGAGCTCCCGCTCCGCTTCTTTGACCGCCTCGGAATCGGCACCGCGAACTGGGCGATGGAGTTCAGCGTCCGCAAGCTTTGCGATGAATGAACGAGGTGGAACAACATACAAGACCTCGACGCTTGCAGAGAGCGATCGCCCGAGCTTGAGTGCGTACCTAAGCGCGTTGCGCGATACGGGAGATAAATCGACTGGAACGAGAATTGACTTGGGCATTAGGGTGCTCCTGGCACTTGAAAACAGAGTCCGATGACGTAGCCGACCCANNGCATTTCGATGCCTTGCCATAACCAACTGCCGACGGTCGTAACCGCTTTGTAGGCGCCGACGGCGAACAGCGTCGCGGCGGTGAGCAACACTGAAAGCGCCATTGCGCGACCGACCGAAAAGATCACGAAAGGCAGAAGTGGAATGAACGAGCCAACCAGCGCCGAGGTTCCCACTACCAACGCAGACTTGATCGCCGACTTTGTCGACTTGGGCACAAGCTTGAGCTCTTCCGCCATCATCACGGCGACCCAGACTTCGGGATCCGCGGTGATCGCTTCGACCACACGGTCGAGGAGTGCACCAGAGAATCCTTTCTTCTCGTAGATAGTTCGTATCTCCGCTCGTTCGAGCTCCGGCACCGTGCGCACGTGCCGCCTCTCACGCGCGAGTTCACTTTCGTACAGTGCTTGTTCGGCGCGCGCGCTGGTAAACGCAACCGCTGCCATCGAGATCGACTCTGCAAAAGTCGCAGCGAGTCCCGCAGCGAGCACCACTCGCTCATCTTTTGTGGCTGCTGCCACGCCAAGAATCACGCCGAGGACATTGACCAGTCCGTCCTGTCCGCCCAAGATGACCTGCGCCAATTTCGAACCGGTCCGATGCGGATCGATCACAGAATGAAACTGCGAGGCAGAGAGAGTCAGGGGATGCGTGCTCATGCATCAGCCTGCTTTTGACGTACTGCCTGAGGAGCGGACGCGGTCAAGTAACTCATGAAGTCACGCTCGGTGATGATTCCAACGAGCTTGGAGCCACGCATGACGGGTAGAGCGCCTATCTTCCATTTGACGAGCAGCGTCGCCGCGCGGGCCGCTTCCGCATCCGGCTTTACCGTGCGAGGTTTTGTCGTCATGATCTCGGCGACTGTGATTTGCCCATCGTGAATGAGCTGCGTCGCTTTGGATTTCGTGCTGAGCGACGAGTCAAATGCCGAAAGCAGATCTCGGTCGGAGATGATTCCGACCAGTTTTTCATCCTTTATCACTGGCAGATGACGAAACTGACCGAACCGCATGAGCAATCGCGAGAGATCAAGTCTCTCGGTGGGTGAGACCGTCGTGATCGGAGAATGCGTCATGAAACGCTCGACCGGGACGACTCGCCCAATCTCGTTCGTCTCTTGCGCGAGAAGCTGTAGGACGTAGCGAAGCAAGTCCGTGGTGGTGAGGACTCCGACCAACTTATGGTCATGCACAACTGCAAGCGAGGAGATCTTTTCGTGCCACATGCGCTCGGCGGCGTCCCCGAGCGAGGCGTCTACATCGATGGCGAAGACGGGATGCATAAACTGCGAAGCGTGAATCTTGTCGAGGTGATCGCGTTGCTCCTTCGGTTTCGTTTCGAGCACCGGTAGCTGCGCGCGCAGGAGATCCCTTAAAGAAAGCATCCCGACCGGGACGCCATCCTTTACGACCGGAACGTGTCTCGCGTGCGCAAAGCGCATCGTCTCCGTCGCGGTCGCAAGTGTTGCGTCAACAGAGACTGTGAACAGCGAGCGACTCATCCAATCGTACACACGCTCGATCTTCTTCATGGCAAAAGGACATGCGGGACTCATGCCAGCACAACCCGCGACAATGCGCTGGAAAACGCGCAAGAACTGCGTCGTCCATTGGAATGGCGCAACAGCTGCGGGCTCAAAGATGATGTACGGCTCGCGCTGAAGCGACGAGCTCATCTCGGAACGCGGGATCCGCAATGGCGATGAGTGCCTGTGCGCGTTCACGGAGACTCCGGCCATGGAGTTCGGCAACTCCGTGCTCAGTGACGATCGTGTGGACGTGCGCACGCGTCGTCACAACGCCGGCCCCCGGCTGGAGAATGGGCACGATCCGTGATTTGCGACCGCGAACGGTTGATGGCAAGGCGATGATCGCTCGCCCTTCTTCGGCAAGCGTCGCTCCGCGGATGAAGTCCATCTGGCCGCCGACACCACTGTAAAGGGTTTGACCAATCGAGTCAGCGCACACCTGCCCCGTGAGGTCCACTTCGATAGCCGAATTGATGGCCACCATGCGGTC
>PLXG01000507.1:9508-14179 GCA_003153195.1 Myxococcales bacterium
ACTCGACCAAGTCGACGATCGCGTCGGTGAACATCTCAGAGTGAATACCAAGATCGCGCTTTTCGGTTAACGCTTCCACGACCGCGGCAGGGATTGCGCCGATTCCCAGTTGAAGCGTCGCACCGTCAGGAACCAACTTGGCCACGTGCTCGCCGATCTGTCTCTCGACGATCGAGATGGCCGACTGTGAACACTCATAAGGGGGGCAATTCACTTCCACCCCGAAATGGATCTGATCGACGTGGATGAAGCCATCCCCCAGCGTCCGTGGCATTGCAGAGTTGAGCTGCGCAATCACCAGCTTTGCGGAGCGAATCGCGGCAAGCGTGACGTCGACCGACGTGCCGAGCGAACAGAACCCATGCGCGTCCGGCGGCGTGACATTGATGATCGCGACGTCGAGCTGGATCTGACCACGCGCAAAGAGCAGCGGAATATCAGAGAGAAAGACTGGAATGTAGTCGGCGCGTCCTTCGTTGACCGCGCTGCGAGCGTTCGGTCCGATGAACAATGCCCGATGGCGAAAATGTCCCGCCATCTCTTTCGTGAGATGTGGGCCGGGGCCTTCGCAGTGAAGATGAACGACNNCTTCGAGCTCGTTGGCGCGTGCGACCAGTGCTTCTAGCAGCACTGACGGGGTGGCGGCGGCTCCCTGAAGAAAGAGCTGCTGCCCCGACGAAATCGCCAACATTGCCTCTTTGGCGGAAACCAGTTTCATCCTTCCCATCGTTCGCAAGTCGCGTGCCGCGCAAAACCCGATAGACGGCAAGAAAAGTGCGAAAAATCTGCGGTGTGACATCTCAAAAGCGCAGTTTCTGCGGCTACCCAGATCACAAAGACGACTTCTCAGTGCGATCGGATGGCATCACTTTCGCAGAACGCTCGGTCATGAAGCGAGTAGCACTGGTCATCGTTTTGTTTGGGTGCGCAACCCAGTCGCGGACCGCACGGATGGGTGAGATGAGCGCGGAGGCTCATCGTGCTGAGGCCGAGCGTGAGCGCGCTGAGGCCGAACGACAAATGCGGCTGTCCCAATCATCGCTCCCTGCGCCCCAGCGGCTCTCCGACGTTCCTTATGGAGTCACGCTGTATCCGACAAAACATGCGTCATTGGACGCCTACAGCGCCGAGGCACATCTCGATCACGCGCGTGCGCACGAACAGGCGGCGACGGCGCTTGAAGCGTTCGAAGACATCGAGTGCCGCAACATTCCACCGAAGGCCCGCTCCGGATGCCCAATGGTCGGGCCCATCGCTCACCTCGAGAATATTCGTGATGGCGTGAGGCTCGATCTCGGACCTGCCGCCGTGCCGAGCGAAGTGGTCGCCCTCATGCGCTGTCACCTCGCCTTTGCTCGAGCGCGCGGATTTCCCGCATCGGTGGACTGTCCGCTGTATATCCGCGGTGTTGAGATCAACCTGTCTCAAGACGGAAGGGCGATCGAAATTCGTGGCCGAACCACCGCTGTTGTGGATGAGGTTCAAAGACGCGCGCTCGCGCTGTGAGGGAAATATGAAAACGCCACTTCAAATCACGTTTCACGGAATCGACGGGTCCGATGCAGTGTGCGAGCTCCTGCACAAGCGAGCTCGAAAGCTGGACCGCTACAGCCGGCGTATCTTGGGATGCCGCATCGCCCTCGAACGACCCAATCATCGCCACCAACATGGTGACGTGTTTCGCGTCCGAGTCACCGTCCTCTTGCCTGAAAAAAAGCTGCTGATCGACTACCAGGCGGAGGACCTCTATGAGGGGGCGACGCACGCATTCGATACCGCCGACCGACAGATCGTCGAGTGCGAGGCACGACGCACTCAAAAGCTGTCGGCTTGACCGCGCGCAATATTTGCGGCAAAAGTCCCACGGACGCAGAATCTGCGCACCTTGNNAAAATGCCTGGCATGGACGGGCTCGAGCTGATGAAAAAAGTGCGTGAACGCGAGCTCGATTGCGTCGTGATCGTAATGACTGCGCACGGGGCGATCGAATCCGCCGTCAAGGCGATGAGAGACGGCGCAGCAGATTACGTCGCCAAACCAGTGAACGTGGAAGAGCTCACGCTCGTGCTCGCGCGAGAGATCGAGCGGATTCGCTTGCGGCGCGAGGCCGGACAGCTGCGCCAGCTGGTCTCAGAACGCGCACGTATCAAGAACCTCATCGGTTCGAGTCCCGCGATGCAAAGCGTCTTCGACACCGTGCTGCAGGTCGCGCCTTCGCGTGCAAGCGTGCTCATCACCGGCGAGAGCGGCACAGGTAAAGAACTTGTTGCGGCGGCACTTCACGAACATTCGACTCGTTCGAAAGGCCCCTTCGTAAAGCTCCACTGTGCTTCTCTGGCGGAGACGATTTTAGAGAGTGAGCTCTTCGGCCATGAGAGGGGGGCGTTCACCGGCGCGGTGGCGCGACGGGACGGGAGATTTCAACAGGCTGACCGCGGCACTCTTTTCCTCGATGAGATCGGTGAAATCTCACCGGCGATCCAGGTCAAGCTATTGCGCTTTCTGCAGGAGCACGAATTCGAGCGCGTGGGCGGAAACCAGACGGTCAAGGTCGATGTGCGCATCGTCGCCGCCACGAATCGCGACCTCAAAGATCGCGTGCAGAAGGGACTGTTCCGTGAAGATCTCTACTATCGGCTGAACGTCGTGTCCTTGGCAATGCCGGCGCTGCGCGAACGACCTTCCGATATTCCGCTTTTGGCATCGCACTTTCTCACTCGCTTCGTCAAAGAGAACGAGAAGCAGATTGGCAGTTTCAGCGACGAGGCGCTACAGCGCCTGGTTCGCTACGATTGGCCGGGCAACGTGCGCGAGCTGGAAAATGCGATCGAGCGCGCGGTGGTCGTCTGCCGCGGGAACACGATTCGTCCCGAAGATCTCGGCATCGTGGTCCCCGCGTCGGCAAAAAACGATAGTGGCGTCCCGGAGATTCCAGGGGCCTCGCTCCCCGAAATTGAACGCTACGCGATTTTGAAGACGCTCGAGCAGGCCGGTGGCTCGACCAGCCGCGCCGCGGAGATCTTGAAAATCTCGCCGCGCAAGATTCAGTACAAGCTGCGCGAATATGAAGCGGGACGCGACGGCACTTCCAGCGATCACGCACACGAGGAGTGAGACATGCTGCGCTATCTGGTTGCGCTCGACGGTTCACCGCGAGCCGAAATGGTTCTTCGTATGGCTTCGGCACTGGCAAGTAAGCAGGGCGCCGAGCTGACCCTCTTTCGCGCAGTGGCGCTTCCCACTGAACTTCCACCAGGCGCGCTTGTGCAGGCGCCCGATCGGTTGGCACAAGATCTTGAGCAGAACGCGCGCGTCGCGCTCGAAACGCTAGCTGCGAAACTCGGCGTGCGCGCTTCGATACAGGTCGTCATCGGTCAGCCATGGCACGCCATCTGCGAAGCAGCGCAAGGATTCGACATGGTCATCATCGGATCGCATGGCTACGGTGCATGGGATCGCTTGCTCGGCACCACCGCCGCCAAAGTAGTCGATCATGTCAACTGCTCTATTTTGGTGGTCAAACCGACCGCGTCCGAGCGGTAAGATTTGTGAAGCGAACGCTCAAACGATAAGAATCGCGGTGCCGTCGATGCGATCACTTTTGAATCGGACCAGTGCTTCGTTCGCATCTTGCATGTGATAGGCGTGTGGATGAAATGCAAAGGTGGGGGGCAGCACAAGCATCACTCCAGCGCGCAGCTCCGATCGCAATTGGGAATGTCGCGAGAGTGCGAACAGCGGATGACCTTCACTTCGTCGTCTTGCGCTTCGAACCTGCAGTGAACTGGGCTGCCATCGACGGGACAATCGAACCAGCGCTCCATAAACACACGACGCGCGGGTCTTCGCGTAAAAAACAGCACCACGAGGACGACGCCGGTTGCCGCTGCGATTCCAAGGATTGTGGTCATGTCGAAAGCCTCCAACACTTGCCTGGTGCATGACGCGTGCCTCGCGCGGCAAGCAACTTGCATCGTGTCCGCATTCGGAGGTTCCAATGAGCCAAAAGCCGAAGAACGAATTGAAAGCTGAAATCGATCGTGACCGCACGCTGCTCCGCACGCTCCGGGACGAGCTGCGGGTCAAACTTCACTTGATGGGGATGGATGCCCGCAATGCGTTCGCTAGGCTCGAGAAAGAGGGCGACAGACTAGCGCACGACGTAAGCGAAGCGACGCATCGGGTTCTGACACAGCTGACTGAAGAGGCTAAGGAACTGCAGCGTTCCATCAGCGACAAGAACCCGCCGGGAGCTGCGGCGCACTGAAGAGCGAATTTCTTGCAGACATTCCAAGTTCGAGCGCATCGATTGCGCGATTTAAAAAAAGGAGATTGGAACGGCGTGCTCACGCTGATCGTTCCCAAGGTGCCGGAAGCGCAGCCGAAAAAGATCGTGGTCTCACCCCAAGGACAAGCTCAGTCGAAGCGGAGCTGACCTGTACTTTAGGGAACAATCACTAAGGCTTGCGTGTCGGCGCTGGAACGCTAAAATGCGCGACCGGACCGAATGGAAACCTTGTTCGAAGAGCTAAAGCGGTACGTCCTGTGGGAAGCGGGCGACGAAGCGGCTTTGCGCGCACTTCATCCGTTCGCGGCACCGGAGTTCGAGCGAATTGCTGACGTGTTTTATCGTCGGATTCTCGATCACGCGGAGGCACGCAAGGCGCTCGA
>PLXG01000123.1 GCA_003153195.1 Myxococcales bacterium
GGGGAGCGCTAGAAGCGCACGCGGAATTGCGCACCAAGTACAGAGCTGTCGAGGATCGGGCTGAGCTTCATGGTGCCGCGCTCGTAGCCGAACTGCTGAACTTGGTTGGCCACCATGACCGCCATTCGCTGTACGAGCGAGTCCTCATTCGTCGGGATACCGACGGCAACCCGCACGCGCGAGTCACTTTTTGAGATGGAAGCCTTGGTCTCGACGGCGAAAGCGTTTGGCGAAATTGCGGCCCCCGAATTCGCTTCAGCCGCGCCGGCCAAGCCTCCAATAAGAAGGGAGAGACCGACCACCGACAGTGTGACCCGCGATCGACGGCGCATGCTGAAACAGGATGCACACGACGTGCCTGCGTCACAAAACATCGTACATCACGGTAATCGGTGACAAGTGCTGGCAAACTCAGCAAGCAAGCACCTGTTTGAAAAGCGGTGAACCGTGGTTTTTTGACCGCAGCGCGTGGGTAAACATCCCCCAGCCGAGACAGTTGGTCTCAGTCCGCTATTCGAAGTCGTCGCTGTTGGGATCGAAGCGAGGGATAGGCAGCGTCGCTTCGCGTGGCGGATCCATCGGAGGCGGCGTGGGCGGCAGTGATATGGCGGGCGGAGGAATCGGTGAGGGTGTAGCGGGCCCCACTCCAGTTGCGGTCACTTCGCCGAGATCGCCCTCTGCCGCGGCCGGTCGACCGTATTCCTCGAGCTTGCGATAGAGCGTCTTGCGATCGAGACCGAGGCGCTGCGCCGCGCGCGTTTTGTTGCCGCCTTCGGCTTGGAGCACGCGACTGATGTATTCGCGCTCGAGCTCATCGAGCGTGAGACCGCGGGCCAGCGCGCCGGCCAAGACCTCCGAGGAGCGGCGCTCGCGAACATGCGCGGGGAAATCGTCGGGCCCGAGCTCGTTGCCTTCGGACAAAGCCACCGCGCGCTCGACCACGTTCTCCAGCTCGCGAACATTTCCCGGCCACGGATAGGCGAGCAGAATCTTGAGCGCCGGTTGGCCGAACGCCTGAATGCGCTTTCCGGTGCGCTTGCACGCCTGCTGCAAAAAATGATCGGCGAGCGGCAGCACATCTTCCGAACGATCGCGCATGGGCGGCAGCACGATCTCGATGACGTTCAACCGATAGAAAAGATCTTCGCGGAACGCGCCCTCGCGCATGCGCTGCGTCAGATCGCGATTGGTCGCCGAGAGCACCCGAACGTCGACCTTTTCCGAGCGCGCGGCGCCGAGCGGGCGCAGCTCTTTTTCTTGCAGCACGCGCAATAGCTTGGCTTGCAGAGCCGGTGTGAGATCGCCGATCTCGTCGAGGAAGATGGTACCGCCATCAGCCTCCATGAACATACCGGGACGATCTTGCCGCGCGTCAGTGAACGCACCGCGCTTGTAGCCGAACAGCTCGCTCTCTAACAACGTGTCGGGAATGGCCGCGCAGTTGACGGCAATGAACGGCTTCTTCGCGCGCGGAGAATTGAAATGAATGGCGCGCGCCACCAGCTCTTTGCCGGTGCCCGACTCGCCGGTGATGAGCACGTTGGCCGCCGACGCCGACAGTCGCCGAATGAGCGCAAACACATCCTGCATCGGCGCCGATTTGCCGATGATGTTTTCGAAACGATACGGACGCGCGACCTCTTTGCGCAGCCGCGTGACTTCGGTGCGAAGATTGCGCTCGTCGAGCGCCTTCTCCACCGCCACCGCCAAATCTTCCATCTCGAACGGCTTGGTGATGTAGTCGTGCGCACCGAGCTTGAGCGCACGCTTGGCGGTCTCGATCGATCCGAATGCAGTGATGACGATGACATGCGGCGCCGGCGTGGCCGGATCGACCGGCACACGAATCTCCGAAAGCATGTCGAGACCGTCCATGTCCGGCATCTTGACGTCGGTGACGACCAGATCGATGCCGCCCGCGCGAACGCGTTCGATTCCCGATCGTCCGCCCGAAGCTACGTCGACGCGATATCCTTCGTCGACCAGCGACTCGGATAAAAACTCACGCATGGCGGCATCGTCTTCGACGACCAGCAGCTGAGTTCGGGTGCGTTCGGTGCGATCCATGGCAGTTCGTGCTCTCCGCGGTAATCCTTCACGATTCGACCCGGAAGGGCAAGTCACTTCGGTGAGGCGAGCCGCCCGCTCTCGTGACCCGGGTCGTAGGCAGGCAGAAACACGCGGAAAATCGTGCCGCCTCCGGGCCGATCGTCGATGTCGATCCAGCCGTCGTGATCCTTGACGATTCCGACGGAAACCGCCAGGCCGAGGCCGGTGCCGCCCGAATCGCGCGCGCCGTTGGGATCGAACTGCTTGGTCGAATAGAAGGGCTCGAAAATCCTCTCCCGCAACGCCACCGGAATTCCCGGCCCGCTGTCGGCGATCTCGAGGGTTACATAGCGTCCGGGCGCCGAAACGTCGAGCCCCGGTCGGCGGCGCTTCATGCCGCGTACGCCGATCTGAATCAAACCGCCTTGCGGCATCGCTTGAATCGCGTTTACGCACAGGTTCAGGCAGACCTGCTGCAGCTGATCGGAATCGCCAGCCACGATCGGCGTCGAGGGATCGTCGCCCTCTCCATCTTCATCGGCGGGCGTGAACTTGCGGCGCTCGACCTCGATGCGTCCCGAATGGAGCTGGTGCTCGAGAAAATCGAGACAGGTGCGCACCACCTCTTCGAGGTTGACCGCCGCGCGGACCTGCACCGGACGGCGCGCGAAATCGAGCAGCTGTTGAATGATGCGGGTGATGCGTTGCGTTTGGGTGGCGATGATGCCGGCGTTTTTTTCCACCTCGGCCGGATCGTTCGACTTCTTTTCCATGGTGCGAGCGCGGCCGCCGATGACGTTGAGCGGCGTGCCGACTTCGTGCGCGATGCCGGCGGCGAGTTGACCGATGGTCGCCAACTTTTCCGAGTGTCGCAGTCGCGCTTCCAGCGCCAGCTTGGCATCGACGCCGTGAAGAATTTCTTCGCGCGCGTCTCTCAGCGATTTGGTCATGATGTTGAATCGATCGGCCAAGTCACCGATCTCGTCGTCGCGCTCGCGCAAAATCACGCGCCCGAGATCACCTCGGGTCACGTCATCGATGGCCTCGACCAGTCGCTTGAGCGGGCTCGAGATCGCGCCGCGCGCCGATAACCAAACCAGCAGCGTCAAGAGCACGCCCAGCCCGGCCAAAACCAGGATCACGTTGCGCTGCACATCCTGAATTTCTCGATTGGTGTTTCCCTCGTCGCGCGCCAGCTCGACCGCACCGACCAGGCGCTCTTCGGCATCGGTCCCGGCCTTTCCGTAGATCGGTTCAACCAGGACCAAGCTCGGCTGTCCTTTCATCGTCACGTGATCGAAAAACGGCGCCGACTCGGGCTGTTCGGTGAGGCGAATGAGGCGCGAGAGGCGCGTCGAATCGGCTGGCGGCGGAACGTAGGTGTCGGCGTCGCCGTCGCCAGCCACGCCTCCATCGGGGGCAGCGGTGCGGGGCTGGACCGCAAACCCGGGCGGCATTTCGCCAGCACGACTGTGCGCGAAATCGATGTAGACGAAGCCAATGGTCGGCTCCGCCGCCTGCCAACGTCCAACCAAAAGGCTGACATCATGATAGAGCCCGTCGGTGAGCGCGGCTTCGATCGCCACTCGCACCGCCGCACCCACCGGCGCCAGCTCGCGCTCTAGATCCGATTCCAGCTCAGCACGCTGATTGCGCACCGACACGTAGCCGTAGGTGCCGAGTGTGAGCATCACCAGGGTGATGGTGTACAGCGTGATTCGCGTACCGATCTTCATCTATCGGGGACATCTTGGCCTGGATCGGTCGAGCTGTCACGCGCGGGCTAAAGCGGAGTTGAGCGCCGCTTTAAAGCGTTTCGAGATAGGCGACCAAATCGGAGATATCCGACGAAGTGAGATGCGAAGTCTGACCGTGATTTTTGCCGCCACAGGTACCGAAACGATCGGTGAGCGTTGGAGCACACCCGTCATGCAGAAACGGCGCGCGAAATCCTACGCCGAGCAACGAGGGAACTTGGAACGCTCCTCCGGTTCCGATGTCGACGGTGAGATTGTCGGTTAGGTGTCCTCCCGAGTGGCAGCCGGCACAACCTACCTTGGCGTTGTGAAACAGAGTATCGCCGCGCGCGACCGCGTCTCCATCCGAAGCCGGCGAGCTCGGCAAAAGCGGGATCGCGTTCACCCAGGTCGAGAGCGCTTGCAGCTGATCGGGGGAAACTTTCGGGCCCGACATGCGCTTGACGAAGACATCGTCCATCACCGCGCTCAAATTCTTTTCATCGCCCGACCAGTGAAAAGGCTCGGTGCCGATGATTCCGCCGCGCAGCGACTGAGTCCGCCTCAAGTCGGAGGCACCGCCGGTGGAGAAGCTCCAGACTCGCCCGTCCTCGCCACCTTCAGCGTGACACGAGGCGCAGGCCAAGCCGGCCCCTGAGTCACTGTGGAAGATGGCGTGGCCCGTGTCTTCGCGACTGTCGTTGGAGAGCGAGATGGTCAGCTGCGCAAATTCGGGATTGTTGGGATCGATGACCTGAATCTGCGCCGGCTCGCGCGACTGAATGACGACCGCTCCGCTGGCCTGGCAAGCGACCGCGATGGGCTGACCGGTGGTGGCGCTGAGCGGGGAACCGACACAGTTGTCCTCGGTGGTGTCGGTTAGCGCGACTTGAATGACCGTCGCTCTGTCAGACATATGCGAATTCCCGGCTGCGACGACGAATAAGCTCTGCTGGTCGGCTGAGATCGCGACGTCCACCGGCAAGACGGCTTGGTTGATCGTGGTGCCGGCGATCCAGGAGGCCCCGGGCGTGATCAACGAAACGCGGCTGCGCACCACTCCACTACAAGGATCGGGCCCGCCGTAGGAGCCGGGGGTGCCGGTTTCAATTGCGCCGCTATTTCCCAGCTGATGAACCATGGCGGCTTGACCACTTGGCAATGCGATGGTTCGCCAGGCCATGGACGACGTGAACGCGGGCGCAGCATCCGGCCCTTCGGTGTCGGTGCTGGTGGGAAGCACGCGGTCCACGATTTCACCCGTGCCATCGATAGTAAGCAGCTCGGCGCTACGAAACCTGCTGACCAGGAGCTGATCGCCACTCACCAATACGTCGCGCAGATCGCGCTCGAGCATCACGCGCTGCACTGGATCGCCGCCGGCGGCCGGAAGAGAAACTAGCTCACCGCCCGCACAGACAACGTGAACGAGATCTTTTTTAGCGTCGTAGGCGATCCCGCGCGGGGCGGGGCAAACAGGACGGCGCGAAACGATCTGACCATGCAGAACATCGAGGTCCACGATCGCACCGCCGCGTCGGAGGCAGACGTGCACCAGGCCGTTTGCGTCTTCCACGCTTCGACCGGGTTCGTCTCCTTGCCCAAGTGCGATCTGATTTACTTTTTTATTTCGCAGATCGGCGACAAAGATCATATCGCGGTCGGGGTCGGCCGCCACCGCGGTTCGGCCATCCTTGAGAAGGAGCAGAGTCCCGCCGCTGATGGGAGGCGGCGAGCTCGCTTGACTCACCGTCGAGCCAAAGGTCGGCTGTGATCCCACCGGCGCCACCCGCGTTTGCGGCGATTCCGAGGAAGGAGAGGACTCATCGATCCCGATCCCCACCGCCGCCGCGATCAGCTCACACCCCTCGGTCGGAACCAACGCCAGTAATAAACCCGCAGCCAACCACACGCGCATCTCTCACCTCCGTAGGGAGATGTGCGAGCCCTCTTCGAACCTTCAGCAGTTTTTTCAAAAATGAGAACGGAACCAGAATCCGAACTGATGCGCGGCACCATAGTCATGGACGTAGCCCGGCAAGCTGTAGCCGATGCCCACTTCGAAGTAGCGACTCGGGCTCAGGATCAGATCAGCGATGAGTGGAACGGCCCATTTATAGACGATCGGATCGAGAACCACGTGGATCATGGTGATTCGCCCGCCGACCGACGCCAACAGCGCGATTTTCGGATGCAGCTGCACCAGCACTCCAACCGGAATGAAGATCGAACCGATGGCGTGGTTTTCATCGAGGTGAATGCTGAAGAGTCCGTCGGAAACAAACGCCAACGAGTCATAAACAGTGCCGCTGCGCGCCGGAAACGCGCGATTGAAATGCATTCCCGGCAATCCTCCGGTCACGATGGCAACTCGGGGATGTACTTTCCACTTGGATGGGAATCCAAACGAAAGGATCGGTCCATAGTCGGGACTGGCGGTCACATCTCGGTAGCCAATACGCTCGACGCCAAACTGTAGATGGAACGAGACGCCTCGACTGAGCGCCACTTCGATATCGCCGCGAAAAGCGCCAAAGGCCGCTTGGTCGTAGAGAAGCGCATCGAAGCGCAACCCGAGTTGCCATCGTTTGCTCACTCCGACGTCGATCGCGATACCGAGGGCGCCGGTGTTGGCGCTGGGACGAAGGTCGGTGCCGGAGAGGGTGGCGATTCCAGACGCAACGTTAGCGGCGCCAAACTCCATGGTGGCCCGAGCCATCTTTGGTGGAAGCGTCGCAGGTCTGTCGATAAGCGTGAGCGGATAGGTCGCCTTATTGAAGATCGAGAACTTGTCAGGCGCGATGGTCATGTCCGGGATCGTCGGCGCCTTCGGTTTGTCATCGCTGCCGGTCGATTGCTCGGTGGGAAGATCGATCGTCATGGCCAGGAAGACCGCTGCCGATTTCGCGCGCTCACCGCATTGACGTGACGAATCGGTGAATTGCCGACTGCTCTCGCCCAGCCATATGCGAAAGCCGGCGCCCTGATCTTCGATCCTTGCCTCTGCTTCCGCATCCTCGTCGGTGTCGTTTTCCAATATCTCTACCATCGGAAGGAGCGACTTCAGCTCCTTCGACACCGCCTGAGCGCTGGGACAACTTCCCTCGAGCGCTAGGATGTTGACTGATTTCACCGTCGCCGCCGCCGGGGATACCGCAAGCGCCACGACGATGAACGCTCCGCAGACGACCTTCACGGGAAAAGCTTCTGCGCTTGAAACGCAACTCGACGGAAGCGTCCGAGCGGGTACCGCTTGAGGTAGGCATCGGCCGATTTGCGCGCCGCCGGATCTTTCGCGGAGACGAGCGCCTCGATCTTGAGCGCCAGCGCTTCCTCATAGAGCGCACCCGACGGGAACTTCTTGAAGTAGTCGTTCAAAAACTCGAGCGTGAGCGCCGGATCATTCTCGTCGTGCAGTGCGCGGAAAGCGGGGACCATCAACAAACTTTCGCGAGTTTCGTCTTTGGCAGGATCGTAGTCGATGAGCTTTTCGTCCGCCGGCGGCTTGCCGGCCCTCTTTTGTGGATGCGGGGCGGCGGTGACGAACGGCGCGGAAGACTTGAGCGGCGGGAGTGGAACATCGGGAGGCGGCAACGGCGGCGCGGGAGCGACGGGGGGTTCGATCACGACCGTCGGGCCATGCGTAGACGACGAGTCGTGCGGCCCTTTCGTCGTGCGCTGTATTTCGGGGGTGCTCTGACCGAGCCCAAAGAAGCGCGCAATGGCGTGGCGGCCGAACATGGCACTCGCCGAAGAAATGAACAGGAGCACCGCGAACCCAGCTACCAGCGGCTTCAGTACCCACTTCGGTTTGCGACGCTTCGAAGCAATCTCCGCGCGCACGCGCTTCTTCATGAACGGATCGGATACGCTCGGCGCTTGCGTCTCGGCCACTTTCGCCGCGAACGCGATATCATCCTCGGTCGAGTCTTTGAGATCCTTCAGCCGATCCATCACAGGCCCTCCTTCGCGCGCTGCCGTTTCACACCTTCGACGAACTCTTTGCGCGCGTGATGCAGCCGCGTCCATACCGTGGCCAGCGGAATTTTTTCCAGCTCGGCGATCTCTTCGCCAGAATATTCTTCGAATTCGAACAGCACGAAGGCGCGTCGGTGCTTTTCGCCCATGGTCGCCAGCACCCGCTCGGCCAGTTGCTTGAGCTGCTTTTGTTCCAGCGCCTGCACTGGATTGTCGCGCGAAAGCTGCGAATCGAACACGCGGTCCTCCGACGGGCGAAAGAGAAGATGGCGAAACCACGCCAGCCGCCGGTGGTTGCGCACGGTACGCAGCGTGACCGCGTAGAGCCAGCCGCCCAGGTTTTGTCCGTCGAAGTCGGCGAGGCGTCGCTCGACGATTAGAAAAACTTCCTGCGCGATGTCTTCCCTGTCGGCGCGATTGCCGCCCATGGCCGGTATCCAACGCACCACCGCGTCGAACCACTCCTCATAGATGTGAGTGAAGTCGGCGGGGACTCCCTTGACTTGATCGTCAGATCTCACCAGCCGAAGCATAACGAGAGATGTGCGGTCCCCGCCAATTGCTTCACTGAATCGACCTTGGCCACTGTGAAACCCCGCCCTGAGCCGGTCTTACCGAGAAATTAACATTGATATCCATCACTTACTATTCCCAGTGAAGATCGGAGGTCGGTCTACACATCTCCTCTTCAGGAGGGATGTCATGAAGAATTCAATTCTGGTGACGATGATTGTGGTGGCGGCCGGTTGCGCGCCTAACTGGATCGGCCTCCGCGACACCAGTGAGACACAAAGTGGCGTACGGGTCTGGATCCAAGATCGCGATGGGGATGATTTTCGCTTCGCCGTGAGCAATGGCGGCAACCGTCCCGTGAGCGTATTGGTAGGCTCGATTCGAATCATGAGCCCGCGCGCCACTGCCTCTCGAGAAGAGGCGAATCCCTGGATGGGAATGCCCGGCTTCATTCAAGCCCTGGCGCAAGATGACATGGTGCAGATCCCGCCCGGACACAGCGACACGGTCTTCGCCAACTTCGACGTCGGTCGCGCCAAGATCAAAAAAGGAGATCTCATTCAGATCGACCTATCGAAAGCGGTGCTTCAGGATGGCAGACCGGTGTCGGTGCCGCCGCTCGAATTTCGCGCCGACTAGGGGGTGTTCCTAATTACTTCCCGCCGGTATTTCTAAGTTGCTTCGGCCACCATGTAGGTCGGCACCTCTTCTTCGATCGCAAAGCCGCAGGCGCGATAAAACGCCACCGCGCCGGGATTGTCGGCCAGCACCCACGACTCGCCGATCTGGTGATCTCTCATCCAGGCGTACATTGCGTCGAGAAGTGCGCGGCCGACATTTTTCCGACGATGAGCGCTGCGCACGCCGATTTCGTACAGCAGCAGCTCGCAAGCTTCACCGGCGCGCTTGCGGATCACATTGCAGTAAAGAAAACCGAGAACCAATGTCCGTCTGACGCGGGAGCTCCCGCAGCGGCAGCTCCCGCTAAATAAACAATTCTCGGATTTCGCTAAGCCACGCGTGGCCGATATTTTTTGAGCAGCTCCACCACTCGTTCCAGCGGGAGCGCGGGCGCGACATTGTCGTTCTGACCGGTCATGTGATCGGCCATGCAGAGCGCGTTTACGATGGCCTCTTCGGTCGCTTCGATCACGCCCTCGTACATGGGGCCGATGGCGCGATCGAGCAGCACGTCGATCTTGTGCGTCATTCCCTGTGACACGCGCGGAACGCGATTGGCGGTGGAGAAGCCGATGATGATCTCGCCCGATCCGTGTGCGGCGTAGGATCCCACTCGGCCGATTCCCAGCGCCGCTCGTTTGCACAGTCGAACGATCTGTGACGACAGCAGTGGCGCGTCGGTGGCGACGATGGCGATGATCGATCCGTAATTATTGACGCGCTTGTCTAGGCCGCCAAAGTCCGGCGCCAAGATCTCTCCAATCGGCACGCCGTCGATGCGCAGGTTTTCCATCACACCGAAGTTGGTGAGCACCAAGACGCCGATGGTATAGAAACCGACGTCGGCGACGATGGTGCGCGACGAGGTGCCGATGCCGGCTTTGAAATCGCAGGTCATCATACCGGTGCCAGCGCCGACCGAGCCTTCCGAGACACGACCGGACGATGCAACTTCGATCGCTTTGTAGACGTGATCGGATCGAATGTGACGTCCCACCGCGTCGTTCAAAAACGAGTCGTCGCACTCCCCCACCACCGGAATGACCACATCGTCTTCCGAACCGATGGTCGGGTTGCGTTTGGTCATCCATTTGATGACCGCGTCGGACACTTTGCCGACCGACATGGTGTTGGTGAGCAGAATCGGTGTCTCCACCAATCCCCATTCGGTGACTTGCGTAAGACCGGCCACTTCGCCCGCGCCGTTCAGAATGAACGCACCACCGATCAGTCGCTCGTTATAGACGTCGTTGTGCGGCATGACGCAGGTGACGCCGGTGCGCACCGGGCCTTTGCCGCGCTCGAGCTTGCCTTGGCCGGAGATGAGCGTGCTGTGTCCGACTTTGACGCCGCCCACATCGGTAATGGCGTTCAGTGGCCCGGTCGGATAGCGACCGAACGTGATTCCCAGGTCACGAAGCCGTTTTCGCTCCGACACTAATTCGCAGCCTCGGGCATCTTCACGGGTGTAGCGACCGCGGCGACGGCCGGCGTCGAGGATGCAGCCGGAGTGGAAGAAGGCGCCGCTGCGGGTACGGGCGCGTGCGCCGCCATCGCCTTCGGGGCCGGACGATCTTCGCGGCGCTTTTCGCGCAGACGCTTGAGCGCGCCGGTCAAGATCTCGGCGATGAGCGTGCGATAGCTCATGTTGGCGGCGTTGGCGATCAGCACCAAGTCGGAGTAGTCGGGCGTCAGACCTGGCAGCGGATTGACCTCGAGGACGTACACATTCCCCGAGTTGTCCATGCGCAGATCGATACGCGCCACGTCGCGGCAGTCGAGCGCGGTGAAGGTCTCACGCGCGGCGCGCTCCACGTTCTTGAGCTCGGTGGCAGACAATTTGGGCGGGCACTCGTAAAAGACGTGCTTCTCCCACTCCTGCTTCACTTCGAAATCGTAAACCGGTCGAAGATTGGTTTTGTTCTTGAAGCAGATCTCCATGGGCGGCAGCACGCGCGGGCGCTTGTCGCCCAGCAGTCCAACGGTGAACTCACGACCGGTGATGTACTCTTCGATCAGCGCCGGCTGTTTGTAGCGTTCCACCAGCGCGTGTACCTTTTCGCGCAGCGCCGGCTCATCATCGACCACTCCCGACGAGGCGATGCCTTTCGACGAGCCCTCGGCGTTGGGCTTGACGATGAGCGGAAATTTCAGCACCGGGTTCAGCTTCTCGCGTCCCGTCACCATCACCTGAAATTCAGGCGTCAAAATCCCGTGCTGACGCAAAATCCTCTTGGCCAGCGCCTTGTCCAGCGCCAGCGCCAGTGTCGCCGAGTCCGATCCGGTGTAGGGAATCCCCACCAGCTCGCACAGCGCCGGGACCTGCGCCTCACGATTTCGGCCCGAGAGTCCCTCGGCGATGTTGAACACCAAGTCGACATGCGAGTCGGTGAGCTTGTGCGGCAAATCGCTGTTGGCTTCGAGCTCCACCACTTCGTGACCGAGCGATTCGAGCGCGGCGCGAATGGCGTTGATGGTCTCGGGCGGATCGTATTCGGCCTCGGCGTCATCGCCACTTTTGGTCGAAGCGCGCTGCATGTTGTAGGTGAAGCCGACGCGCAGACGGTGATCGCTCTTTTTCGAGAGGCGCGGAACCTCCCCGTGCACGTAGCCCGGCACGTCGGGCGGCGCCAGTCCCCAGCGAGTCGCCGCCGAGCGGACGATCTGGGCGATGGTCTGATCGTAACTGAGCCCGAAACGCTTAGTCGCCGCGAACAGCGACGAGCCCGACTCGAGCGACGGCAGCGCGTTTACTTCCAGGAGATAGATGCGGCCGTCTTCGCCGAGACGAAAGTCGATGCGCGCCACGTCGCGAATGCCGAGCGTGCGAACCACCTTGAGCGAAATCGCGCGCAGCCGCGCCAGTACGTCGCGCGGAAGATCGGCCGGGCAGCGCACGTTGACTCGCCCCGATTCGCTGTTCTTCAGCCGATAGTCATAGATGTTGAAGCGCGAGCGCGCCGCCGGTTCGATCACGTACTCGACGGGTGTGAGCACTCCCTCGCCGCTTTCGTGTGCTGCACTGAGCCCTTCGATGAAGGGCACGGTCACGTCGGTGCCAGCGATGAATTCCTCGACGAGCACGCCGGCCGGATACTGCTTGAGCATCTTCTCGACCAGCGCACGCATCGACTTCCAATCGCGCACCACCGACTCATCGCCGATGCCCTTCGAAGAGCCTTCGTAGTTCGGTTTGACGATCGCCGGAAGCGGCACTGACAGCGTTCCTTCCGAAAGACCATTGGCCAGATCGCGCGCGGTCACCAGCTTGGCGCGCGGCGTGTCGATTCCCTGCGCCGACAGCACCAGCTTGGTCAGCCATTTGTCGAGCGTGACGGTGAGGACGTAGGCGTCAGAGCCGGAGTAGGGACAATTGAGCTCTTCGAAGAGCGCCGGGTAAAACGCTTCGCGGGTACGACCGCGACGTCCCTCGGCGGTGTTGAAGATCAGGTCGGGCGCAAACGCTTCGACGCGCGCGGCCAAGTGCGACGCGGGGCCGGAGACTTCGATCTTTTCGACCTCGTGTCCGCAGGCGGCGAGCGCGCTGGCGATCGCATCCACCGTCTCGGCACTGTCGAATTCGGCTTCGTCTTCGCTGTCGGAAAGTCGCAAGTTGTGCGTAAACGCGATCTTCATTTTTTGGGGATCCTTCTCGGATCGATCGGGTAACACGCCCAACTTCTATGGACAAGCCACAATACGCGTTGGCAAAGCCGGGAAAACCGAATGATATGGGGCCTTGGTCGCCCACCGAGGGTATGGAAAGCACCTTCATCACCGAAGGCGCGATCAGAATCTCGCGTCCCCCGAATAAACTCGTTATAATCAAGCGAAGCACTAATTTGAGCTGCGAAGTAAATTCTTTGCTCGGTGCGCCCAACATGGAAATGGAAGATTGTCTCTCAATCGCGCTCGTAGACGACCACGAGCTTTTTCGTCAGGGGCTCCGTTCGCTGATCGCGAACGAACCTGACTTCACCATCGTCGGCGAAGCAGGTGACGCGCCCTCTGCCTATGACGTCGTTGCATCCAAGCATCCGCAAGTGGTGGTCATGGATCTCACGTTACCGGGCGTCGACGGCATCACCGCCACGCGCGAGCTGATGCGACGATCCGATGTCCGCGTGCTCATCTTGACCTCGCATCTAGTGGAGAAGTATGCGCTGGAAGCGCTGGCCGCCGGCGCTTCGGGCTACGCGCTCAAGACCGATCCATTTCATACGCTGGCGGAAGCGATTCGTACCGTCGCAGCCGATCGCACCTATCTATCGCCCCATCTGCCGAAGTCGATTCTGAATCGTTGCGCGACGCCCGCCAAAGAAGCTCCGACCGACCACGATCCGATCGCCATCTTGTCGGACCGGGAAGCGGAAGTGTTTCAGCTGGTCACGCAGGGATTCAACAATCAGCGCATGGCCAAGCAACTCGAGATCAGCGTCAAAACGGTTGAGACTCACCGCAGCCGCGTTCACCGGAAGCTCGGCATACACACCGTTGCGGAGCTGATGATATTCGCCAGCCGCAACGGCCTCCTCAAGCACTAGCACGCGCGATCCAGTCGGCCTGATCGCGGCGACCGCAGGGCGCGAAGCGGCGAGCGTAGCGAGCGAACCCGCAGGAAGTGCCGAGCCGTGGCGAGGCCTTACATCTCACTCGGGTCGGTCATGGGGCCTCGCTTCGCTTCGGCACTCGTTCGGCCTTGTTCGCTCCGCTCCCCTGGCCTCAGTCGCGCAGAGCCCACTCCCTCGCCTCGCTCCGTTCGGCCCCGATCCCTTCGGGCCACCGCGAGTCGGGGCCTCACCGCTCGCGCTCAGTCTCGACTGGCTCGCGCTCCCTGCATTACACTCGTCGAGTGATCCACTCGGCCGATTAAGCCTTCTGGATCTTCCAGGCGTTGTGGATTCTTGGGCTGCGGCGGAAGTCGTAGGGCAAGGTCTTGTCGGTAATCGACTCGACGGTGAGGCCTTGGGGTGCGTCCATCTTGAATCGGCGAAAGTGATTCGAGAAAAGTAAAATGCCGCCGGGCGAAAGCAGCGCCGCCGATTGCGTAATGAGCTGGGTGTGGTCGCGCTGGACGTCGAGAGTGTCTTCCATTTTTTTCGAGTTGGAAAACGTCGGTGGCGCTAAAAAGATCAGGTCGAACTTTTCTTCCGACTCGGGCAGCCACTTGAGAACGTCCGCGCGCACCAGCTCATGTTTCTCTTTCGAGAGCTTGTTGCGCTCGAAGTTGAGCACCGCCCAATCGAGATAGGTGTTCGAGAGATCGATCGACACCGTCGAGCTCGCGCCGCCCGCCGCCGCGTAGATCGTCGCCGCACCGGTGTAGCTGAACAGGTTCAAAAACTTTCGCCCGCGACTGAGCTCGCCAATCAGCCCCCGCAGCCGCCTATGATCGAGAAAGAGTCCGGTGTCAACGTAGTCGCTCAGGTTGACTAGAAATTGGTGTCCGCCTTCGGTGACCCAGCGGGTGTCACGTACGTTGTCCTGCTTTTCGTATTGACCGTCGCTCTCGCGCTGGCGCCGACGAAACTTCACAAAAATGCTCTCTGGATCAACGCCGAGAACATCGGGAAGTCGGGCGGTCAGATCGCGCATGCGCCCTTCTGCTTTGCGCTGATCGACGGTCTTCGGATAGGCGTACTCCTGCACGTTGACGGCCGTCTCGTACACATCGATGGCGACGGCGTAGTCCGGCAGATCGCGATCGTAGACGCGATAACAGCTGATCTTTTCGCGCGCCGCCCACTTGCGCACATGCTTGAGATTTTTTTGCAGGCGGTTGACGAACATGTCGACGCCGGGGTCGATCGGCATCGGCCGCCGGTAGGCAGGCAGATCACTCGTGACCGGTGCGCTGGCGATCGGCAGCTCCAGCAGACGACATTCGATGGCGCCGTTATAGACCGTCTCGCGACGCGAAGATTTGAGACCAATCTGCTTTATCAGCGACAGATTTCCGCTCAGCACGAACGCGGTCCAGCCGAGAAAGCGTCGGCGTAAAACATCGCCGATGTCGGTGTAGAGTTGTCCGAGATCAGCTTCCTCACCGAGACGTTCGCCGTACGGCGGGTTCATCACCAACATACCCGGCGGTCCGGGTGGCGGCAGGATGTCGACGAAGTTGCGCGTCTCGAGTTGCACGTATTTGCGCAAAAACGCGCGATCCAAATTTACTTCCGTCGCGCGCACCGCTTGCGGATCGATGTCGCTGCCAAACAGCGGCGGAATCTTGGTCTGATCTTCGCGCGCGCGCGCCTCTTCGATGAGACCGCTCCACAGTTTTTCATCGAACGAAGGCAGCCGCTCGAAACCAAATCGTTTGCGACCGAGACCGGGCGCCCGATCGGCCGCAATCATCGCCGCTTCGACGAGAAAGGTGCCCGATCCGCACATCGGATCGAACAGCGGCGCGCCCTTTTTCGCGCGCGAAGGCCAATCGGCCAGCAGCAGAATCGCCGCCGCTAAATTCTCTTTCAGCGGTGCCGGTGCACCCGGCCGACGATAGCCGCGCAGATGCAGACTACCGCCCGACAGATCGATCGAAACCTTGGCGGTCTGATTGTCGAGATGAACGTGCACACGCAGCGAGGGATCTTCCAGATCCACCGACGGTCGCTCGCCGGTCTCTTCGCGCATGCGATCGACGATCGCATCCTTGGTCTTGAGCGCGCCGAAGTGAGTATTGGTGATGCACGATTCGATCTCGGTGAAGCTCACCGCCAAGGTCGAGTCCGCGCGCAGATGCTCGCGCCAATCGATGGCGTGAATGCCGGCGTAGAGCGCGTCTTGATCGGGCGCCGGAAAATCGCCGAGCCCCAGCAAGATTCGGCTGGCCACGCGCGACCACAAACAGGCGCGATAACCGACCTCGAGCGAACCTTCAAACGCCACGCCGGCGCGCGTCGGGGCGATCGCGGTCGCCCCAAATTCAGCGAGCTCGGAGGCTGTCAACGCTTCGAGTCCCCGTGCACAAGTCGCAAAAAAACTGGCCACGGGGGCACCTTGGCATACCTCGACGAGCGCTGCATCTACAGAAACGGCCATCGGAGTCGCCAGGGCAATCTGCGGCAGCGCTGGGCGGTAATGTCCCTGGGGTATTTATTCCCAGCAAGTCCTCTCAACTACTTGCGAATGGATCTTATGTTGCACTGCGTCGCACGCGGAGGATTGATGCGACGACTGCTGGCGGCTGCTTTCCTTTTGATTGGGTGCTCGAATTCTCACAGTGATAACGCCGATGCCGGAAGCGCCGGAAGTGTCGATGCCGCGCTGCCCGCCGATCTGGCTGGCGGCGAAGTAAGCACGGTCTATCCCGCCTTTAAACCCGAAATGCCGCAACTGACCAACATGGGCGGCCCAATCTTGAACAATCCCAAGCTCATCGCCGTGACCTTCCCCAACGACGACTTGCAAAAACAGATCGAGGACTTCACCACCAAGATTGGATCGAGCAGCTATTTCTCAGCGGTCACCGCCGAGTACGGCATCAGCGGCGCGACTGCGGGCACGCCGATTCATCTCACCGAGATGGCACCGGCCAGCATCGACGACAGCGCGATCGCGACCTGGATTCAGGGCAAGATCGACGGTACGACGCCCGCTTGGAACAAGCCCGACGCGAACACGCTCTACCTGCTCTTCTACCCGGCTGCCACCACCATCACCATGGGCGGCGGCACGTCGTGCCAAGATTTCGGCGGCTATCATATTGAGACCACGCTGACCGATGGAAGCACGGTGGTGTACGCGGTCATTCCGCGCTGCGCTCCGTACAACGTGGGCGTCCTTTTGACCGACATCGATATGCTCACAGCTGCCGCCAGCCATGAGATCGTGGAAGCAACGGAAGATCCGCAGCCCGATATCGATCCGGCATTCTCCGAGCTCGATAGCGATCACGTGGCCTGGACCTTCAGCGGCGGCGCTGAAGCCGGCGATCTGTGCGCGCTCGACCTATCGAACTTCTACAAACCGACCGATCTCGGCTACGTGGTCCAGCGCACCTATTCGAACGTGGCGGCCAGCGCTTATCACGATCCGTGTGTGCCCGCACCGACGACAGACGTCTATTTCAACGCGGTACCGGTGACCACCGCCGACGTCGATATGGGACAGATTTTCAGCGAAAACGACACCGTGACCAAGGGCTTCATGATCGCCCAGGGCGCCAGCGCGACCATCGAGGTCGATCTGCTCAGCGACGGACCGACCACCGGTCCGTGGACGGTCAACGCGGAGAACACCGCGCTCGGAAGTGGCCGCGCCAAAGCGAACCTCACCTTCGCGTGGGATCGCACCACCGGACAAAACGGTGAGAAGTTGCACCTCACCGTCACCGTGGTCGGGACCAGTCGTTTTGGCTTTGAGCTGTTCACCATCACCTCGACGCTCGGCAAGAAGAGCTACACCTGGAACGGCGTGGTTCAAGTTCAGTAGGCGCTCCTTCCCTCTCGTTTTCGCGCCGAACGCCTCTTTTCAATTGTCTGCTAAGATGAAGCGGAGATGAAAGTCGCCGCTGCCGCGCTATTCGCCGCTCTCTTCATGACCGGCGCCCGCGCCGAGGCGAACGGCGCATTTCCCGACTCGATTCAGGTTCTTCTGCCGGCGGGACATCCGCATCAGATCATCTTGGCCACCAACTTTGGCTTGGTGGTGTCGAACGATGACGGCGCGAATTTCGATTTCGTATGCGAGGCGGCGATCGCCAGCTATGTGAGCATGTACGCGCTCGGGCCCGGGCCGGGAGATCGGCTCTACGCCGTCACGCCGAGCGGAATTCGCTATTCGTCCGATGGTGCGTGCACCTGGTCGAGCTCGACCGGCGATCTGGCTGGCCCCACCGATCTATTCGTCGACGCCAGCGACGCCACGCACCTGTTCGCCATCGGCACCGAGCGCACCGACGGGAACGTCAATGCCGCCGGTCTGTATGAGTCGCACGACAGCGGCGCCAGCTTTCCTGGACCGCCGGTCTACAGCACCGTCCCCGGACAGGGACTGACGGGAATCGAGATTTCGCGCAGCAATCCATCCATCGTCTACTTGGCGCGCTTTCAAAACGCGCCCGCCGATCCAGCCATTTTGTCGTCGAGCGACGCGGGCAAGACGTTCGTCGAGCACGAGGAAGGTGGCACGCTCACTGACCTGCTCCGCATCGCCGAGGTCGATCCGCAAAATCCTCTCAAGCTGTTTTTGCGTTCGAGCGCCAGCGCGCCGAACAACAACGACAGCTTGGTGGTGAGTGAAGATGGCGGACAAACGGTTTCGGTGAGGCAAGCGCTGCAGGGCCGCATGAGCGCGTTTCTGCACAGCGTCTCCGGGGCCATCTACTTCGGCGGTCTGATCATCAACGACGACGGCACCATCGGAAACAGCGAAGCGTATAAGTCCACCGACGGCGGCAAGACCTTTACACCGTGGACCACTGCGCCGCGACTGCGCGCGCTCGCCGAACGCGACCAGAAAATCTATGCTGCCGGCGACAACTTCAAAGATCATTTTGCGCTCGGCGTATCGTCCGACAACGGCGTGTCGTTTCAGCCGCTGGTGCGCTTCGATCAGATCCGCGGACCGATGGCCTGCGGAGATCTACCGACGACCTGCGCGACGCCTTGGGCATCGATCTCGTCGCTGTTCGGAATCGCCGACGCCGGTTTGGCCGACGCTGGTGCAACAACGCCGAAAAGCAGCGGCTGCGACTATGCGAGGGACTCGGGTTCGAGCTGGCCCTTTTTGGGCGGACTCGGCCTGCTGCTGAGTGTCATCGGCCTGGTCTGGCTTCTCGGCTCGAAACGCTCACGACTTCCCTAGGGCGTGTCCTCAAAGTCCTCCCGTCGTCGGGCTGGTTAATCTAGACGAGCTATCGGTCTACACTCGTGCACTCTCCGCGGCGGACGTCGCAGCGCACTACAAAGAGGGCGTCATGTGTGAGTCGGCGATCTTCTAGGTACAAGACGTCGCAGCGACGGCGAATCGCTACAGCGAATCCGCCAAAACCGAGCAGTTGCGTCCCTGCTCTTTCGCCTTCTTCAGCGCGCGCTCCGTGCGCTCGAGCCAGGCCTCAGGCCGTTCGTCTGCGCTGATCGCCGATAAGCCCACGGAGACGGTGACCTTCACTTCGGTGCCATGCTCGGTGAAGGCGATCGCGCGTACGCTCTTGAGCATGCGATTTTCGATCAAGCTCTGCGCCGCCTCGAGGGTCGACTGCCTGAGCAGGACCGCGAACTCCTGACCACCGAAGCGCGCCACGCAGTCGTTCTTGCCGGGAAAGGTGCGCACCAGACAATCGGAGACCGCTTTGAGCATCTGGTCGCCGATCGACTGGCCGAAGGCGTCGTTCAGATCTTTGAACCGATCGATGTCCACGATCGCCAGACACGCACTTTGATGGATGAAGGTGTTGATGTCGCTGGTGCGCTGCAGCTCCCCGTCGAATGCGCGCCGGCTGGAAAGTTGGGTGAGCGCATCGAGCAACCCCTCGCGCTCCGCCTCTTCGAGCGCATGCGAAACGGCCTGCAGCTTTTCACCTAAATATTCGATCTGCGCTTTTTGCCGCTCCTGCCGCTTGTCCACCATCGCGTTGATGGTTTGCACCGCACTGAGCGCTTCGCGTTTGATCGCTTCGACCGAATCGCTGAGCACCGCTTGCCGAAGCTTCTCCATCTGCTGTTTGGTCTGCGTATCGGCCGCGGTCTCGTCGGGCGCCGCCTTGGTCAAACTATGAACGAAGGCCCAAACGATCTGGCGCAAATCGCCGACCGTTTTCTTCACGTACTCCGACTCCTGCCGGCGACGTTGCGCGACGAACTGTCCCAGCCCCGACCAATCGCGCGGGCTCGAAGCTCCGCCGGTGACGGGAACTCCGGGCCGAGGCGTGCGTACCAAGATATGCTGCGCCCAACCTTCACACAGCTCGTCGAAACTCTTCGCGTCGGATTCGCCAGTATCGAACGAAAACCTGCCGAGAACTCGGACCATCGCCGAAACCGTGTCGATCGCTCGCTCTTCTTCGCTCGCGCCAGGTTTGGCGGTCGACGGCGCGACGGTGGCGCTCTCGATGCCGGCGACTTCAGGCTTCTTCTTCCAGAACATTTTCAGGCGTCAGGATATCACACCTGACTGCGAGCGCTATGAAGTGGGGACTAACGGAGGGTGATGCGGGAAGCGACGCCGACTAGTTGGTGATCTGATTGACGTTGAGCAGATCGTCCAGCTTGAACGACCAACCGTCACCCTTGAGCAGGTCGGAGATGGTGGAGACTTCGTCGCCCGTTACGTTGGCAGTGATGCCGGTGGTGTACGGAGTGACGTTCTGACCGCTGGTCGGATCTTGCACCGTCGCCGAAGCGTAGATCGGGTAACCCGAGGGCAGCTGGCTGATGTCGGCCTTCCACTGAAGGTCGAGCTGCGCTTGCGGGTTCATTCCGATGAGCGCGTAGATGAGCGCGGTCTCTCCCGGGGGATTCTTGGCCAGACGGTTGATGCGCTGGTAGTCATACGAGGTCATGTCAGGCGCGGGGGTCTTCGCCACCATCGGGAGCGTTTCCGCACCGGGAGCCGCCAACGATCCGACCGCTCCGCGCATGGTGTCAAACCACTCCATCGCAATGGCCGAGCGGGCCGCCGCCATCGACTGAATGGTGGCGTCGACGATCTGGCCGTTGTCGACCAGCTTGCCTTGCGAGTTGGTCTTGGTGACGTCGTTTCCATCCTTGTCGGTCGGCAGCACCAGGAACAGGAAGTTGTTTCCCAGCTGGCCATAGTTCTGCTGCGTCTTGGCGCCGGTGACCGGATCGGTCGAGGTGAAAGTCGCGCTGTAGTTCTCGATACCGAGGTGTTGGTTGTAACGGGTCGCGAACGACTCGTACTTGGCCTCCAGTGCAGTCAGCGACGGCACGAGCGAATCGCGATACTGCGCGAAGTTCGGGATGTTGCCCTTCTCACGATCGACCCACACAGCGCCGAGGTAGCTCTTCAGGTGATCGGCGAAGACGGCCGACTGACCCACGGTCAGCATGCCGGCCACGGTGGCGTCGTCGAGGCGGAAGTCGACACCGATGCTGGTCGAGGGACGCGAGAAGCCTTGGTACACCTCAACCGACTCCTGCGCCGCCAAGCGGAGCAGTGCGGCTTGGGTGAGCAGCTGCTGCGCTTCGGCCGAAAGTCCGAGGCCGCCGATCACGCTGCCCAGGTTTCCCACCGCGGTCTGAAGATAATTCTGCGTGGTCGCATCGTTGAGAATGTTCTCGGCGCAGCTCTGGCCTTGACGATTGCAGGTGGACTCGACGTAGCGCTCCATGGCGTTCGATTGATCTTCGATCGCGGCCAGCGTCGCCTTGCCGCCCAGGCCGAGGATGATTCCGTCCAGGTGGTCGAGCATCTGATCGCGGTTCATCGAAGGCGTCTGGTCGTTGAGCTGGAGGAACAGGTTGGTCTCACCCTTGTCGACGCCCACATCCGGCTGTACGTGAATGGCCGCCAAACCGGTGCGCTTGTAACCGTGGGTGCTGAACAGCCAGCCGACGCGATGACCTTGCGAATCCCACTCCACCGAGTCGGTGCCGTCGTCGGAGTAGACCGAGACGTTGCCGGTCGAGTTGATGTTTTGCACAAAGAAGTTCATGCCGAAGGTCTCGACGCCCGCGTAGGTGGTGCGGCTCTTGCCCGCGCGAAGGATTTCGAAGTCGAGCTTCATGCCCGGGTGGCGCATGGCCGAGAGCGACTGCGCCAGACGGATATCAGCGTAGCGCATGTGAGCGAGCGCAAGCTCGAGCGATTGAGTCGAGTCTTCGTTGTTGAGGAGCACGCGGAAGCGCGAGAGCGCCAGGCGGTTCTTGGCGAAATCTTGCGAGAACTGCGCCTTGAGCGGCTGAAGCTTGGCGTTGAGCGCGTTCTCGAGGGTGTTGTTCAAAATCTTGGCGACGTCGACCTTGACCGGGCCGAGGCTGAAGTTGATGTTCTTGAGCACGTTCACGCCCCACGAGTCGGTGAGGTCGATCTCGTAGTTGAAGTCCTTCATGCTGGTGAGGCCGACTTCTGCGGTGATCTCGGTGCACTTGTCGTTGTCGGTGGTCGCGCCCGGCGTGCCGGCGGTGCAGAGATACTGAACGTCGATCATGCCTTGCGTCGAGAGTCCGGCGCCGATGTGAATCGCTAGCGTGTTGGTGAAGCCCGAAGCGATGTTGGCGACGAGAATCGGTGCGCCCGCGCCGAAGTTCAAGGTCACGTGACCGTTACCGGCGATGGAGACCGCTTCTCCCGGCTTCATGCTCTTGAAGTGGTCGAGCGTGAACGGCACCACGAAGCCGCGCGACGCCGCGATCGCATCCCATGGATTTGCGATCAGAGTCGAGAGCGAACGATTGTCGTAGGCGGAGATGACGCTGGTCTGCAGGCTGGCATCGATGTCGAAACCGAATCCGACCGTCGCGCTCGAGTCGGCGCCGTTCTTGTCCTTGGCGATGCCGAGCGTCTTGGTGACGTCGTTCGACTCGCTGAAGTATTTTGCGAAATCCACGCCGAGCTGAAACTTCGATTCGGCGAACAGCGGTCGACTGCTATCGCCGAGCTCGGTGGCCCGACGCGAAAGGAAGTCGGCGCGGGTCTTGTTGATGGCGGTGGAGAGCTCGGTGTCGCCGAACTGGGCCGACATGTTGCTCACCAAGTGATTGATGTCTTGAACAGGAATGATCCCGCTGTTCTGCGTGGTGAGTCCGAATAGATAGGTGGAGAGGCCAGCCGCTTTGAGCGAGACGCCTCCGCCTACGCCAGTCGAAGTGCCCTTATCGAGCTCTTTTTGACCGAGCGAAACCGCGTCGGTCAGAAGGTTTCCGATGGTCAGCGCGCCGGGTTTGTTGATCTCAGTGATGGCCAGGCTCGAGATCGAGTCGCACTTGCCGCCGCCACAGTTGGCTTGCAGCTCGGTATCCGACGCCGATCCCGCAGGATCGCCCGCGCATCCGGTGACAGTACTCATCGTGCCGAAGGCTGTTAGGGCGAGAATGCGGAATCGCGATCTGGTAAACATGGAAGCTCCTCTTGGACCTGGTCGGTTTTGGGGGTCCGTGGCTAGAGTCCTTAAGCAAGCCCTTTACCAACTCGCTAAGGCGCTGAATTCACCTAAAAGTGACCCATGAACGGGCGGCCCGGGCGGGGACACCCCCGGGACCTTCGACTCTCCTGGCCAGGTCCAAAGTACCCAGCGGTACCTCATTGAATTGACCCGATGCGCTGGTATATTCGCCGCTTCCGATGGACTACAAAGCTACGCTCAACCTGCCCGAGACCGATTTGGCCATGAAGGCCGACCTGGCGAAACGCGAGCCAGAGCTGGTGAAACGATGGGAAGACGAGCATCTATACGCGCGGATTTTAGAAGCACGGCGCGCGGCTGGAAGCCCGACCTTCGTGCTGCACGATGGGCCGCCGTACGCCAACGGCAACATTCACTATGGGCACATCCTCAATAAGATCCTGAAGGACATGGTCTGTAAGTACCGGACCATGGCCGGCCACTACGTCGAATACAAGCCGGGGTGGGATTGTCACGGATTGCCGATCGAGCTGGCGGTGCTGCGCGAGCACGGCGACAAAGCGGCCAAGATGTCGGCGGTCGAAATTCGTCAGGCGTGCAATGCCTACGCGCGTAAATGGGTGGCGACGCAGACCGACGAGTTCAAGCGACTCGGCGTGTTTGGAACGTGGGACAAGCCCTATCTCACGCTCGATAAATCCTACGAGGCGACCATCGTTCGGCAGCTGGCCGCATTCGCCGAAAAGAAGTGGCTCTATCAGGCGAAGAAGCCGGTGCACTGGTGCTCGTCGGATCGCACCGCGCTGGCCGAGGCGGAGATCGAGTACGACGAGGCGCATACGTCGCCGTCGATCTATGTGGCGTTCAAATTGCCGGGCGAAAAATTATTCGCGGTCATTTGGACCACTACGCCGTGGACCCTGCCGGCCAACTGGGCGATCGCCTACAATCCAGAGTTTTCGTACGTCACGGTTTCCGCCAACGGATCTCGATATGTCGTCGCGGAGAAATTGGCAGACACATTCGTAAAAGTTTGCGGGCTCACCGAAGAGGGTGCGCGCGCGCCGTTTGCGACGGAAAATTTCGCGCAGCTCAAGGCCGCGCGTCATCCGTTTTACGATCGCGAATCGAAATTGTTGCCGGCGGATTACGTGACGCTCGAACAGGGAACCGGTCTGGTGCACACCGCGCCGGGACACGGCGTCGACGATTACGGTCTCGGCATCAAGTTCGGGCTTCCCGTCGATGCGCCGGTGGACGACGGCGGAAAAATGACGTCGGAAGGAGCGTGGAAGGGACTTTTCGTTTTCAAGGGCAATCCGCTGGTGATTGCCCAGCTGCAGGAAGTCGGCGCGCTGCTTTCGCCGCCGGATCTAAAGGTCACGCACGCCTACCCAATTTGTTGGCGCTGCAAGAACGCGGTGATCTTCCGCGCGACCTGGCAGTGGTTCGCCGCGCTCGACGACAAAAATGGTTTGGTGAAATCGAATTTGCGCGAGACCGCGCTCGATCAAATCGAAAAGACCGAGTGGATTCCGCCGTGGGGAAAAAATCGCATTCGCGGCATGATCGAAAACCGTCCCGACTGGGTGCTCTCGCGCCAGCGGGTGTGGGGCGTACCGATTCCCGTTTTTTATAAAGTTGAAGGCGACAAACGCACCGCCATCGCCGATCCCAAGATCATGGAGCACATCGCGTCGCTGTTTGCCGAGCATGGCGCCGACGTCTGGTTCGAGCGCGATGCCGCAGCGCTGCTTCCGCCCGACTATCCAGCGGGGAATTACGAAAAAGGTCAGGACATCGTCGACGTCTGGTTCGAGTCGGGCGTGTCGGGCGCGGCGGTTTGCAAAGGTCGACCCGGGCTCGACAGCTCGACCTCGACCGATCCGCGCTATGTCGATCTCTACTTGGAAGGATCGGATCAACATCGCGGCTGGTTTCACTCTTCGCTTTTGACCGGCTGCGCGGTCGATGGACACGCGCCCTATCGCGCAGTGCTCACCCACGGCTTCGTGCTCGACGAACGCGGCAAGCCCTATTCAAAAAGTGAAATCGAAAAGGCGCGACGCGAAGGCAAGAAGGTCGAATACATTCCGCCCGGTGATGTCCTCAAGCAGCAGGGCGCGGAGCTTTTGCGCATGTGGGCGGCGCAGGCCGACTTCAGAAACGACGTCGCCTATTCGCGCGGACATCTCACCCAGCTCGGTGAGTCCTATCGCAAGATTCGCAACACGGCGCGTTTTCTCCTCGGCAACTTGAAGGATTTCGATCCCGACGCGCCGCGCGATGGCAAACCGGATCTACTCGATGCGCATCAGGCCGAACGCACCAGCGAGCTTCTGCGTCTCGGAAACGAGGCCTACGCCAACTACGAATTCCACGTGGTGCTTCGCCTGGTGCTCGAGTTCTGCACCGTCGATCTGTCGGCGCTCTACTGCGATGTCCGCAAAGATCGGCTCTACTGCGACGGCAAGAACACGGCAGAGCGGCGCGCCACCCAAGGCGTGCTGTACGACGCCCTGCGGGCCATGATCACCCTGCTGGCACCGATCTGCTGCTTTACCGCCGAAGAGCTGTGGTCGCACATGCCGCGAAAAAAGAGCGATCCGTCCAGCGTGCATCTCGCGCTTCTCGAATCGCCGGCGAAAATTGAGGCGCACACGGCGGCGATGCCCTCGCTGCTCGCCATGCGTTCGCTGGTGCAAAAAGAGCTGGAGCCGTTCCGCGCGCAAAAAAAGAGCTCGCTCGACGCGGAGGTCACCGTCACCACCGAAGATGCGGCACTGCTCGACGTGGATCCGATCTTCCTCGCCGATCTATTCATCGTTTCGAAGATCACCGTCAAAAAAGGCGCCGAGCATGTCGCCATCGCCGAAGCCAGCGGTCACAAATGCGAGCGCTGTTGGAAATGGACGCCGGATGAACCGATCTGCGCGCGCTGAAAGAAAGCGGGCGGCTAGCTCGCCGTGCGCAGCTCGAAATACAAATGGTTCGTGCTCGCATTCCTGATGAGCTTCGGGCTCGATCAGGCGTCGAAGGAATGGGCGCGTCAGGTGCTCAAGCCCAAGTTGCCCGACTGGGTGACGGTAGTGCACGGCTATTTCGATCTGCGCTATTCGGAAAACGCCGGCTCCGCGTTCGGACTCTTTCGCCGATTGCCGAGCGGCCGAACCTTTTTGCTCTGCATCGGCGTGGCCGCGCTGGTGGCGCTCAGCTACTATTTGCGAAAGGCCGAGCCCGGACGCGGACGATTTGGCGCCGAGCTGGGACTTCTGGCCGGCGGAACCTTGGGAAATGTCGCCGATCGAGTACTATTCGGCCGAGTGACCGACTTCATCGTTTGGAAATTGGGCGCGCGCGAGTGGCCCACCTTCAACATCGCCGATGCCGCGCTGGTGATTGGTCTGGCTGCCATGTTTTTCGAGACTACTCCCGGCAGCGAGCGAACGGTCGCGCGAGCCACCACAGCAAAGGACACCTGATTGTCACGAAAATATCGACTCTTTACCATCTACTTCCTCTTGTCGCTGATCCTCGATCAGGCGTCGAAGATCTGGGCGCGTCAAACGCTCAAGCCACGCTTCGATGCGATGGTGATCATTCCCAACTTCTTCGATCTGCGCTTCGCTGAAAATCCCGGCACCGCGTTTTCGCTCTTGCACGATCTGTCGAATGGTCGCGTTGTGCTGGCTGCCATCGGTATTGGCGCGCTCGGTCTGATGCTGGTGTGGCTCAAGCGACTTCCATCTGATTCTGGCGTGCTGGCCATCGCGCTCGGGCTCATCGCCGGCGGTGCACTCGGCAACATCATCGATCGCGTGCAGTTCGGAAAAGTCACCGACTTCATCGTCTGGAAGGTGAACACCCATCAGTGGCCCACCTTCAACATCGCCGACGCCACGCTGGTGATCGGCATCGGCTTGGCGCTCATCTACGACAAGAAGAAGCCCGCCACGAAGTAATGCGACCCGTCCTCATCCAGTTCAAGCTGCCGGTGTTTGGCGACGTCGCCTTCACTGCCTACTTCACACTTCTGACCCTCGGATTCGCGCTGGCGATCTATCTCACGCTGCGCGAAGCCAAAGGTCTTAAGATGGATTACGAGCGACTGCTCGACCACGATCTGTGGATGGTGGTGTGGGGCATTATTGGGGCGCGCGTGCTGCACCTCGTCGCCGACGGGCATTTTCACGACTATGTGAACCTGTGCACCAACTCCAAGCTGGTGCCGGCCATCGACGCGCGCACCAATGCGTGCACCTCGGCAGCGCAATGTGGCTACGACTATCTGTGCGATCTAGCTACCCACAAATGTTATCCCCCCACCGACTGTTTCGCCTGGCTGAAAGTCTGGCGCGGCGGCCTCGCCTACTACGGTGGATTCTTGTTCGCGGTCGGTTTCGCCATCTACTACACCCGCCGGCACGCGCTCGGCTGGTGGCGCACCGCCGATTTGTCGTCGCCGGGCATCGCACTCGGACTTTTCTTCGGACGACTCGGCTGCTTTCTGAACGGCTGCTGTTGGGGCAAAGTCACGCAGGGCTCGCTCGGCGTGGTCTTTCCGCGCGGCGGCGCGGCATGGCGCAGTCAGGTCGACATGCACCTCATTAGCGAAGCGCAAAACACGTTGCCGGTGCACGCCACGCAGCTCTACGAATCGATCGCCTGTTTGGCCATCTTCGTCATTCTCTATTACGTCGTTCGGCCGACGCGCCGCCATTTTGGCGATGTATTCGCCTGGCTGCTTATCCTCTACGCCATCGCGCGCTCGGTGATCGAGATTTGGCGCGACGACGATCGCGGTGTCTTCTTCGGCGGTTACATCTCGACCTCGCAGCTGATCTCGATTCCGCTGTTCCTCGGCGGGCTAGGTGTGCTCATCTACCTGCGTCGTCGTGCCGATCCGAAAACAGTCGGTTAATTTTCCGTCTGAATCTTTTCGAGTGGAATGCGACCGGAGGCAACTATGCGATCTGCACTGGTAGTGATTCTCTGCGGCTTCGGTTGTTCGAACGCGGCTACGTCGCCAGCCGATCTCGGCGTCGGTGAGGATCTACTGGCCGAGCCTGATCTGCAGATGGCCGTCTCACCGACGGATCATCCGCCGCTGGTCACTGTGAGCACGCAGGGCGGGCCGGTGATCGCTTCGCCGGAAATTTGGACGGTCGTGTGGCAAGGCGACGAGGCACTTGGCGCGCAGGTCAATGCATTTCACAACTGGATGTTGAACAGCGACTACTGGACTAGCTCTCTCAGTGAATATGGAGTTGGTGTCGGCGTAGCGAAGGGTGTGATCGTAATTCCTAGCACGCTGCCGGCGACCGTCGAGGAGACTGCGCTGGGACAACCCATCACGCAGACCATCAGCAGCCACGCGCGCAACGCGAGCTCGGTCTTCGTCTTCGTCGTTCCCGCGGCGACGCAAGTCACTCACGGCGGCGTCGGCGAATGTCCTAACGGCCCGAACTATCACACCGAAGCCTACGATGGCACGGTGTACGAGCTCGTGTCGCAATGTTCCAATGGAAATCCGCTCATTCAAGCGCTCAGCCATGAAGCGGCGGAGGCGGCAACCGATCCACATTCGCTCACCACTCCGGCGTGGGGCGCATTCGACTTTCTCTCCACCAACGAATTCGAGATCGCTGATCTTTGTTACGGCCTTACTGCCAACTACATGCCCACCACCGATGCCGGTGCACAGAATTACGTGGTCACGCGACTCTATTCGGCAAAAAATGCGGCGGCGGGCATGGTCGATCCTTGCGTGCCGGCGCCAGCCAGCCTGCCCTACTTCAACGTCGCATTCGATCCACTGGTAGTACCGGTTGATTCGAGCGCACCGGTGATGGTGGCGATGAAAGCTTTTGCCTTTGGCGACGTCGGTGCGATCTCCTGGCGCATTGGTGCATCTCCGGGAATTCAATTCACGCCGTCGAGTGGAAGTTTGCAGGCAGGAGAACAGGCGATGATCAAAGTTGACGTAACAAACGCAGGGGCCGGCGACCATTTGATCTTCGTAAACACCAAAACCGCGGGTGGAACGAACGTGACCACCATCGACGTCAGCGTCGATTAACCACCGAGATCTTCAAGCGCACGCACGAACGCAGCGGCTTTGGCGTGCGATTCGGCCAATTCTTCCTGCGGCGTCGAGTCGACGACGATGCCGCCACCCACTGATAAAAAGAATTCGCCGCCGCGTACCACCGCGGTGCGAATCGCCAGTGAGAGCTCGAGCTGACCGCCGCCGCCGAACCATCCGATCGCGCCGCAATAGGGTCCGCGCTCCCGCCCTTCCAGCTCGGCGATGATTTCGATGGCGCGGATCTTGGGCGCACCGGTGATCGATCCGCCAGGAAAGGTAGCCCGCAGAATTTCGGCCAGACGCACGCCCGGGCGAAGCGTCGACTTCACCGTCGACACTAGATGGTGAACCGTAGGCAAGCGCACCGAGCGAGCGAATCCCTCGACGATCACGCTACCGATCTCCGAGAGTCGTCCCAGATCGTTGCGCTCGAGATCGACGATCATCAGGTGCTCGGCGCGATCTTTCTCCGACGCCTCGAGCTCGGCGCGACGTCGCTCGTCCGTTTCCGCATCAGCGCCGCGCGGCCGGGTGCCTTTGATCGGGCGCGTCTCGATCGTTCGGCCGGAAACGCTCAAAAAAAGCTCGGGGGAATTCGACAGCAGATCCCCGGCGTCGGTGTGCAGATAGGCACCGAGCGGCGCGGGAAACAGCGAACGCAATCGCACATAGAGCGGCAGCGTCGACTCGCCCGAAATGTCGGCGCGCAGTCGATGCGACAAATTGATCTGATAGACATCACCCGAGCGCAAATATTCGAGCACGCGCTCGACTCGACGAAAATAGATTTCGTCTGACGTTTCCCAACGAACGTTCGACACCACCGGCGGAGCGAACGGCGGAGCGGTGCGCGAGAGCCGATCGAGCAGGTGTTGCGCGGAGGCACCATCGCGAGCGAGCACATCCGCTTGGCCGGTCGCTTGATCGAAGCGCCAGATGGCGGGATAGCGGGCGAAGTCCACCGCCGGCAAGCCGAGGTCATCTTCGAGCCCGCGCACTCGTGCATCCGACGGCAATAGGTCGTAGGCGAGATATCCCACCGCGAAAGGCCACGGCAGCGAATCGATCGGTCCCATCTGCCAACGCGTCTGCGCTGCTTCCAACAGTGCAAATGGATCGCCAGCGTCGCCGCTCCGCCAGATCAGTCCATCGTCGGGATCGCACCCGGCGAAGGAATAGCGTCCCAGCCCGTCGGCGTCAGCCGCGCCATCGAGCAAAAATGGCCGCGTACCGCGATGCAGTCGAGCGAGGGTCTCCGCCGGTCCCGAAATCGGATCGACAGCCGGCGCTCGCACTCGAATCAAGCGGCAGGCTCTTCAATCAGAATCACACCGTCGCCAGTACACTCGATATAGGGTGTCGGCTCGCCGTTCGAACCGGGAATCTGTCTCGGCACCACTCCACCGAACCAGCCTTTGAGCGCGGCGTTTTCCACGAACATCGTCGAATCTGACGAGATGGCGAGCGTGTATAGGTTGCGGCTGCTCTTCACCACCACGCGACCGGAGCCGCGAAATTGTAGAATGCGCAATCGCTCCAGCTCTTCGGGCGGAAGCTCCTGGGAGCCCGCGCCGGGAATACGTCCCGATTCCCAGGTGAGCGTCGTCTCGAAGGAGAACACGTCCGGCTCGCGGAGATAGAGCACCTCGTCTTGAAGCTCGAGCAGCGTGAACTTTCCGCCGCGCGGCGCCACCACCACCACGCCGTGCCCTTTGGCCAAGAACAGTCCGTCGACGCCGGTAGAAAAAGTCTCGTCAGTGAGCTGGCCACGCACGCGCCTTTCGAGCGGCGCAAAGGTGAGCTGCCCCGACGACGCGATCGCGCCCCAGGTCCTGGTCGGCAGCTCGCCTTCGACGCGCACCAGCAGCAGGCCGCCTTCGGCAAGTTGAAACGAAACACCGATGCCCCCCGGATGCAGCATCTTGGCTTGCGCGAAGATCGAAAGCGGTTCGGCACCTTTGGTGACGATCCATTGCGCAGGGGCAGGCGAAGTCGGTGCCGCCACCGCGGCCAGATTGTGACGACCTCCGACTCCGGGCGAATGAAGTTGCCAACCGCCTTCGATCTCGGAGTCGGCGATCTCTTCGACCGCCAGCTCGAAGGGCTGCTCGACCTCGAGCATCCGCCCCCCCTCGGCTGCCGCGCGCCGCAGCTCCATTTGCGGCGGTAGCACGTCGGATTCGCGCGTCATTCGGTCTTCGATCTGCTTTACCAGATCATGCTGCCCGGCTTTCTCCAGCGCACGCTTGGCGCGTCGCAGATCGCCCATGCGCAGAAGCGCGAGCCCTAGGAATCCTTGCGCGTGAAGATTTTCCGGCTCGAGCGCCACCACCTGCTCGAGGTTGCGCGCCGCATCCTCGAAAAGCCCGAGTCGCAATTCGGAAAGACCGAGGTTCGACCTCAGCGCCGGATCGCTCGGATAGATGCGCTCGAGCTCGACGAACACTTGACGCGCCTCTTCGTGCCGCCCGCTCTTCAGATAGATCAGTCCGCGCACATTTCGCGCAGCGACGTCAGAAGGGTCGAGACTGAGCGCGCGCTCGATGGCCTCCTCGGCCTGTTCGAGTCGCTCTTCCTTGAGGAGGTCCGCCGACCGGGTCACCAGCGCTGAGATTTCGGGATTCACCGTCGGAAACGGTAACCGGGGCGGGAAAAGGGGTCAAGTCCCGTCGGTCTTGAATTTGTAATATTGCTTGAGCACCATCTTTACGTAGTCCTGGGTGGTCTCGTAGGGCGGAATGCCCTTGAACTTTTCCACTGCGCCGGGCCCGGCGTGGTAGGCGGCGATGGTGAGCATCAGATCGCCTTTGAAGCGATTGGCGTTCAGGCGCAATAGGCGCGTTCCGCCAAGAATGTTCTCGCGTGGATCGAACACGTCCTCCACGTGCTGCTCTTTTTGCACGTCGGGCATAAGCTGCATGAGGCCGCGTGCCTCGGCGCAAGAGACCACGTGCGGATCGTAGTCGCTCTCAACTTTGATGATGGCGCGAATGAGCGCGGTGGGAAGCGAATAAGCCTGCGACGCCTCGCGAATGAATGCGTCGTAGCGAACGAATCGATCGGCGGCGTGATCGCGCGCCGGCACTACATCGGCTCGCGACGCCGCACATCCGGCGAACGACGTGGGTCCCGCGGCGCCGGAGATCATGCTGGCCTTGCCGGGGCCGCTCTTATAGAGGACCTTCCAATGTTGTGCGCCGTGCGCTGGCGCGACATTGGTAAAATGGATGATCCCCTCTTTGTCTTCGTAGGTATAGAGATCGGCGCTCGCCGAGGCTGACATCAGCACGACCAACACCGCGCTTGCCCAGCGCATCATCAATTAATACTACGCGGGTTTGCAAAATCGGGCCAATTGACATATTCCGCGGGTGCGTGAGCGCAAGCGGCGTCATCGAAACCGATTTTCTCGTCCTCGGATCGGGCGTGGCAGGACTCTCGTTCGCGCTCAAAGCCGCCGAGCACGGGCGGGTGCTGATCGCCACCAAACGCGCGCCGGAAGAGGGTAACACGCGCTATGCGCAAGGCGGCGTGGCGGCGGTGCTCGATCCCACCGATAGCGTCGAAGCGCATGTGAAAGACACGCTCACCGTCGGTGAAGGACTCTGCCACCGAGAGATCGTCGAGCTCACCGTACGCGAAGGCCCGGAAGCGNNACCGTTACGGCGCCCATTTCGACGAGCGCGGCGGTGCGCTCGACCTGGCGCGCGAGGGCGGACACTCCACCCGTCGCGTCGCGCACGCCAAGGACATGACCGGTCTCGAGATCGAGCGCGCACTGCTGGCTGCCGCAAAAGCGCATCCCAACATTCAAATTCTTCCCGATCATATGGGTGTCGATTTACTGCAGCTTCAGCGCTACGGCGGACCGGACGCCTGCTTTGGCGCCTACGTGCTCGACCAATCTCCGACGGCGGACGGGGCGGTCAAGACCGTGCTGGCGCGCGCGACCATTTTGGCGACCGGTGGCGCGGGGAAAATTTACCGCTACACCACCAACCCCGACGTGGCGACCGCCGACGGCATGGCGATGGCCTATCGCGCCGGCGCTCGCATCGGCAACATGGAGTTCATTCAGTTTCATCCGACTTGCCTCTATCATCCGCAGGCGAAGAATTTTTTGATCTCCGAAGCGCTGCGCGGCGAAGGCGGTGTGCTCAAGCTGCGCTCGGGCGAGACGTTCATGGAGCGCTATCACGCGATGAAGTCGCTCGCGCCGCGCGACGTGGTGGC
>PLXG01000302.1 GCA_003153195.1 Myxococcales bacterium
GGGGTCGGTGAGGGTGCTCTTCTCGTCGACGATTTTGCTTTCACCCACCAGGCCGCCGACGCTTGGATCGCCGACGATGGAGAATCGCACTACCACTTTGCCCTCGAGCGAGGGATCGCGTTCGAGCGCGCGGTTGAAACACTCGACGAAGAGTGGCTTCAGCTCTTCGATCTGCGCACGAATGTAGTCCTTGTCGAGCGTAGGTGGCGGCACGGTCGCACCCACGCGGGCTTTGGCNNCACCAGCGCGTTTGTCGGCACCGGCTTCGTCGACTGAGGCGGCTTTGGGATCGGCGCCGCCAATCCACGCGCATCGGTCTTGTGATTGAGCACCAGCAGCATCGCCCCCACTCCGACTCCCACTATCGCGACCGATCCTAATTTCATCGTCAGTGCTCCCTTCACAGCTGGATTGACCCGGCTGAGGTCGCCGGTCGGCAGAAGTGCCAGGGCGCGCATCCACGCGCTGTGCTGTTTGCGATCGAGGCGCGCACGCAATTGCGCCAAACCCTCTTTCAGCCGCCACCGAACCGTGCCGGCGGCGACCGCCTGCCGTGCGCCGATGTCGGTGGCGTCGAGCTCGTCGAAAAACCGCAGTATCAGGGTCGAGCGATAAGGTTCGTCGAGTCCACTCACCTCTTCGACGAGCGCCTGTTTCAGCTCAGCAGACGCGAGCAAACTGTCGGCAGCGGGAGTGAAGGCCTGCAGCGTCCTTTCTTCGAGCACCGTTGCCGATTCCCGTCGAGATCTCCGGACCGACTCGCGAAATCCCGCGCGCCAGCGGTTGCGGAGCACCGCGCCCAGCCATGGCCGGACCGTCTCCCCCGCCCGCGGCGGATGGGCCAGCGCCGCCGTCCATGTCTCCTGCACCAAGTCGTCGGCGATCGCTCCATCCCGCACCAGGCTGAGCGCAAGACGCTTGAGCCACGCGGAGTGCCGCAGAAGCTCGGTCATGTTCGCCTCGTCCGACATCGTATTCACACTATGTCGCCGAGGTGCGAAGTGTTGGAAAATTAGAAGGTGAGCGCTTCTGAGTCTTTTCGTTCAGCGCTGCCGTCGCCATAGATCGCGACGTCGACCTCGACGCAACGAAGCAATCCTTGCGCCAGTACTGAAACGACCTCGGGCGCGGGTATGATCTCGGTGTCGATCCAGCTCAGAGATCCATCGGTTCGCTAGCGCCCGCCAATAAGTGACTGGGGGATGACAACCCCGGCTTGCAGACCCCATTCTTCGATAAAATGTTAGGACAATTACCTCTTGGCGTATTTACCTACATCTAACTACCTACAAGAACAAGACTAATTGGGGGATCCTGCCCACGATTGTCCTTGAAGAGGGTGGCTTAAGTCGCCTAGGATAGGTGCTGCTCGGGCTGGAGTTTAGGGGGACGGGGAACGAAGCGTGCGACAACCGATTCCATTCGGAAAGTACGTACTCCTCGAGCGAATCTCGGTCGGAGGCATGGCCGAGGTATTCAAGGCCAAGTCTTTCGGCGTCGAGGGCTTCGAGAAGATCGTCGCCATCAAACGTATTTTGCCGTCGTTGGCAGAGGACGGCGACTTCATCGAGATGTTCATCGATGAGGCGAAGATTTGCGGCCAGCTGAACCACGCCAATATCTGCCAGATCTTCGAGCTCGGCCAAGTCGAGGATTCGCACTTCATCGGCATGGAGTACGTCTGGGGCAAGGACCTTTTGCAGATCCAGAATCGCTTCCGCAAGCAGCGGCAAATGATGACGCCGGAGATGGCGGCTTTCATCGGCTGCAAGCTGTGCGAGGGCCTCGACTACGCGCACAAGAAGAAGGACGCTTCGGGAAAGCTGCTCAGCATCATTCATCGCGACGTGTCGCCGCAGAACGTCCTCATCAGCTACGACGGCGAGCTCAAGATCATCGATTTCGGAATCGCCAAGGCGGCGTCCCGCTCGTCGAAGACGCAGGCCGGCGTGCTCAAAGGCAAGTTCGGCTACATGTCGCCGGAACAAGTTCGCGGTTTACCGCTCGATCACCGCTCCGACGTGTTCGCCATCGGCACCATCATGTACGAGCTCCTCACCGCGGGGCGTCTGTTCGTCGGTGAGAGTGATTTCGAGACGCTGGAAAAAGTTCGCAACGCCGAGGTGTTGCCGCCCTCGAAGGTAAATCCGCTGGTCGGCGAGTCGATGGAAAAGATCGTTTTGAAGGCGCTCGCGCGCGACGTCGAAGATCGCTATCAATGGGCGAGCGAAATGCAGGAGGCGCTGCACGGATTCTTGTTGGCGTCCGATCCGGTCTTCACCGCCAAGCATCTGTCCACCTGGATGCGCGAGCAGTTTGCCGTCGAGATGAAGCGCGAAGAGCACGTGCTCGACGAGCAGCGCAAGGTCAGCCGCGAGGTGCTGCTGGAGCATCCGTCGCTCGAGCCGCCCTCTACCCGCCGTCCGACTCCGCAGGCGATGCGATCGGCGAGTCTCATCGCGCCCGAGCCAGCGCCCAGCTTTTCGTCGAACCCAGCGGAAGATTTTGCCGACGATCAGACGACGGTCTCGCCGTCGACGTTCTCGCCGTTGACGTTCTCCGACGACACTCCCTCGGGCGTTTCGTCGAAAGATCTGGCCACGGTGGTCAAGGATCAGAACACGGTTCTAAAAGATCAGAAGGCGGTTCTAAAAGATCAGAAGGCGGTCCTCAAAGGTCCGAAGGCAGTTCAGACCGATCAGAATACGGTGATTCGTGGTTCGCCCACCGCGGCACCCGATCAGAACACCATGATTCGATCGGAAGCCGACATTGCCCGCTCTCTACTACCGCAATCGACGGTCATCCTCGACGGATCGGGCGCGAGGCCGCTGCCGCAACGAAATTTGGTGTCGGAGCTGCCGCCTCCGGTGGCGATCGATCGCGGGGGATTCACTGGCGCGCTAACCGGTCCGCCGTCGGACTCGTCGCGTGGCACGCTGTGGAAGGACATCTTCATCGGCGTGGGCGTGGCCGCCCTCGGCATCGCCGGACTTTTGAGCTGGCAGTCGCATCTGCGCAGCGAAGGGCAGCGCTCGACGCTGGTGGTAATGAATCCGCTCGGCGCTGCGGACGTGAGCGTGGACGGACAGCCGCGCGGCCATCTCGAGCCAGGCACCGCGCTCACGTTGAGAGAGATCGAGCCCGGACATCACGAGGTGCAGGCCCGCACCGCCGACGGGCATCAGTTCAAGCAGATGGTCATCATCTTGCCCGGTGATGTCAGCGTCATCAGCGCAACTTCGAAGTCACCACAAGGCGACGAGACTGGGCATCTCAAGCTGGCCATCTCCACGCCGAATTCCCAGGTCTATGTCGACGGTGCGCAGCTTCCCGACGACGCCACCAAGCAACCGATTGCGCTCAAGGCCGACGTTCCGCACGAGGTGCGCGTCACCAAAGCGCATCGTGAGGAAGTCCTGTTGAGCGTGACGCTCAAACCGGGACAGGAGCTGTCGCGGTCGGTCGATCTGGTCCCGCAAAAAGGGCGACTGCGCATCGAGACTGAGCCTTCGTTCGCCGAAGTGGTGGTCAATGGCCGCAGGGCAGGGCAGAGCCCGATCACGCTCAAGGACCTCGATCCAGAAAAGCCGTTCAAAGTGATGGTTCGCCACCGCGGTTATGCCTCGGTGCAGCGGGCGGTCGATTTCGAGCGCGGCCTCGATCAGCGGATCGAGTTCAAGATGGTGGCGGCGCGTGAATCGCGCGAAGGCGCCGCGGGCCGAGACGAGGTCGTATACGCAGACTCGGCAGCGACGAGCGGCGAGGCAGCGTCGGCCAAAGCGGTTCCGGCAAAATTGGCGACCACACCGTCAGTGAAACCGGCCGCCACCGCTCCGGCCGCGACTGCTCCGGCCAAGACGACATCCACCCCAGTCACTCCCTCGGGCCATGCCCTGGCGGTCGACGACGAGCTTGCGCCGGTCAAAGTGTTTGCCGATGCGAACGAGAGCGGATATTTGGTCGCCTCGACCGAGCCATTGGCCAAGGTCCTCATCGACGGCAAAGACTCAGGACGGTCGACGCCCATCTCGCGCTACTCCAAGCTGCCGCTCAAGCCGGGCAAACACGTCATCACTTTTCTGCCCGCGTCGGGAAAGCGCTTCAACGTCGAGGTCGACATTCACTCCGGCGAAGAGACGCCAATCGTAAAACGCCTGGATTAGCCTTAAGGTCGCCTTCGCTTTTTCGGCGGCGCGGATACCTCGCACGAGAAATTGAATGAGGCCGTAGCGCCTGTTCCCTCGCGAAATAGGACAGGGCTTATAGGATTTGGCTGACCAATCTAGGCAACACGATCTACAAGCTGTGCGCCTGGAATGATCGGCAAAGGAAAATCCGTGGGGATCGTGAGTGTGTCACCAATCTCATCCACACCTTGACGCAAGACCGCGCTATTCGTCTTCGCCGGGACCGTCGCCGCCGGCGAGACGCGCGCGCACGCGCTCTTGCTGCCGCTCTTTGTAGGCGGTGTGGCTGTTTTCGCCCTGTTCATTTTCCTGCGCGGTCTTTAGATCCATCATCTGAAATTCGGTGAGGACGAAGATGATCGATCCGAGCTCGTCCTTCGCTTCCTGCGCCAAATCGGCCAGACGCGGAAAAAATGGATCGATGCGCACTGGCATGTCGACCACGAAGTTGATGATGCGATAGGAAGGTCCCGAGAACTCGTTCGAGATCGGTCGCTCGACCTCCTCTTGGTCGAGATCGCGCTGCAGCTGATCGGCGAAGCGTGCGTAGGCGGGCGTCTCCTCGACCAGCCGACGAAACGGAAAAATCCCATTCACCGATTCGCCGGGAATGACGTAGTTGAAGGGAATCAGCCGGTGAAGTAGCTCTTGCAGCACGTGCGCGAGATCGTCGCGCGTCGGCGTGATCAGTCGGAATCGCAGCTTGTCGTAGACGTGCGCGGCGATCGACGCCTTCTTGGCGAGGAGCTTGGTGACCACGCTGTCGCGCTCTTTTCGGCTCCAGGCGAACTCCACCACTGGATAGCCGGCGGCACGAATCTCTTCCACCGCTTTGACCACTTTGGACTCGACGAGACCGAACACTTCGTCGTCGGAGACCGGCAATTTGAACAAGAGCTCGCGTCCGGCCAGGTGATGCATGACGTGCATGACCTTCAAGATGATGCAGGCGTAGACGTGGCGCTTTCCCTTGGACGCGGCGAGCAGGAAGAGATCGCGCGCCGGCATTTCGTGCGCAACCTCGTCGGGAATGCGGTAGCTGAAGCTGCGGGTCAGGTATTCGACCGCTTCCGCGCGCAGATCTTCCAATCGATCGCTGTCTTCGGGACGGTCGAGATCGAACTCGTTGTTGCGCAGAAAGCTGCGGATCTCGTCGTCGCTGGAGAACGAGACGCGGTCCCAATCGATCACCGAGCCGCCGCGAAGGAGCAGGCGAACCGACTCTAGATCGGCGAGCGTGGCTTCAAACGGTCGTGGCGAGACCTCGGTATCTTCCGGGGTCGTATCCGTAAAGCGTTTCTCGGTTGCCACCGCTCATGATGTAAGCGGATTTGCCTATTTCCTCAATCAGATTCTCAGCGCGGCGGGCGCCGAATGGCGAGGGTGGTGACGAATAGCGCTACGGTGAGGACGAGAAAGGTCAGGTTGCCGACGATCGCGAGCACGCAGCCTCCTAGAGACCCACATTGTCCTACATTGGATCCTTCGTCGCAACAATTGGCGCAAGGATTCGAATCGGAGGTCAGCGCGCACGTAGCCAAACCGCCGTGATATAGTCGTAAAATGAAGATCTCTGTGGTCGCGTTGGCTGCGCTGGTGACGGTCGGAACGGGCCGAGTCGCATGGGCAGCCGATTTGACTGAGCTCTCGAAAACAATCGATGAGCACCCGAACGATCCGGCCGGGTACGACGCCTACGCGCTCGAAGCTTTCAAGGAAGAGCGATGGGCCGACGCCGCCATTCGTTTGCGCATTGGGGTGGCGCGAATTCCCGCATACAACGAAGGTCACTACAAGCTCGCCTATGCCTATCGAAAGCAGTCGCGGTTCGAAGCGTCGGCCGGCGAATATCGTAAATACATTGCGCTCGAGCCGGCGCGCACCGACAGCTACTTTGGGCTCGGACAATCGCTGGAAAAAATGGGCGACGGTACCGGCTCGATCGCTGCGTATGAAAAATATGTTTCGCTCGAGAGCAGCCCGGCGAAACAGACTTTCATCGAGCAAGCCAAAGCGTCGATCGCGAAGCTCAAGGGACTTCCGCCTCCGGTTGCGAGTGCCCAGCCACCGGTCGCGACGCCCACACCGGCGCTGCCGACTGCACCCGCGCCCGGGTTACCCGCTGTACCGGCGCCGGCGCTGCCGATTGCGCGCGCGCCTACGTCGCCCGCCGCGCCTGCACCGGCGACGCCCGCACCGGCGATGCCTGCCGCACCAGCGCCAGCCGCCCCCGTGACTGCGCCCGCACCGGTGGCAAACCCGGTCGTTCCGAACGCACCCGCAGCGCCAAGCTCAGATGTTGCCGCGCTTCGCCAACGCGCAGAACAGTTGGTGCGTGAGGCGAAGCTCGACGAGGCGGGAGTCGCATACCAAAAAGCGATCGGCGCCGATGCGACCAACCTTCAGCTGTACGAAGACTACGGACACGTGCTCTTCACGCAGCGAAAATACGAAGAGGCCGCCAAGCTGTTCGACTCTGCCGTCGGTCGCGATCCCAAGTTCGCCATCGGATACTACTATCGTGCGCGCGCGCTGCGGGCGCTCGATCGCCGGCAGGAAGCGGTGGCGGCGTACCAGAAATACATTCAGATGCGGCCGGAAGATCCCGATCCCTATTACGGTCTCGGTCAAACTTTGAAAGCGCTCGGCGAGAATTCAGCCGCGGTGGAGGCTTTTCGAAAATATGTGAGCATGGACCATCGCCCCGACGATCAGCGCTTTGTGGAAAAGGCGCGCGGTGAAATCGAAGCGCTCACCAAACATTAGGGCGGGCTATCAAAACCTGTGCTCTCGTCAGCGGCGGCGGAATCTTTTCAGTCGGCCGCGCGTTCCTAAAATCGACGTGCCAAGAAAAAATCCGAACGCTCCGGCCACGTACCAGCAGATGTGCGCTGCGTGCAAATCTCCACGACCTTCGAACACCATCGCGAACGCGGCACCGGTGATGCCGAGCGCGGCGTAAATCACTTGGTGCCCGAGCGAGTAGAGCAGCCGAGCGTGCTCGTCGATGCCACGAAATTTTACCTCTAGATCGCCGTGCTGCGCGCGGGTGAGGAATTTTTTCACCTCGACCGGCAGCGACATCAGATTGGACGCGACGTCCTTGGTGGTGTCGAGCATGAACTGCGACCAGTCGCGATCTTTTCCCAGCACGAACTCTTCGATGTAGGGACGAATCACCTCCATCGGATTGAGCGACGGATCGAGATCGGTGCACAGACCCATGAGCAGCAACACGGTGCGCTCGAGGAAGATCCACTCTTTGGGCACGTGAAAGTGATCGGCCAGATCTTTGATGGTCACGTCCATGCGGCGAAGGTCTGCCAAATTTTGCAGCGACTTTTCCGGATCGAACTTCACGTCTTTGAGGGAGAAGCCTTCGACCTGAACCTCTTCTTGGAATTTCTGATGAAGATAGTCGATGACCTTGTCGAAGATGGCCGAGTCGGCGCCGCGCGAGATGAACCCCATCTCCTTCATGGCGTGCACCAGTCGTTGCGTGTCGCGCGCCAGTGCGGCCTGAATCAGATCGACGATGCCGCGACGCATCTTGGGCGACACTTCGGCCACCGCGCCGAAATCGATGAAGACGATGTTGTTGGCGCCGCTCGGGCTCTTGCGAATCAGCAGATTTCCCGGATGCGGATCGGCGTGATAGAGGCCGTCGGTAAAGATCTGCTGGCAGTAGGCGTTCACCACCTGACGCGCCAGCTGCGCGCGGTCGATGCCCATGCCGTGGAGTCGTACGCGATCGGAAATTTTGACGCCTTCGATCCATTCGGTGGTGAGGATGCGAGCCGTCGACAGCTCGCGAATCACCGCCGGAAAGGCGATGTCGGCCCGTCCCGACGAGCGCATGGCCGGAAGCTCGCCGCGCGCTTCGAAATTCGCCGCAATGCGGGCCACGTTCTCCGCCTCTTTGCGGAAGTCGAGCTCTTGCAAAATCATGGCGCGAATTTCGCGATAGACCGAGTCGAGGCCGTGATGCGGCGCGAAATACGAAATCACATTGAAGATGCGGCGCAGTGCGCGCAGATCGATGCGGACAATTTCCTCGATGTCCGGATACTGAACTTTGACCGCCACCAGCTCGCCGGTCTTGAGGCGCGCACGATGCACCTGACCGATCGACGCCGACGCCACCGGGTGATGATCGAATTCGGCGAACAGCTCTTCGGGCGATTTGCCTTCGAACTCTTCGCGAATGCGCCGATCGACATCCTCATATGGACGCGGCGGCACGCGATCCTGCAGCGTGTGCAGCTCGGTGCGGAATTCTTCGGGCAAAAAGTTGGTCATGATGCTGATCAGCTGACCAACTTTGATGAACATGCCTTGCAGCGACGAGATGGCGCGATGAATGCGGCGCGCGTTGCGAAGATGCTTGCGACGCGCGAGCTCCTCGATCGCAGCGGGCGAGCGGAAGCGGGATTGAAAACGCAGCGACAGATAGCTGGCCGCAATGCGAAAGGTCATCACGTACGCGGTCAGCAGCCGCAGAAATCCGCGCGGCGGGTAGACGTGACGAATCGGCGCTTCGTGCGCCCGCGACATGGGCTCGCCCTCGACGCTCACGGTAAGATTTGGCGGTCGGTTTCCCGACTCGCTTTTTCGCGCTTCGACCTTCACCCTAGCGAAAAGTCTAACACTTGCCGGGGTCATGCGGTAATCTGAGTGTCATGGATGGTCCTTCGGATCCGACGAAAAAGGCAAGCGAAACAAGGGATTCGAACGTTACATCCGCTCCCGATGCGGAAACGCCGGGCGCCGCGCCGCCGGCCCACGACTCGTATCCGCCTCCGTTCGAAGCGGAAAAATCGGGTCGGCTCGATCAGTTCATTCCCGAAGTGATCAAACGAACGCTCTACGCTGGGCTCGGCGCGGTGTTCACCACCGAAGAGGGCATTCGCAAAATCGCGTCCGATTTTCATCTGCCCAAAGACGTCGCGAATTTTTTGATTCAGCAGGCGGCTACGTCGAAGGACGAGCTATTTCGCATCGTCGCCAAAGAGCTGCGCGCGTTTCTGGAAAACGTAAATCTGTCGGGTGAGCTTCAGAAAGTGCTGACCTCGCTGTCGTTCGAGATCAAAACCGAAGTTCGTTTCATTCCGAACGATGAAGCGGTGGGTGGTCTCAAGCCGGAGATCAAACGCAAGATGGCGATGAAGCGCGATAAGGACGGTAGTTAGCGCGTTAGAATCCGCCGCCTTCTTCCGGCACCAAATCCTTGTGCAAAACCTGATTCGTCTTGGCTGACATTCCGACCACCGGCCGCTTTAGGATCGTCACGTTGGAGTCGCCCGCGGTGTTGAAATAGCCATGGTCCGGCGTGATCGCATGGGCCGGTTCACCGAAACCAGATTTCGCCAGTCGACTAAGAGCGGGCCGTCAAAACCTGTGCTCTCGCCTGGCTTGCTGCNNGGTTTTGACGGCCCGCTCTAAGCGCTCCATCGACTTCACCGGGCTTGATGGTTTTTTCCAAATGGTTCGATCCGGATGGCTCGCCAGTTTGGTCATGAGTGCCTTCACTTCCGGCGTCTGCGCGCGCTTGGCCATGGTGCGAAAGCGCTGCAGAAACCACACCATCGTTGCGCTGATAATAAATTGCGTAAAATCAGTTTATTACGAGGGCAGGTAGCGGCGGCAAGGGCAGCCGTCCCCACGTTGAGAAGCCGGCAGTCGGTTTTGTAGGACTAGAGCGCATCTCAAAAATCCTCCNNCGAACCGGCTCGGTCCGGATTTATGAGATGCGCTCTAGTCGCCGTCGCCGAAATCGCCTTCGCCGTAATCGCCGTCGCTCCAAAACGGATCGTCGGCGGGCACGAACGAACCGAGAAAGCTGTCGTCGGCATTGGTGCCGTCGTAGCCGAGCACCTTGGTCGTGTTGGGAGTGTTGGTCACTAGCGTTCCAAATGGATTGAGGACCAGCGTGAGATCGCCCGTGAGCGCGCCAGCGATCGCCTGCATCGCGATGTTGGTGGCAACCAGCGGATCCGAGGTCGCCGGATCGAAAGTCGCACCGATCTGCTGAATCGAAACGTCGAAGTTGGGTTGAACGCCGGGAACATTTTTGTAGTCGGGCAAGAGCGAGGTCGCCGGATTGGACGGCTCGCCAGTTCCGTATGGATAGGGTAGAGCGCTCGAGAAGTCGATATTGGTCAGCATGGGATTGCTGGTCACCACACCGGGCAGACTGGTCGCGATACTGACGGTGTTCACCGAACCGCCGGAATAGGCCGAGGGCATGGTGAGACCGAGATTCTGGAACGCTTGACCACCCGTATACGCCGGCGTGTTCGGCGTGTTCACCGCGTCCATGGTGGCGTAGAGCCCGGTCAAGCTCGGGCCGGCATTGCTGTTGGCGATGGCTGCGGCGTCGGTCGGCAACACTTCGTTCGTCAGCCACGAATTGGTCGAGGTAAACACCGACGCGATGTTGGCTTGGTCGTTGCGAAACTGCATCATCTGCTCCCAGGCAGCGTGATTTTGCGCGGCGGCGTCGGCGTATCCGGCGACGGTCTCCGGCGTGTCTTGCGCACGCAGCGTCGACACCATGTGCGCGAAGTTTTCCAAGTACATCGGATCGTCTTGCGGCGTGACGCCCGTCCAATAGTTGAGAAATGACTGCGTACCGGTCTGCAGATCGGCGGTCATCTTCGGAACATCCAAATTGAACAGCCAAGCGATTCCCGAGCCGAGCTCCTTGGTCACGTCGGAGAGCGCAGTCGGGCTGATGAACAGCATGGCTTCGGCCGGATCGCGAGAGGGCGGAGCCGTCATCAGATCTCCGACGGTACCGGCCACGTGCTCGGAGTACTGCTCGTTGGCGGCGAAGAGCGCATATTTGCCCGGATCCTGAACCAGTAGATTTCCAGAGTCGACGAGACCCTGGCCGTAGAGACGGTTGGCGCCCAGCGTGAAACCGTAGTCGATGGTCTCGATGATGGCGGTGGTGATCACGAATCCACCCGCCGCTTCCGCCGCCGCTCCGGCCGTTGCCGAAATTTGCGCACCGAGTGCGTCGGTGGCCAATCCCGACTGCGTTGCGAAGGTCGTCGAGGTCGCCACTGGGCTGGAGAGCCAGTAGCGCGATGCGCCGCTTGAGGCCATCGCCGAATCGTTGGCTTCGAAGAACTCGGTCAGCTCGCCTTGCCGCGCCGGATCGACGGCCACCGACAGGGTCACTGGCTCCACGGCGCCGCTCGCCTTCGCCGCTTGGAAAAATTGTGAGCGCTGATCGACGAACGGACCGGAGCCGGCGTTGGCAGCGGTGTTTTGCACAAATGTGTAAATGTCTGCCGCGTCGCCCTTCAGCTGATAGCCCGGTGCGTTGAACATCCATTGATTCGCCACATCGAAACCGCTCCCGGGTGTGGTGGAGAGGCCGTTGCGGATGTTGGTGAGGTACCAGCCTTGAGCCATGTCCCACGCTTCGAAGGTGTTGGCGCCCTGTTCGAGTGCAAGCCGGCTTACGCTCGAGAATGCCGACACCGGCTCGATCGACGAAGCGCCAATGTTCACCTGATAACCTTGAATGAGGTGATAGGTCTCGTGGTTGAGCCCGCTCACCAGTGTGCCGCCGTTGTCGATCAGATCGGCCGGGCTGAGGAAGACGTTTCGCGGCTGATAGAGCCCACTATATGCATCCTTGAACACGCTGCCGGTGCTGTTGCCGGACAGATCGTAGATGACCTGCGTGTTCGGCGCCTGATCGTAAAGATAGGTGAGCGACCAGCGCGTGTTTTCGGGCAGACCGCCGGGCAGCGCGGCCTGAGCCCTCAGGGTGGGCATGAGATCCTCGAAGCGCGCGTTCGCGTCGATGACGTTCTGCGGATAGGTCGCGCCCGGCGTTCGGTTAACCAACACCGATTCCAAATTGTCCAACAGCGCCGAGTCGGGAACGCGTGGCCACACGTTGTAGGCGCCTTGCATGATCTGTTGCTGCTGCGAAAGTGTGAGCGGAGCGCCGAGCAGCGGGAACGCCAGCAGGAGCAGCAGTGTGCGAATCATGGCGTACCTCCGGTGGCGACAGTGGGCTGCACGAGGGCGGTCATTGGCTTTTGAGCGATGTAGCCAACCATCAAACCCGGATGTCTTATCTTCAAGAGACGCAGCATTGCCGCTTTGTCGTCTCTGTTGTTGAGCGCACTGATCCAGCTCTGCGCGTTCGGCAAGAGCTCGGTTCCGAGATCGGGATCGGTGAGCATGTAGATGCGAAAAAGCGAGGAGCGGTAGGTGCGTTTGCCGGCGGTGGTCAGGCTGGGATCGCTGCCGGGCCCGTCGTTCGAGAGCCTGCCTTGCGAGAAACTCTTGATGCGCGATTTCGTGTTGGGAATGGCGGCCCATAGGTTGAGCAGAAATGCGCGCATAAGTCCGTCGGGATCGGTGGATGCGCCCAGCACCGCCTGAATGGTGCTCGATTNNGCTCGATGTCGCCGATGGATTGGCGCCTAGCGTGGTGAGCAGCGCCAGCTCATGCGCCGAGGCGCCAGTCGACATGGCGGTGCGATTCATCGCCAGCATGAGTTGCCGCAAGCTCTCCGCCTGCGGACTGGTGCCGAGGAGTACTGTGATGGTTCGTTCGGCGGGCGTGGTCTTGATCGTAGGAAGAAGCGCCGTAAAGGCGGCGTCGGTGGTGGCCGCTTTCAGACGTGAAAGCTCGTCTCCCCACAGCGCCTGCACTTGGCTTCCCATCGCCGCCGCGATCGGATCGGCGGACGTCGTGGGCGTCGTGCTCGTAGGGGCGACCGGACAGTACGAAGCCGGCCGCGCGGCGCCGCGATAGAAACGAATTGACGTGTTCGCCTGCGTGTCGTCGTAAATCACGGTTCCATCATCGCCAGCGATGGCGCTGCCGATCAGGTTCCAGCTCCGTAGGTCGGACGAGGCTTCGATTTGGTAGGAGAGCGTCGGCGTTCCGGTAAATCGAATCTCGACGGTGCCGGCTCCGAGAACCTTGAGCGTCGTGGAGGTCACAGGAGCGGGATGACATGAATCGATGGTGATGGCGGTGAAGTGTGCGCTTGCCGGCGTGCTCCAGGCCAGAAGGGCGATCGGAATCAGCTGAAATTGGAACCGCATGGAGGCCTCCGGCCGGCGGAGTGAGCACTCCACGTGCCAGAGTCGATCGCCCGTGCTCTCGCGGGGTTGTCGTCGGTGTGTCAGCGGAAAACGAGCACGTCGAGGTGGGAGCACTCACCCCGAGTGCGACACTCTGGGACAGCAGTCAGGACTCGTGTTACTCGGTTATTCAGCATGCCCCAGCACGTAGACTACCAGCGCGAGTAGGGCTTCTTCACCAGACTGGCGTTCAAGTAGCGCGGATCATCGGACACTTCGTTGCCCAGCCAATCGGGTTTGTCGAAAGATTCATCAGCAGATTTCAGCTCTAGCTCCGCAACGACGAGCGGCGCGTTCTCGCCGAGAAATTCGTCGACTTCCCAGGTGTGGCCATGATGCTCGACGAGGTGACGACGCTTTTCGATGAGCGGGCCTTGGCACATGGCGAGAAGCGCGTCGGCGTCGAGGCGCGGAATTTCGTATTCGAACTCGGGCCGCGCGATGCCCTGCGCTTTGCCTTTGATGGTGAGAAAGGCGCGCTCGCCGGCGATGCGCACCCGCACGTTGCGCTCCACCTCGTTCAGCAGATAGCCCTGTCGATAGAGCGTGCCTTCCGACGGAGCGTGAAAGCTGCGCACTAGAAACTTTCGTTCGATTTCTACCGCCATTTGCGGACGATGGTACAGTCCGCGGTCGTGCCGGCGCAACTCACAGAACTGCTCGCGAAAGAGGGCGATGCGCTCAGTCGCTTTCTCGAGTGGATTTCGCAGATCGGGCTCGAGCTCTATCCGGCGCAGGAGGAGGCGATCCTCGAGCTGTACGCCGACAAACATCTGATCCTGAACACGCCCACCGGCTCGGGAAAGTCGCTGGTGGCGACGGCGCTGCACTTCAAGGCGATGAGCGAAGGGAAGCGCTCGTTTTACACCTGCCCGATCAAGGCGCTGGTGAACGAAAAGTTTTTCGCGCTGTGCGACATCTTCGGCGCGGAGAAGGTCGGCATGATGACCGGCGACGCCTCCATTAATAAGGAGGCGCCCATCGTCTGCTGCACGGCAGAGATTCTAGCCAACCTGGCGCTGCGCGGAACCAGCGGCGACATCTCTTACGTCATCATGGATGAGTTCCATTACTACGGTGACAAGGAGCGCGGCGTCGCCTGGCAGATTCCGCTCATCAGTTTGCCGAAGACGACCTTTTTGCTCATGTCGGCTACGCTCGGCGACACCAGTGTCATCGAAAAGAGTTTGCTCGATCTCACCGGCAAAGAGGTGGCCGCGATTCGCAGTGGAGCGCGCCCAGTGCCGCTCGACTACGAATATCGCGAGACCGCGCTGCACGAGACCATCGCCGATCTGCTCGAACGCAAAAAATACCCCATCTACTTGGTGAATTTCACGCAGCGTTCGGCGGCGGAGCAGGCGCAGAATTTGATGAGCGTCGATGTCAGCTCCAAAGAGGAAAAAGACGCGATTCGGCGCGAGCTGGAGAATGTGAATTTTGGAACGCCGTACGCCAAGGAGTTTCAGCGCTTCATTCGTCATGGGCTGGGACTGCATCACGCCGGACTTTTGCCGCGCTACCGATTGCTGGTCGAGACGCTGGCGCAAAAGGGACTGCTCAAAGTGGTGAGCGGCACCGACACGCTCGGCATGGGGGTGAACATTCCCATTCGCACGGTGGTGTTCACGCAGCTGTGTAAGTTCGATGGCGAGAAGACCGCGGTCTTGAGCGTGCGCGATTTTCATCAGATCTCCGGTCGCGCGGGTCGCAAGGGCTTCGACGTTCAAGGCAGCGTGGTGGCGCAGGCGCCCGAGCACGTGATCGAAAATCTCAAGCTCGGGACCAAGCGCTCGACGGGCAAAAAAGTGGTCATGCGCAAGCCGCCGGAAAAGGGCTATGTGCCTTTCGATCGCGCTACGTTCGATCGATTGATCTCGCGTCCACCGGAGCCGCTCGAATCGCGGTTCGCGGTGAGTCACGGCATGCTGCTCAACCTGCTACAGCGTCGCGACGGTGGATATCGCGCGCTGGTCGAGCTGATCGCGCGCTCGCACGGCAGCGAACACGGCAAACGCGCCGCACGGAAGCACGCCGCCACGCTGTTTCGATCGCTGCGGACGGCCGGGATCATCGAGACCTATCTCGACGAGCGCCATCGCCACACGCAGGTGCGTGTCTCGCCCGATTTGCAGCGCGACTTTTCGCTCAACCAGACGCTGTCGATGTATCTGGTCGACACGGTCACGCACATGGACAAGTCGAGCGAAACCTATGCGCTCGATGTGCTCAGCTTGGTCGAGTCGATTTTGGAAAATCCCAAGGTGATTCTGTTGGCGCAGCTGAGTGCGCTCAAAACCCAGAGGATGGCCGAGCTCAAGATGCAGGGGATGGAGTTCGCCGAGCGCATCGAGGAGCTGGACAAGATGGAGTGGCCCAAGCCGCTCGCCGAGCTCATCTACGACACCTTCAACGCGTTCGCCGCCAAGCATCCATGGGTGGCATCGGAAAATATTCGTCCCAAGGGCATTGCGCGCGAAATGGTCGAGAAGTTTTGCTCGTTTGCCGACTTTGTTCGTGAGTATGGGCTCGAGCGGTCGGAAGGCATCGTGCTGCGCTATTTGTCGGATGTTTATCGAACGCTCGAGCAATCGGTGCCGGAGTCGGCGCGCACTGACGAGCTGGCGGACATTCGCGAACGGCTGCGATTCCTGGTGCGCGAGACCGATTCGAGTTTGCTCGAGGAGTGGTCGGAGCGCGCGGGACTTTTGCCGTCGCGTAAAACGGTCGTGCCGGTCAGTCCGGCACCGCCGCCGTTCGACGAGCGTGCCTTTGCGGCGCGAGTGCGCAATCAGTTGCATGAGCTCACCAAGGCCTTGGCCGAGAAGAGGTGGGCGGAAGCGCTGCCGCTCTTGCGAAAGCGCGAGGAAGACCCCGATCCCTGGACGGCAGACAAATTGGCGGCGGCGCTGGCTCCGTTTTTCGCGGCGCACTCGGCCATGGTCGTAAATCCGCGCGCGCGTGCGCCGATCAATACCGTGCTGCGAAAAGAGGGGAACCTTTGGCAGGTTCAGCACAAGCTGCTCGATGAAGAGGGCGACGACGACTGGGCGCTGGAAGGAACGACTGAGCCGGTCGAGGAAGGGCCGCTTTTTTCGTTGCGCGCGATTACCGAGTGAGACCGTCAGACTTGCCACGCTCGGTCATTGACAGTCGAGCGCGGTGACGTTAGGCATTGCCTGTGAGTGGCTCTCTTCTGGAAGACCAACAGCGTTATCTCGCCTTTTTGGCGGATGCTTCGAAGGCTCTTTCTGAATCGCTCGACCACGAACAGACGCTGAAGAATCTGGTGCGCTTGACGGTGCCGTCGGTGGCCGATTGGTGCAAGGTGTTGCTGGTCGACGGCGATCAGGTGAAGTGGGGCTATACCGGCGCCGCTGATCCGGAGCGCGATCGCATGCACAAAGAGGTGCTCGCGCGCTGGCCGAAAATACCCGAGAAGAGCTCTTACGCCATCGTCATGCGCACGCGGGAGCCGCGCCTGATCGAAGAGGTGCAGCCGGGTGACGTGCACAATTACGCGACCGATCCCGAGCATCTCGAGAAGTTGAGACAGTTCGGTACCCGATCGTTGATGGTGGTTCCGCTGATCGTCCGCGGTCAGCTGGTCGGTGCGATGGGGCTCGGTCAAGCCGAGTCGGGGCGCCGCTTCACTGCCACCGACGTGCCGGTCTTGGCCGACCTCGGCACGCGCGCCGCGTTGGCGGTCGAGAACGCGCGGCTGTTCTCCGCAGAAAAAGCGGCTCGCGCCGACGCTGAGCGGTCGCTTCAGGCATGGCGCGCCGGAGAAGCACGCTTTCGCGCCATTCTCGACAACTCGCCGGCCAGTATCTTCGTAAAAGATCGCGACGATCGCTACGTGCTGGTGAATCATGGGTTCGAGCGCTCGTTCAAAGTGCGGATGCAAGACATCCTCGGCAAACGGCTCGAGGAGGTGCTGCCCGACGAGGTCGCCACCCGTCTGCAAGAAGGCAATCATCTGGTGCGGAGCGGGCTTTCGACGCAATCGGAAGTCACCGTCGATCAGGGCGAGGGATTGAAGACCTATTTCGCGGTGAAGTTTCCGCTCTTCGACGGGCAGGGGGTGCTCGACGGCTATTGCGGCATCGTCAGCGACGTGAGCGAGCGCAAAAATACCGAGGAGCAGTTGCGTCAGTCAGAAGAGCGCTTCTCAAAGGTTTTTCACGGCAGCCCGGTTGCCATCACCATCTCGCGGCTGTCGGACGGCCAGTTCCTCGACGTGAACGAGCGCACAAGTGAGCTGCTCGGCTATTCGCGCGACGAAATGGTGGGAAAGACCGACATCGAACTCA
>PLXG01000002.1 GCA_003153195.1 Myxococcales bacterium
TCGACCTGGATCGCGCTTGTGCCCGGGCTGCGCATTTCGGCAATTGCACGATCAACGCATTGCGCCAGATCATCGACCAGCGACTATTTGAGAGGCCGCTTGACGATCTTTCAATTGCCGCCCCGAGTACGAGTGAATCCATGGATCTGGTTGGCGTTCGACGCTTACAAGCATACAGCGAGATCTTTGGTGGTTGGCCGTGCTAAAGCTCGATCAGAAACTGCGCAAACTGCGGCTTGGCTATGCAGCATCCGTCCTTGAGGCACATCATCAAGCGGCGATCAATGCCAAACTCAGCTATCTGGAATTTCTTGAGAAGCTTCTTGACGACGAGCTAAATGCACGCGATAACAAAGGACTCGATAAGCGCGTGCGCGCTGCTCGCTTTCCAGTAACGAAGACACTCGAGGAGTTCGACTTCGCATTTCAACCGTCAATCAACGTGAAGCAAATTAAAGCGCTTGCGAACTGTGAGTTCATCGCCAAGCACGAGACGGCACTATTTATCGGCCCACCCGGGGTCGGCAAAAGCCATCTTGCGACGGCAATCGGTGTCAAAGCTTGCTTACGTGGTCACAATGTTATATTCGCGACGATTCAAGTCCTCGCATCACAGCTCAACGCTGCAATGGCCGATTTGTCTGTGGAGAAGCTTGTTGATCAATACGTTCGCGCCGATCTTATCATCCTTGACGAACTCGGCTTTACGCCGCTCAATCGAATCGTCGCCGACCACCTCTTTCGCATCATTTCAGAGCGCTATGAGCGCGGATCGATCATCGTAACGTCCAACAGGCCCTTTGAGCTGTGGGCCGATATGTTCGTTGATCCGATTCTCGCTACCGCGGCTCTGGACCGTCTCATCCACCACGCTCATGTCATCCCGATCACCGGCGACAGCTACCGCATGAAGGATCGCCGGCCACCTCAAAGCTGATGCCCGCCAAGGGCCCGGCCCGGTCGTCAAATGTGCCCGAAGGCCGGGACCACTTGATTACCGGGGCCGGCCCTTTTTCGTTTGCCCGTGTACGACACGGGCTAACGCGGAATGGGGACGATCTCTTCGGCGAACCCGTCATGGCGGGCGCAATGTTGGATCGTTAACTACACGATTCCGATGTCCGCAATCTCAATGGCGAGAGGTGTCGCAGGCCACCGTTGCAGCGACTAATAGATAACGGCTGACGCTCGGATTTGATCCTCTTTACCGGGGAATAGCTGAACTCAACGCCAAATGAACGGAGTAACTCTCGGCTCGAATCGCGTTGTGACAGATTTCGGATCGAGCGGGGCTCAAGAGGTTTCACAGTAATGGGCAGTTCGGTACCTATGCGGGCTCGGCACGCTCGAAATGAGAAGCCGGACGAACGAGTTGTTGACGAGCATCGCACTCTCGGAAGCGTGCCGATTCCCCCGACGACGTGCGTGCGAACGAAGCTGCGCATCAACAAGGTATCCGAAGTCATCTACAAGACAAATCGATACCGTTCCATCAAAGTTTATCCATCGCGAGGCAATCGTTGAAGCTTTTCACGATCGCATTTGCGTCCATGTCGACGGCGTACTCATTGCCGAACACGAGAGAACATTTGGCAAACGCAAGGCCGTTCTCTATGTGGTTCACTTCCTCGATCGACTGTCGTATGAGCAATATGGCATCGTGCATGCCGAAGTCCTACGCCGCCGTCGGTTCCACCATGTGCTAAACTCGTTGCTCCACCGCTACATTGAAAGCAATCCAGCAAGCGCGAGCAAACGGTTCGGCCGTGTCGTGACCCTCTTATGAACACCACTCGATGCAAGAGGTTTTTGATGCGATCGAGGAAGCCACGCAAAGCGACGCGGACGATCTGGCAACGATCACGCTGATTCTCAAGCACGCAAGGCGGCCATACGACGCGGATGATAACTCACGACACGTCTTCGACTCCGAACGCTTCCGTGTCGACCGGCACAATTGGTATCGTGAGCAGGTAAAGCCGGCGGCGGATGCACAACTTGATTGATAAGATATTCACTAACCGTGCATCTTCGACGACACTTGAGTCTTGCGCGTGACGCTTTAAGAACGATAAGCTCTTTCACTTGTGCTCATTGAACTTGAGAAACGTCGTTACATTTAGCAAACCGAATGTCGGTACAACAAAACGTTCTTAGCGATGAACGAGCCGTGCTGCCGCGGGTCGGATTTAGCCCAGCCCGACAATTGACGATTATACGCGCTTTACACAACGAACTCCTGAACTGATTGTGTGTTGCGTGCGATTCGTAACTAACTAATTTCTTCCGGAAGCCGAAAGAGACGCGGACGGGCACAGCCGAATCGCATGGAACACACAATCCCCCCGCGCAACGTGCGGAACAACAACAACGCGGAATAACGGCTACGCGTCCCACAATCTCGCAGACAAACGTTGTTACAATAATCCTGTGGTCGCCAGTAGGCATTTAGATGCCAGCGATAATCGGCCTTCGCTCCGATCGTGTTCGGCAAAATCGGTTTAGCGCCCGTCGAACGCCCGCGGATTCTGACGTGATCATTGTCAGATTCCACAAGCAGTTCTTTCGTGAATGGTGGATGCGACTTTTTCACTGATGCGATCCTGACGCTTCAGGCGTTGGAACCGCCCAGCCTACGTCACGACGCGGGCCGACGACCGGAGGGCCCGACATTGCGGCAGGAACCATCGCTTGCCGCGTCGTGGCCTGACGCGGGAAGCGCCCACCCCACCGCCAAATAAGTCGCCTTAGGTGGGGGTACTTTGATTACCGAAGCCGGTCCCTTTTCGATTACCGCGCGCAGTGGAAACGGCGTCGAGTAACTGACCCTCTTTTGGCATCGAGTTTTTGACCCCGGCGGGTCGCTTCGGGCGCGCCTGGCCGAGGACCTGGGTGCCCCCGCGAGCCGACCCCTACGTTGACGCGCAAGCGGCGCTCATCGCTTACGCAGCACCACTCAATCAGTGCGGTAAAACGCGCGGCAAAGGGAAGCCATTCTGAAACACGGCCTAAGGGAC
>PLXG01000127.1 GCA_003153195.1 Myxococcales bacterium
TAGCACGGTGTCGGGTGTGCTCTCCACCTGCAGAATCTGGTCGCAGTTGACCACCAGCTGTTTTCCGTCGAGTCGCGTCACTGTGATCATCATCTTCCTTTGCTACTGCCACCGTCGGCAGTGGCCTGGCACCGGATCCCGTGAGGGTTCGGAATCCGGTGCCAGCACCGCCTTAGTTTAAGCCAATCAAAGCAAGCGAGCTACTAACGTTTGATGTTCATGAGCTCCGACAGCAGCGAGTCGGCGGTGGTGATGCTCTTGCCATCGGCCTGGAAGTTACGCTGCGCCGCGATCATGTGAATGAACTCGTTCGACAAGTCGACGTTCGACTGTTCGAGTGCGCCCGAGGTGATCGAGCCGCGTCCCGACGAGCCGGCCACGCCTACCGCCGGATCGCCGGACTCGGCATCTTGCGCGAACAAGTTGCCACCGGAGCGCTCGAGCTTGTCGGGCGACTGGAAGGTGGCGACGGCCACCTGACCGAGGTCGCGGTTGGATCCGTTGGTGAACGATCCGGTGATGAGGCCGTTCTGATCGATGGCTATCGAAGCCAAGCTACCCGAGGCGTAGCCGTCTTGGTTTACGAAGCTAACCGCCGATGGGTTCCCCGAGAACTGAGTGACACCGCTCAGACCGGTATTGCCGACGATCGGCGTGACGCCGTTGGAGGTGAGTGGGTCGCCGAAGTTGAAGTTGATCGTCTGCGGGTTTGCTTGCCCGACCGGCTGGAAAGTGTCCGCTGCATTTACCGTAACCTGGTTGAGCTTGCCACTGCCGAGGGGATCGAAGGACAAGCTGCCGCCTGCTATCTCGGTATTGGTGCCGGCGACAGCGGGGGCAGCCAGGTGCGAACCGTCGGTGGTGACATGGTAGTCATAGCCGGCCGCAGTCTTGACGAAATACACCTGCGCCGGAATCGCGTTTCCAAGGTTGTCGTAGACAGTGACGCCGGTGGAGAAGTTGGACGTCGCCGCTGCGTTGGTGGGATCCCAGGGGGCCGCCGGAATGGTGGCGTTCGAATCGAGGTTCGCCTTCATCGTCACCGTGGTCGTCGCTTGCGGCGGCGTGGTTTGCGCACCGATGTTCAGGTTTCCAATCAAGCTCCCGACGTTGCCCGAGCTGTCGGCGCTGTAACCCTGCACGTCGAGTCCGTCCGGATTGACGAGCAATCCGTTCTTGTCGATCGAGAACTGACCGGCGCGGGTGTAGTAGTTGGTGTCGACGCCGTTGTGATTGCCGGCGACCACGAAGAAGCCCGAGCCGGAAAGCGCGAGGTCGGTGGCCACGCCAGTATTGGTGATGGCGCCTTGACTCAGAATTTTCTGAACCGCCTGAAGCTGCGTGCCGGTGCCGATCTGTCCGGCGCCGAGCACCGACTGCGCCAGCGCGTCCTCGAAATCGGCGCGGCTGGACTTGAACCCGATGGTGTCCGAGTTGGCGATGTTGTCGGCGATGACCGAAAGGTCTTCGCTGGTTCCTTCGAGGCCGCTTTGTCCCGAAAACAGCGTGCTGATGAGCGTCATGTTTGTTCTTCCTTTTCTATGGCCGATAAAAATCGGCCGGTTTCGTTATCCGTTTATTGGTCAATTTCGGAGACGTCGGAGAGCTTGATCGTCACTCCACTGACGAGCAGCTCGGCATAGCCGTTGGCAAACGAGATGCCGGTGACCACTCCCTTGTTGGTCTGGGTGACGGCGACCGCGGCGCCTTGGGTGTCTTTTCCAGCGACGGTGACGGTGTAGTCGCCGGCGGGCAGCGCGTTCCCGTTGTCGTCTTTTCCGTCGAACGGAATGCTGATCGCGCCTTGCGGTTCTGCGCCGAGCTGAAGCGTACGTACGGTCTTGCCCGTTGAATCGCTGACGACGGCGCTGGTGGAAGCCGCAGCCGTGGTGAGCGTCGCTCGAATGGTCGGAGTCGTACCGTCTCCAAGGTGGAGCTTGTTGGAGTTGTACGCGATGTTCTTTCCGACGAGCGAGGCCACAGACGTCTGATTGTTCGACGTCTGCGCCAAGATGAGGCTGTCGAGCTTGCTGTTCGCGTCGGTCTGAAGCTGGAGCTGCGAGAAGGTGGCGAGCTGCGCCACCATCGCTTGATTGTCCATCGGCTGGGTCGGATCCTGATTTTGCATTTGCGCCATCAGCATCTTCATGAATTCGTTTTCTCCGAGCGCACTCGAGCCGGTCGGAGTATTCGAAGACAAGCCGGTCCCGACATTGTTGCCGGTACCTGCCAACTGACTGTTCACATCGATGGTGGACATTTTTTCCTCTCCCTACGCCTTCACGTGAATTCTCGAAGTCGAACGCGAACTCTTCGTTGCCTCTACCTCACGGGCCCTGACCGTTGTGGATGCTTCCCGATCTCCTTCCTCCGGCCGGTCTCGGTCGCCGGGTCTCTGACCAAAGCTCGTCTGCGAATCAGACGAGCCAAATCGATAGTTCGCCGACGGATCGCCGTGCGAGCTCGTCGGGTTGTTGTTGTTTTGTGAAGGCAGGTCGACGCGGCCGAGCTTGAGCCCCTCTTGGGCAAGCGCGGTGCGCAGGTCGGCCGTGCGCGCGTCGAAGAGATGCGCCGCCGAACCGCTCACCTGAACGTTGGTGACGCCCTCTTTGACCTGCAGATGAATCGACAGGTCGCCCGAGCGGCCGGCGTCCATGTGCAGCTGCGCCGCGCCGGGAACCAAGCTCATGCGCAGACTGGGATCGTTCGCCATCATTAGGTCTTCGTCGAGCTCAGCCGAAGGAGTGGGCGCATTCGCCATGGTCGCCATTGTCGTCTGCGCGCTCGGCGCATCGGGATGACGTACAGTGTCGGCGGCCGACGGCATGGCCGCTAGGCGCTCTTCCGCGCTGACGGTGGTGTGCGTGCCGGTGGAATCTGCGGTGACCCGCGCGGCTTCGCGCGCGCGCTGAGCCGGCGTGTGTGCCCGCTCGAACGGGCTCGCGCCGCGCGAAAAAACCGACTCGTTGGTGTTTATCGCCGGTGCCGGATGTACCGATACAGATTTAGGAAGCGGCGGAGCGATCTTGCTGAACGCCTCGTGAAGGGCCGCCGAGCTGACTGCCTTGTTCGGCGTTAGAACCGCGCTGGCGCTCACCGAGCCGGAGACCGGCGCGGGAGATTTGTTCGCGAACGCTTGCGCGATGCTCGCCGCAATCGTGGACTGCGGCGTGCGTGTCGCCGGCGTTGGCGCGGGCGCGGCCGTGGGCGCCGTCGCCATTGAAAGTGAAGTCGCCTGCGCCGCATTGACCACGGCGGGCGAAAGCTCGGCGACGCTTTGCGGCATCGACGGCGCCAGGAAGCTCTTGGTGATTCCGAGTAGGCTCGTCGCCGCCGCGGGCGTCTGCGGCGAAAACACCGAGTTCGACATCACCTGCGCCGCTTGCGTAGTGCGCTGATTGAGGTCGGTCGCAATCGCCGCGCTCTTGCCGGCCAGCGTCGGTGCGAAGTTAGGACGGAAGGCGACATCGGTGATCGCAGACGGAGTTGCGCGACCGCTGGTCTCATACACCGCCGGAATAAAATTGCGATTTACCGTCGGCGCGTTGGTCGCGGTCGGCGGTGCAGCTGCGGTTGGCGGTGCAGCTGCGGTCGGCGGTGCATTTGCAGGCGCCGCAGCCGCCACGGTTGCAGTTGCCGCTACGTTTGCAGTGGTCGCCACGGTTGCAGCTGCCGTCGCCGGTTGAACGCTGGTGCTCTTTTCAGCGAACGACGCATTCTTCTGCGTCGCCGGTCGGGCGTCGGACTTGGAGACCTCTTCTTTGGCCGACTTTCCCACCGAGAAGGAAGCCGCGCTGAACGTCTGCGCGAAGGCGGCTGGCGTCTTTGCCGATGGAAGCGACTCTTTGGTCGTCGACAGCGCCTCTTTCGCTGGCGCAGCTTGCGTCGTCACCGTTGAAGTCGGAGTTGCCACGCTAGCCGAAGTCGCCTGTTTGGTAGCCGCGGTCGGCTGTTTTGTGTCCGAGCTCGGCTGTTTCGTGTCCGCGGTCGGCTGTTTCGTGTCCGCGGTCGGCTGTTTCGTGTCCAAGCTCGGCTGTTTGGTGTCCGAGCTCGGCTGTTTTCCAGACGTCGTCGGCTGTTTTTCAGCCGAAGACGCCTCTTTTGTGGCCGAAATCACGTTCCGCGAAGTCGGGGTCAACACCCGGTTGACCACTGGCGCCGACTGTCTGATCGGGGTCGAAGTCTGCTTGGCCGGCGCCGAAGTCTGTCTGGCCGGCGTCGAAATTTGTTTCATCGGCGCAGACGATCCAGTCGCATCTTTGGACGTATCTCTGGCCACCTCGTCCTCAGACGAAGGACGATTCTGTTTCTCGCTGACCGGCAGGGGAGCCGCGGCGATCTGCGCCAAATCGAACGGACGAACCTCGCCGTGTACCGTGCTCGGCGAATTGTCAGACGTCTTCTTGGCGGCGCGCCGTTCAGCCGCGCTCGCCGATTCACTCTTGGTGGACGACTGTTTCGCCACCGCCGGCGCATTGGCCGCCGCCGTAGCTTCAGTGGCGTTTGCCGACCTGGTCGCCAGCGCGGTCTCCGCCGTCTGAATCGCGGCGAAGGTGGCCGGCTTGGTCGGCGCATTTTGCGTCGCGGCAGCCGGCGCGCCTTGACTCGTCTCGGCCATCTGCGCGAAGTGCTGATCGATCACGCGCGCGAAGTCCGCGCCAGTGCGCTTGCCGAGCGACGCAGCTTCGGTTTCGGTCGCGTGCGTACCGAGGGTTTGATTCAGGTGAATAGGCGCTTTCATCGTCGGGCCTCCTTTGGAGGAGTCGTTGCGATCGCGGTGATGAGCTCCGCGGCCAGCTCCGGCTTGACGTGCTCCATCACCAGCGCCACATCATTTGGTTTCATACTGCGCAGAACTTCGACGGCGAGCGGGCGGGCCAGGTGCGCCACCATCACCGCAGCTTTGTCGGGCTTCACGCTGCGCAGCATCTTGCCGAGCGACGCAATCTGCGCCTTGTCGGACAGCGCATTGCGCAGGTCGATCACCTTTTTGCCGTCTTTGGTGGCGGCCCAGCGGGTGAGCTCTTCCAGGCGCGCGGTCTCGGTCTTGAGCGCCTCGCGCGCTCTGGCCACTTCTTGCTGAAGCTTCTCCAGCTTGGCGCGCTCTTTGATCAAGTCGTCGCGGTCGCTGTCCATCTTGTGCGCGTCGCTGTTTTCCTGCGACTGACTTCCGCGATGGAGCTCGTCGCACAGCGCTTGCGTGGTGAGCGATGGCAAGACCACCTGCGGCATTCCCTTTTCTTCGGTCGCCGCTTTGGCGGTGCCGCTGTGCGAAGTCTTCGACGGCTTTTCGTCGGCGCCACTCTTCTTCGCCGCGGCGGTCGGCTCCGGATCTTTCTCCGGACCGGCGGCGCGCGCGGGAGTGGCGACCAGGGCCACCAGGGTCCCAAACCAGATCAGGCGGCCTGATAGCTTGCGATCAGCCACGCGCCGTCTCCTTGACGTCGAGAATGCGACGGAGCTGCGACAGGGTCTCTTCCAGCGTGAAGCGCTCTTCGGGCGTTTGCCGCAAGAACTGACGAATCGCTTCGATCACTTTGAGCGCGCGGTCGAGCTTGAGGTTCGAGCCGGCCACGTAGGCGCCGACCTCCACCAGGTCCGCTGATTCGCGGTAGGTCGAAAGAATCTCGCGTACCGAGCGCGCCAGCATGAGGTGCTTGGCGTCGATGACGTCGCTCATGACGCGACTGATCGACCCCAGTAGATCGATGGCGGGGAAGTTGCCGCCTTCGGCGATCTTGCGCGAGAGCACCACGTGACCGTCGAGCGTGGCCTTGGCGGCGTCGACGACCGGATCGTGCAAGTCGTCGCCTTCGGCGAGCGCAGTGTAAAATGCGGTGATCGACCCATTGCCGGAGTCGTTGCCGGCGCGCTCGAGGAGCTGCGGCAGCATCGCGAACACCGATGGCGGATAGCCTTTGGAGGTGGGCGGCTCACCGGCGGCGAGACCGATCTCACGCTGCGCCTGGGCGACGCGGGTGAGCGAGTCCATGAGCAACAGCACCTTCTTGCCCTGCTTGCGGAAATATTCGGCTACCGAGGTGGCGGCCATGGCGGCGCGCAGACGCATGAGCGGCGGCTCGTCACTGGTGGCCACCACCACCACCGAGCGGCGCAGACCTTGGGGTCCGAGATCGCGCTCGATGAACTCACGAACCTCGCGACCACGCTCGCCCACCAGGCCGACCACGATGACGTCGGCGGAGGCAGAGCGGGCCAGCATGCCGAGCAGCACCGACTTGCCCACGCCGGGACCTGCTAAAACGCAGAGACGTTGACCTTCACCGACGGTGAGGCACGCATCGATCGAGCGAATGCCGAGCACCAGCGGTCGCGAGATGCGGCGACGCGACATGGCCGCCGGCGGTTGCGCATCGATCGGCACTTGATCGCGAAGGATCATGGAGGGACCGCCATCGACCGGCTGCATCGACGGGTTCACCACGCGACCGAGCAGCGCCGGTCCGACCGAGATGCGGCTGGCTTGCGAGCGCGGATAGACCACCGCGCCTTCGCCCACGCCTTCGATCTTTCCAAACGGCATCAGGCGCGCGGTGGCGCCTTCGAACCCGATGACCTCGGCTTGGACGATCTGATTGTCGCGCGTGCGGATCTCGCAGTAGGTGCCGATGGTGACCTGCGGCAGCATCGCCTCGATCACCAAGCCCGCGGCGCGAACCACCGTGCCGGTGACCGGCAAGGGTTCGCACTCGGACAAGGTGCGGCGAAGTCCGTCGAGGTCGAACAGGCTCATTTCCCCTCCGAGACTGCGGCGTCGATGGCACGGCGCAGCTCCTCGAGACGGGTGGAGATGCGACCGTCGACTTTGCCGAAGTCGGCATCGACTACGCAGTCGCCTGGTTGAAGATTCGGATCGGCCAATACTTCGACGCGCGCGGCGGTGACTTCCGACAGAGACCCGCGACCTTTGGTGCCCTCGATGATGGCCAGATCCTGCGCCGACAATCGGACGGTGATCTGACGCGATTCACCGGCGCGGCGAATGGCGGAACGAACCACCGAGAACAGCGCTTCGGGACTCGACTTGAGCTCTCCTTCGAGGATGCGACGCGCGACGGCGAACGCGATCTCGATGGCGTCCGAGCGCGCCTGCTCGGCCAGACGCTCCGATTGCAGGCGAAGCATTTCGATGGCGTTGTTCAGCTTCTCCATCGCGTCGCGACGAATCAATTCCAGCTCTTCTTTGGAGGCGGCGGGCGCCAGCTGAGCCGGCTCGTCGAATTGCGACATCGGGAACGCTGCGCGCGGCGCGCCCAGATCGGGACGCGGTCCGCCGAAGGTGGCGCGTTCGGGCACGCCCGATCGGTGACCCGCAACCGGGGAGAGAAAGCGCGGACGTTTGGGCAAGGACGATTCCATTTATCTCCTAAAGCATCTTGTCGGCGAGGCCGACGATGGTGATCTTTCCCTGTTCCGACATCTGCAGCGCGAGCTGCGCGATCTCGGCCTGCGCCGCTTCGACGGTGGCCAGACGAACCGCTCCCATCGCTGAGAGGTCGTCGATGAGCATCTGCGAAGCGCGCGAAGACATGTTGCGCAGGATCTTGTCGCGCAGATCCGCCGCCGCGCCCTTGAGCGCCATGGTGAGGCGATTCGAATCCACCTCTTTGAGCAGCGTCTGAACATCGCGATCGGCCAGGCTCTGCAGATCGTCGAAGGTGAACAGTTTCTGACGAAGCTCGGCGGCCAGGGTCGGATCTTCTTTTTCGATCTCGGCCACCACTTCGGTCTGACGCTGGTTCGACTGACGACGAAGGATCTCGAGGGCGGCACTCTTGCCGTCGACTTTGCGCATCCCGCCGGCGACCACGCTCTTCAATTCCGCTGAGAGCGCTTGACCCACTTCGCGCAGCACTTCCGGCGCCACCGATTCGACGGTCGCCATGCGACGAAGAATTTCCGGACGACGCTCTTCGGGGAAGTGACTCATGACCAACCCCGCACGCTCCGGATCGATGGACGACATGACCAGCGCGACGGTTTGCGGCTGCTCGCGCACCAGCACCATCGCCAGCGCTTCCGGATCGGCTTGCGCCACCGGGCCGAGTACTTCATCGGGCGGCGGCGGGGGCAGCACACCGTCGAACGCGCGACGGGTGAGCTCGGTGCCGAGCGAGCGCGACGCGAACTCGCGCAGCATTTCGTCGCCGGCAGCGGCGTCGCCACCGACGCGATCCATGGTGGCCACGAACGTCTTGAGCGCATCGGGAATCGCCGACGGACCGGCCTTGCGCAGGGACTTGGCGCCGAGCGCGATGTGGCGCAGCTCCGACTCGGAGAACTGGCGGAACACCGGTCCGGCCAGCTCGGGCCCGAGGCCGAGGAGGAGGGCAGCGGCGCGCTGTGCGCCCGGGCCCGCCTCAGTCTGCATCGTCTTTACCTCAGCCATTTTAGGCTCCCTCTTGGTCTTGTGCGATCCAGGCGCGGACTAGATGCGCGGTCTTGCCGGGCTCACCTTTGGCGAGCTCACGGGCGCGGTTCTGAACCATCAGGTTCGGATCGACCAGCTGCGCCTGACCACCGCCGGGCGACATGCTGGCTTCGATCTCGGCGACGCGCGCGCCCGGGCGGAAGAGCGCCTGCTCCGCCGCGAATTCGGCGGACACGTTGTTTCGTTTTCCCAGCGCCATGAACATGACCACCAGCAGTAGTGCAGCTATCACGCCACCTGCGATCGCGTAGGTTTTGAAGTTAGATGCGGCTTGCGGCGCAGCGGCCACGCCTTCATCGGTGGCGCGCGTGAACACCTTGGAAGAAATGTCGAACGTATCTCCGCGTTTTTCGTCGAAGCCCACCGCGCGTTTGGCGAGCTCGCCGAGACGACGCACTTCCGACTCTTCGATCGGCTTTCCATCTTTGCCGTCGAGCAGCACGGCGACCGACAGACTCTTGACGCGCGGCGCTCGCGTCACGCTATTGGTGACGGTCTTCGAGATCTCGTAGTTGTGAACCTCTTCTTGAAGGTTCTGATTGTTGTTGGTGCTGGTGCCGTTCGATCCATTGTTCGGCGCGGCGTTGAGCGGTTGATTGGCCGCGGCACCGGCGACGCCCGCTTGACCGGAGTTGCTGGCCTGCGCCTGGGTGTTGACTGTCTTGCGCTCGGAGCGCGTCGCCTGCGAATCGGGATCGTAGGTCTCGGCTTGCGTCTGCACTTCGGAGCTGTCGATGTTGGCCGTCACACGTGTCACCACCGCGCCGCGACCGACCACCGGCTCGAGCAGGGTGACCACGCGGTTTTCCAAATTCTGTTCGATCTCTCGCGAAGCTTGCGCGCCGCCCCCTTTTTCGTCAGCGGCAGTGAGCACGGTTCCTTCGCCATCGACGATGGTGACCTGCTCGTGCGGAAGGTTCGGAATCGCCGAGGCCACTAAATGACGAATGCCGGCGAGCTGCTTCTCGCCGATGGTGCGACCCGGTTGAAGATTGAGGACCACCGCGGCAGATGCGCGGCGCTCTTCATCGCGGAAGAGACCTTTTTCGCCGAGCGTGATGTGCACGCGAGCGGAGCGAACTTCGCTCAAACGACTGATGGTGCGCGCCAGCTCGCCTTCGGTGGCGCGGCGCAGGTTCACGCGCTGGGTGAACTCGGAGACGCCGATGTCGCCCTTGTCGAAGAGCTCGAAGCCGACGCCGGCACCGCGCGGAACTCCAGCGGCCGCAAGGAGCAGACGCGCGTCGTAGACCTTCGACGCCGGCACCGCCAGCGCTGCGCCATTGGCCTCGAGACGAAATGGAATGTTCGCCGCTTTCAGCGTCGACGCCGCTTCCGACGAATCTTCGGTGGTGAGGTTGGTGAACGCGTACTGATACTTATCGACGGACGTGGAGACCATGGAGAAGATGGCGACGGCGAGGACCACCATCACCACGCCGCCGATGAGCATCATGCGCGTACCGGCCGGCATCGCCATCACGCGTTTCGGAAAGTCACGAACCTGATTCGAAAGGGGCTCCATTTAATATCTCCGCCGGTTCAAACGGTCATCCGCATGATTTCTTGGTACGCGTCGACGACTTTGTTGCGGACCTTCACCATCACACGCATGGCTACATCCGCCTTCTCCATCGCCAGTGCTGCCTCATGCAGGTTGCCGCCGCCGGCCGCGATTTTTGCGGCCTCTTGATCCGACTGCACCTGCATCTGATCGACCGTTCCGACTGCCTTCGCCATTTCTTCGGCGAAGCCTGGTGCATCTTTCTTGCCACCTACATCGGGGACGCCGCGACTACCTAGAAGCTCGGCGCTATTGTCGATGGAGAAGCCGCCGTCGAATGAGCTGATCTTGTTCATGGGCTATCTCTATTTCGCGATGTCGAGCGCGCGGCCCGCCATCGTCTTCAAAGTTTCGACCGCGGTGGCGTTGGCGTCGTAGCCGCGTTGTGCCGTCATCAAGTTGACCACCTCGTGAACCGGGTTCACGTTGGGCAGGGTGATGAAGCCATCGCCGTCGGCATCGGGATGTCCCGGGCTGTAGACCCGACGACCTTCTGACTGGTCCTCGACGATGCGCGAGACCTTTACGCCGAGCTCGCCGCCGCTTCCGAGCGCGCCCGACATCTCGTTCGAGAACGAGGCCGCTTCGAGAACAGGATCCTGACGCTTATATACTTTGCCGTCGGGACCGCGGGTCGACTCAGCGTTGGCCAAGTTGGACGTCGCAAGATTGACGCGCGTGCGCTCGGCCGCGAGTCCGGAGGCACTGATGTTCATCGCCGAAAAGAAGTCGTTGGCCATGACTTACTCCTTACTGTCCGTCCGCGACGTAGCGGAGAATCGCGAGTTTTTTGCCGGCTGCTTTGGCGGCTGCGCCGTATTGCATTCCGTTTTGCGCCAGCTCGACCGCGGTCTTGTCGGCGTCGACGCGGTTTCCGTCGATGCTGGGCTGCGTTCCAGCGTCTTCTGACACCGTGGTGCGGGTGTTGACCGACATGAAATCGGCGTGACCCGATCCGGTCGAACCACCGTCGATGGCGAAGTGGCCGGGCTCGGTCGCTACCGGAGTCGATCCACCTTCAGAGACCATCTTATTTAAGGTGGCTTCGAAGTTGACGTCCTTGGGCACGTAACCGGGCGTGTTGGCGTTGGCGAGATTGGCAGACAGAACGGTGTGGCGAGTCAGGCGGGCGTCGAGCGACTTTTCTAGCAGTGTGAGGGTCGAGTCGAACAGTTTCATGACGCTTCCTCCTGAGTCCTGTTCGAATGCGATTTCCGTGCCTGCTCGAGAGACACAGGGCTGCTGACTTGACTCGGCAGATCTTGCCGATCGGAAAGAGTGATCGGCTCGACGGAGATGTTGGCTTCGCGATATTCACGCAGCTTGTTGCGCAGCGTCCGCAGGCCGATGCCGAGCATCTTGGCTGCGTGCGTACGATTGCCACTCACACGGCGAAGCGCCTCGGTAATGGCCAGACGTTCGAGGTGCGCCAGATCGATCGGAGCGCCCGCCGAAAAGAACCCGTCGCCGAAGGTCGGTGGGCTGACTTCTTGAGGGACGCGCGCCAGCATGACGGTGCGGAGCTGAAGGTCGGTGCCGTCGAGCACCGCGCCATGACAACGAACCAGCGCACGCTCGAGCACATTGCGCAGCTCGCGTACGTTGCCGGGAAAGCGCTGCTCTTTGAGTACTTCCAGCGCGCGCTCGGAAAGCCGCGGCACATCGCGATCGCAGGCGATCTCGTTCATCAGATGCTCGGCCAGCGCCGGAATGTCGTCGGGGCGATCGCGCAGCGGCGGCAGCTCGATGGGGAACACGTTCAGTCGGTAGTAGAGATCGGTGCGGAACTGTCCGTTTGCCACCATCTGCTCCAGGTCGCGATTGGAGGTGGCGATGATGCGCACGTCGACGGGAACTGGCTTGAGACCGCCCACGCGATCGATCTCTCGTTCTTGCAAAACGCGCAGAAGCTTGGCCTGCAGCGCGAGCGGCATCTCCGAAATTTCGTCAAGGAGGAGGGTGCCTTTGTGCGCCTGCTCGAGGCGGCCGGCGTGACGATCGATGGCGCCGGTGAACGCGCCGCGCTCATGACCGAAGAGCTCGCTCTCGAGCAGCTCCGCCGGAATCGCCGCGCAATTGACCGCTACCCACGGGCCGAGCGCGCGCGAAGAGCGACGATGAATGTAGCGCGCCAACACTTCTTTGCCGGTTCCGCTCTCACCGAGCAGCAGCACGGTGGTCGAGGCGCCCGACACGTCGTCTGCCGACTGCAACACTTCGCGCATCTTCGGGCTCACCGCGATCGGTGCGTCTTTTTCGGTGACTCTGAGCTCACGAGCGATCATTGTTTCGGCTCCCCTGCGAAGAGCGCTTGGGCACGGTTGACCGCGTCCATCGCTCGCGAAAGATCGGTGTCTTTGGAATTGGTAATCGTTTTGGTCTTGGGCTCGGGTGCGGTGAGGTCGAGCGCTTTTCCGATCGCGCTCCAGCGCGCGATGTGCGCTTTGGTGATGGTGTTCTTGGCGTGTGCGTAGTCGAAGATCGCTTCAGCATGGGAGAGATCGCGTCCAGCGATATAGAACTCGGCCATGCGAAGCAGGTGATCGTCGAGCTTTTGCGGCGGAACTTCGGCGGTGGCGACCGCCATTAGATTGGCGCCAAATCGCGGCGCGCCCAGCTGGCCGGAAACTTCCGCGGCGGCGAGCGACATCTCGGCGGCGAGTGGGCCTTTCTTGTGCTCGGGGAGCGAGATGTAGAGCGCGATGGCCGGCTCGCGTCCCGATTTCACGGTCGAGCGAAGGGCCGCCAGCGCCAGGATGCGACAGAGGATCGACGTAGGCGTGCACACTTTGTCGGGCTCATCGTTCGCCATGCGCGCACGAAGAACCGGCACTGCCGTCTCCGGATCGGCGTTGAATACGTCAGCGGCCGCTTGCGCCAACTCGTCCGTCATCGGGCCGTTCTCGCGATTCGGCAGCGCGAACAGCAGCTCGAGCGCTTCCGACTTGTGCAGATTCTTCGGATCGCGCAGCGCCGCCAAGGTCAGGCGACGACAGATGCGCTCGGTGGTACCGCCCGACTCACAGATCAGCTCGCGCGGCTTCGACTCGAGACGCGAGGCTTCCAGTCGCGACTTGATCTGATGCGCGGCCATCTCGGCCTTTCCATTGAATGCGAGCATGCGCGCGCGACCCATTTCGATTTCGGTGCGAATCGGCTCCGGAAGTCCAATCGGCTCGAACGTGAAAGAGAAGTGCGCCGCGTCGACGAGACAGTTGCCCAGCATTTCGCAAAGACGACTGACCGCCAGGCGGCCCCACACGCCCGAATCGCCGGCGCGCTGATACCAAGAGATCGCTTGATCGGGATCGCCCGCTTCTAGCGCCAGATCCCCAAGACGGAGCGAGGCCATGTCGCGATTGGCGGTTTCGAGTGCGGCCTTGAACAGTTGTGTCGCCGCCGCATTGCGTCCTTGATGAAGCAGACATTCGGCCTGTCCCGCCGGCGTGGTACCCGGACAGGTNNAAGGTGCTGCCGAACCCCATCAGCTTAGCGGGATCGTAAAAGAAGCGCGGCGGACCTTCGTCGCTCGCGCGCGTCGGAATTCCGCGCAGCTCGCGTACGTCGAGGAACAGCTGTCCGTCGGTATTCACCAGCGACGCGTCGATGCGCGGCGATCGGCAGCGAATGAGCACCGCGCCCGGTGCCGTTTCGATCTTCGGGCAGAGCATCCCGGTGAAGGTGCGCAGGCGATCGGCCAGCGCCTTCATGTTCTGTTTGCCTTGAAGTTGGATGGTGCGATCGAGCGCGTTGATCTTGAGCGAGAGCGTGCCGAATCCTGCCGGAATCGGAAGTCGCTCGGCAGTAAGCGTGGTCGAAGCCGGCACCGCGCCGATCAGCAGAGCGGCCGTGCGTTTTGCGCTGGCTTTGGTGCGCGCATGCGCAGGCGCCGCCGTCAGAAGTGCGGCGCAGAGGGCGACGATAGCAGCGATCGTTCGCATACGAACGGCGGGTATTGCAGGCTTCAGGCCGCTTCGTTGCTATTGAGATTCGTTCAGATTTTTGATTCCGACCGGAGGATCTGTCAGCGATGCGGCAGCCGCTGTCAGGACTGTGACGTGTCGCGACTGCGCCGGCGAAGCTTCTCCACCAGCGTCGTTCGTTGCATTCCGAGAAGCTCGGCGGCCGCCTTCTTGTTGTGAGTCGACTGGGTGAGCGCAGCGGCGATGTAGGCGTCTTCAATCTTGCGCAGAAGGCCGGGCAGATCGACCGGCAGCGGAAGATTCGGCAGCGCGCCCTCTTTCAAAAACTCGGCGACGCCCACCGGAAGGCCGAGTTGGTGCGCGCTCGAATCGCTCACTTCGATGGGACGAATCGGCGTCGGCGTGGTTACATTGGTGGGAGTGTCGGAAAATGGCTCGAGCTCATCCAGCGAAGAAGGCGAAGCCGGACGCAGTAGATCGAATGGAATCGGAAGCGGAGTAGGCGCTTCGAACGTGTCAGAACTGTCACCGACGCTGTGCATGGTTTCGGCGTTTGCATTTCCCGCACCGCTCATGAGCTCGATCGGTTCACCCGATCTTGGGTCGTGGCCATGACGGAAGTTCGGCGGCAGGTCAGACAGGTGTACTTGCGCACCGTCGACGCAGACCGAGAGACGTTCGACCAGATTTTCCAGCTCGCGCACGTTGCCCGGCCAATCGTAGGCTTCTAGCGTGCGGAAAATCTGCGGATCGAGCGGACGATTCTCGCCGCGCGCCGCCCAGAAATGGCGAAACAGCACGCTGACGTCGGCGCGACGTTTACGCAGCGCCGGAAGCTCGAGCGGGCAGACCATCAAACGGTAAAAGAGATCCTGACGAAAGCGGCCCGCCTGAACTTCCGCGGCGAGATCGCGGTTGGTGGCGGCGATGAGACGGAAATTCGCGGGTAAGGATCGCGCCGAACCGACCGGCTCGTAGGTGCGCTCTTGCAGCACGCGCAAAAGCTTCACCTGCATCGCCAGCGGCAGCTCACCGATCTCGTCGAGAAAGAGAGTTCCATTCTCCGCCAGCGCGACACGGCCCTGACGTGAAGTGGACGCGCCGGTGAATGCGCCGCGCACGTAACCGAACAGCTCGCTCTCGACCAGCGACTCGGGAATCGCGCCACAATTGACCGGCACGAACGGCGATTGCGATCGCTTCGAGCGCGTATGAATGAGTCGAGCGAACACCTCTTTGCCAGTGCCGGTCTCTCCGGTGATGAGGACGTTGGCGTCCGATCCGGCGATGCGCACGCACGCGGTCTCGATCGTCTTGATCGGCGATGATGGCGCGCAGATCACCTGCGTGCCTTTCTTTGCACTCGTACTCGACGTCGACGCTTCCAGACTCATTTCATTCCCCCCCAAGGGTTTGTTTTGTCCGTCATGTCTTTGTCACATTGGTCATCGTCGGATTCGTGACGGGCTTTAGAAAAAAGTGTCGCGCCACGCAAAATGCGTCGGAGATCAGGAGCGGGCGTCGTAAGGAGTCGCACATGTCTGCAAGCGCAATCTTACTCTATCGGACGGCAACCTGTCGAGAATTCGTGATAGGCTGAGCTCGCCTCATATCCTTAGTATAGTGAGACAGATGCTTGGCGCGGGCACTGCAACGGCGCCAGGAAGCAGACACGAAGGGTGTGCATGAGTCAGGAATCCGGCAGACCACACGCGCTGGTGGTCATCGATAGCTCAAAAATTTTCGAATAGAGCTCGAGCGCATGCTCTCCCAAAACCAGCAACGCTTGACCGTCGGCGAGCGAGTCGCGTGGGATGTAAATCGTGAGATGTTTTCCTGTGATTTTGAGTCGTACCTCCATCGTGATGTGGGCCTTGGTGGGAACCGATTCTCTCGCGCCAGCGCGGACTCCGTAGAGCAGCACGTACACATCGCCCGACGGAATATCCACTTTCGGCGTAAAGGTGTTCCCCGGCGTTCTCAGCGAGTCGATGATCTCGAGGCAATATTTGTCGCGACACAAGCGGATCTCGGTGGCTTCGGTTCCCCGTTTCGGCACCCAACGAAATTCAGGGCGCGAAGTGCGATAGACGACCGATTCGGCCTCGGGAGTTATGAGCGGACCGTTGGCGCAACCGACCAGCCAGGCGAGCGCGATCGAAAGGGTCCAAATCTTCATGGAGATTTCTTGAGCACGATATTTTCGTGACGCGACTGATAAAACGCGACGAAAAATTCACGCAACTCTTGATAGGCCGAGGCCGGCATCCTGCCGAAATGGGTCTGATAACGGCGTTTAAGCGTGATTTCGTGCGGTCCAACGACGGTTTCGAAGACGAACTCGACCAAAAGAAGTTTCTTGGCCATCGTCGGAGGAACGGATTCGACTTGATAACCAGCCGGCAGATTCAGGTGAATGACTTCGTCCTCAACTATCGAGTTGCCAAAAGACAGATCGGTCGAACGCGGCTCATCTCGAAAACGATCCTCGAGCCCGCCGTTCAAGAGTGAGAGCGGCACGATCATCTTGTCGCCCTCTACCGCGGCGAAGCTGGTTGCTTCGAACCCGAGCTCGAGCGTGCACTCTGAGCGTTTCTTCTCGCACCGCGGGCGAGGACTGTTCTTGAGCCGTGCGTTGCGAATCCGATTACGGATGAACGATTCGTCCGCCTCTTTCCACTTTTGAGCAGTCCAGCCGCGGGTGTCGATTTGCTCAGACACTGCGACCTCTCCTTCGCGCTCGATCTTCACCGAGTCTTTGATGTTTCCGTCGTCGTCGAGGTCGACCTGTTGCGTGGCGCGATATTGCGCAGGTCGCATGGGAGTACCTTCGAGGGTTATGAAATCCGCTTTGGCGTCGATCTCTCCATTGAACGCCAACGTTCCCGAGACCACCAGCGCTTCTCGCCCTTCGCTCCATGGCGGCAGCTCGCCCACCTTACAGCTCTCGCAGGAGGGATCCAGAAATAGAGGAGCGTCGATACCGGTCTGTTTGGGAACGTAGACGATCAGATGATTGTATTCGCGTGGCATGGGGAAGCCGTGGTCGAACGAACGCTGATGGCTACGAATGAGCAAACCCAACTGCGCGTTCAAAGTCTTCGGCAGAAGATGCGCCAGCAGAATCGCTTTTTCGTAATTGTTGGCGTGTGCTGACGACAGCACCTGCTTGAGCGGCCGCCACGCTGGATGTTCGTTGAACCCGCTCAGCTCAGTGCGATCGCGAACGAACGCCAGCGTCTGATCGACGGAGCATAGTTTGTCCGTCGTTTTGCAATTGGCGCCGACCAGACTGGGCGAGATCCCTTCAAAATTCTTTTTGTTGAAATATAGATCGTCGATGGTTTGCTTCTGCGCATGCGCCCAAGTGTCGTACATGATTTGCGCCGGCTCGATTCCGGTTAGACGAAACGCCCACCACGGTTCACTAACCTGCCAGTGTGGTGACCACAGCTCTTCGGGATATTGTGGAACGTTGTGAAGGTCGAGCGACACGACGTTGAAGTCGCTGTCCTTGCGGGTTGCGAACTTCGTTTCGCCATTGTGCAGCTTGAAAGCGTAATGCATCGGCGCCGACAGTCGAAACTCCATCTGGTAGTGCCGAATCGGTATATCGCTAGCCAACCTTCCGGTCCACGCCCAGATGATCTGTTGCCGAGGGGAGCGAACGGTGTAGACGTACTCGAGCACGCTTCCAATTTTAACGTCAGGAAAGCGAAAGAGCTGTACCCGCTCCGTCTTGCGGTCGACTACCGAGCCCGACTGCGAGGTGTCCGCGATCACCCGCTTGGGCTCGACCTCTTTGATCTCGCCGCTCGGCGAGATGGTGCGCGCTTTGAGCAAGACCAGCTCGCCGCCGTCATCGAACTGAATGCGAACTTGGGCGTGTTTCAGTCCAGCTTCGGTCAAGATTTGGATGACGTCGTGTCGCTGAATCTCGTCGTAGTACACATAGTAACGTCCCTGCATCAGCGCCAGGTTGAGGAATCGATCTTCGCGTTCGAGCACTACAGCTGGACTCTTGGGATAGTCCGCGGGAGTCGGACGCTTCAGTTGATCGATCGGCGTCCATTTCCAATCGAGCGTGGGCTCACAGGCGGTGGCAAACAAAAGCAATAGGAACAGTTTTTTCATGGAGTGCTCGCACGAAAGGTGATGGGACGAGATTCGGCGTCGGAAACTGTGTCGCTCATGGCATGAGCTTCAGCGTAGCTACTCGCCGGAATGATGTGCTCACGGATGGTCACGTCACGCTTGATGATCAGCGAGCGACTCTCGCGTTTGATATCGAGAGAATAGCGGGCGAATGGCGTCTCAATTGAAAAGCTTGCTGGCTCCGAGGACAGCTCCGCTCCGGCGGGAAGATGAATGGTCACCGTTCGAATTTCATGACTGCGGAATTTGAGAACGATTGGATCCTTTCGGTGGTCGCCCGAGATGGCCATGAAGACGGGCGCGAGATCGCTCGGGCGCATCATTCTCAGTACGCCACGATTGAGCGGGTCACGAATTTTGCCACTCACTTCAATGGGCGTGGGCTTCTCCGGAGGATCCTGAGCGGTGATGTTCAGGTCGGCGACGGTGGCGCGCGACAGACTTAGCAAATTAGCGACCATCTTTTGTTGCTCGCCCGCCGGCGTAATCAGCAGTGTATGGCGAAGCGAATCGGCGAGCGCACCGGTCGCTCGATAATGAAACGTACCTTCGAGCACGCCGTTCGACGGTGTGAGATCGAGATCGATGCGCGACTCATTTTGCTTGGCGGTGCTGGCCGGGGTGCGCAATAGATCGGATCCCTCCCGCGTAATGGGCAAGTAGTCGGCCTCCTGATCGTTCCAGGGAAGCTCGGAAAATGAGGCCGTGCGTGAGGTCGGATCGACCAGGACTCGACGATCCGGAAGCTCTACTTCGAGGATCACATGATTGAAGTTTCCAGTGGGACTACTGAGAGTGAACCTGTGCGGGTATCCAGAGTGANNCGTATCCAGAGTGACTATAGATCCCGACCGCGCGGCTCTCCACTCCGACGTCCGCCAAAAGACTGCGGAGCAAATTTGCCTTGTCCTTGCAGTCACCATATTTGAGCTCGTGAACCTCACGAGCGGAATGAGGTTGCCAGCCGCCATAGCCGATTTCGATGGCGCAGTAACTGACGTTGTTGCGTACCCAGCTGTACAGCTTTCGCGCCTTTTCTTCCGGAGGCAGCGTCGGATCGACCAGCACGCGTCCACGTCCAGTTAGAGCGTCGTGTTCCTCCGCTTGTCTGGTGAATCCATACATCCAAGCGGAAAGACTTTTGGGGTCACGAAAGATTTCGGTCGGTCGGCCGTGCTCGAGCCAGCGGCTCAGCCGGACCAAAACGATCGTCGAGCGCTCGTATGGATCGGGAGCGGAGGTCTCCGCCGCAAGTGCGGGAACGTGCTCGCGAAGCCACTCGTACCGCGTCGAATCTCCAACCTTGGTAACCACTGGAGGGAAGTCGATCGACTGGTTTAGGTGGCTTGCAATGTGCTCGATCTCATACCCACGCGGAAGGATGACGGTGAGCTTGGCGCGCCCGATGGGTTTCTCTCGGGAGAATTGTTGTCCGACATCAAACAATCGTGCATCGGAATATCGCACGCGGGTTTCGAGCTCGATGACCGTTCCCGGACCCGACCATGGAATGTTGAGCACCAGCGCTCGATGGTCGGTGTAGAGCTCGAAGCTCGCCACGGTAAACGTATCGGTGGCGTCGTCGCGCCCAAAATCGTGCGTTTTCCCATCCGGCTCGGTGGCGCGCACATGAAACGCCAACACCGTGTTCCACTTGGGAGAATAGTGAACAACGACTTTCGCTAACTCGTCGCCGTCGGTGCGCAGAATTCGCCGACGTTCATGCAACGTCACGTCGACCACCGGCTTGCCTGACACTCGATCGGCGAAATATTCGGCGGTCTGGTCGCTGAAAATGATTTCTCCGTCGGCGACCGGATGCTCGGGCAGGGGAGTGATTTTCACGTTTTCGAAGTTTGTCCCGCAGGCAGACAGATACAGCAAGGCGTACCAAAGTCGTCGCATGAGCGGCATTGTCTCGAGGTCTGACTCCCCGTCAAGTGGTCACGCGTGCCGCGGCAATTCGTCGCATCAAACTGCGCTTTCGACTTGCGCAGGGTCGGCAGATTCGTGTTAAGCTGCCTCAGTTTACGAAAGGGGTACGAAGCCCAAGATGAGTCACGCCGCCTCTAGCACGATGGAACAAGAATCGCCCGACGGCTCCTTTGATTTCGGAGCCGCATCGTCCGGTAAGATCGGAATGTGGGTCTTCCTGCTTACCGACGCGATGTCGTTCGGCGGGATGCTGCTGTCCTACGGAATTCTGCGCTCGGGTTCGCACCACTGGCCCGATCCGTCGCTACGTCTCGGCATTCCGTTTACTGCGTTCATGACCTTCGTGCTCATCTGCTCGAGCTTGACCATGGTCATGGCGCTGGCGGCGGCGCAGAAAAA
>PLXG01000144.1 GCA_003153195.1 Myxococcales bacterium
GCGTCGCCGCGAAGTCGCGGCGGAGCGGATGGGGAACCCATCGGGCTGTGCACGATGGGGGAAGGGCGCAGCCCTTCGTAGATCGACTAGCAGGGTGAATGATGATCGATTACCTGGCATCTTTTGCCTTTTTCAACACCCTGCTAGTTGGGAAATACTAGCTAAAGCGATCACTACGCCAGTTTGGCGATCTCCTGAATCATCTTGGCGCAGGCATCCGCACAGTCCTTGCACACCGGGTGCTTGGCGTGCTTGCGACACTCGGCCTCGCAGTCGCGGCAGACGTCGGCGCAGAGCTTGGCGAACGCAGTCGCGTGTTTGGAGTTTGCCGCAAGCAGGGAGGCCAAAGCGTGCGCCGAGGCGATGGTGTCGCGCACGGTGGCGGCGCAGGCAACCATCGAAGTGTCGCCGGTGGCGAACATCTGTAGACAATGTGTCAGACAAAAATCCGCGCGTTTCTCGCAATCGATCGTCGCGTCGAGCAGCCCGCCGGCCGGCGGAGCATCATGGTGATGCTCTTCGGTTTTGCCAGTGGCGCGTGCGACACCAGCGGCCGCGATCACACCGGCGCCTACCAAAACATCTCTCCGATTCATAGGTTCTCCTTTGAGGTCATTTTTTTGGGGGATATTTTCGCAGTTTGAGCTGAAGTGAGCGGCGATGCAGGCCGAGGCGTCGCGCCGCCTCCGAAATATTTCCGCCGCAGTCGGAGAGCACGCGCTGGATGTGCTCCCACTCGGCGCGCGCCAACGTCGGAGCGACGAAATCGCCCGGCGCGGCGGTGAGCGTAGGCACTTCGTCGCGCGCGAACGCGGCGATGATGTCGTCGGCGTCGGCGGGCTTGGGCAAGTAGTGAGTGGCGCCCAGCCTGACCGCATCGATGGCAGTGGCGATCGATCCGTATCCAGTGAGCACTACGATCTTGGTGGTGCCGTCGATCGACTTCAGATCGCGTACCAGCTCGAGTCCCGAACGACCCGGCATCTTCATGTCGACCACTGCAAACTGCGGCGAATCTTGTTCCGCCGATGCGATGGCTTGATCGTAGTCGGCGGCGGTACGCACTTCGTATCCGCGATCGGAAAATGCGCGCGCGAGTCGCTTGCGAAAAATCTCGTCGTCGTCGGCGAGGAGGATCGACGCCTGCGCGTCATCGTGCGCCGGAACGCTCATTTGATCCGCGGGAGCGTCACGGTGGCGACCGTTCCCTGCCCCGGCGTCGACGAAAACTTGAGCTCTCCGCCCACCCGTTCGAGCACGGTGCGCGCCAAAAACAGCCCCAGGCCCATGCCTCGTCCCGCTGGTTTGGTGGTAAAAAATGGCTCGCCGATCCGCTTGAGGATTTCGTCAGACATTCCCTGACCCCGATCGCGCACTTCGATGCGCGCATTTCGTGCGTCGGCGCTGGCGATCACCTCCACCTCCGACTCGCTGGCGTCTTGCGCATTTTTGATGAGGCTGGCGATGGCCTGCGAGACCGCGCGCTCCGGCACCATCACCGTGCACGCGCTCGCGCCGTCGACCTCGACGCGCACGCCCGGCCGCTCGCGAATGGTCTTGAGCGAGACGTCGATGAGCCCGCGCACGTCGATCGCTTTGGGGCTCTCGCCGGTGGAGGCGCCGGCTTCGGTGGCCATGTGCTCGAGGATGGTTCGGCAGCGATCGACCTCGGAGCGAATAAGGCGCACGTCGTCGAGAATCCCCGCCGATCCGCTCACCTGACGTTCGAGCTCTTTGGCGACAATGGCGATGGTGGACAGGGGCGTCGACAACTCGTGCGCGGCGCCCGCGGCCAAGGTCGCCAGCGACGCCAGCTTCTCCTGCCGAAGCGCGAGATTTTGCGCGGCGGTGAGATCGAGCTCGCGCTCGGCCAATGCGCGGCGGACGCGCAAAAGAAAATAGACGATGAAGATCGCGGCCACGCCGAATGCGATCCACATGCCGCGCAGATGCACGCTCATGTGCTCGGCGTGTCCCATTCCCTCGAATGACAGCGGCCGATTTTTCAAAAATAGAAATCCCGAACCGACCAGCGCCAACCCGGCCAGCGCCCAAGTCCATCGCGCCGGCAGAATCACCGCCGCCAACGAAATCTGCACCAGATATAAAAAACTGAACGGATTGAACGGCCCGCCTGAATAAAACAAAAGGCCGGTGAGGAGAATGGTATCGAGCGCCATCACCGCGCCCGACCACCACTCGTGCACCGGGCGATGGGAATGCGCCAGCGTGACCGACGCGATGTTGGTGACCAGCTCGAGCGCCACGATGGCAAACATGGGACCGAGCGGAAGATCGGCGCCCATCCAGCGACTCACCGCCAAGATGGTCACCACTTGCCCGGCGATGGCGCCCCAACGAAGCCTAATCAGCCACGAGAAGTTGATGGCGCTTGCGTCGAGAGGACGGGTGGACATTGTGGACGGGCGAGACTACCGCAAGCTCAGCTGTCAGCGAGGCAGAAAGAGAACGCCACCGAATCTACCACGTCGGATCCGTTCGCCTGCAGCGTGAAGGTGATGGTCCAAAGACCCGGCATATAGTAGTAGAGCGGCGTGATGGTGTAGCCGCCGGTGCCGGTCGCCGGCGTGACCTGCACCAAGGTCGTGCCGTGACCGTGGTCGGGCATCCAGGGATTGGGATGGCCGCCGAACTTGGTGGGAACGGCCAGCGCGGCGGTCGAGATCGGCGTTCCACTCGGATCTCCGACGGTGACCGTCCAGCTGTTGTTGCCGAGAATGGGCGGCGCTGGATCGCTCGCGTTCAGCGTGAGGGTGTAAAGCCCCATCGAGCTCGACTTCATGAGATTCGGCTGATAGACGTCGGCGCGCGGATCTTTGCACATCGCACCGATGAGATCGGGCGTACCGGCGTCCATCACAGCTGGGCTACCGTCCGTCGAATGGTCGCCGCCGCCGCAGGCCGCGAAGCCGAAAAATAGTGCAAGAAAGGCCGACGTCCGAGTCATTACGGATCAGTATACCCGTCGGAGATCGACATTGATATCGGGTGCGAAGATTGATCGCATGGCGAAAACGCCATCATCCTCGTAGGTTGGATTATCTCACTCAATTGAGGTCCCGAACATGATTCGATTTGTCCTTCTCTTTGGACTTTTTTCCTTCTCCGGATGCGACGACGACGCGTCCACTTCGTCGGACATGCACGCGCTCGCGAGTGACATGTCGACCGTTTGCACCGCCAAGACCGACGGCGGCAAATTGGGCGGCCCGGTCGGCGACTCGATGGACTCGCATTGCATTGTGGGCGGCGCGATCGCGCCCACCACAGTGAACATGTCCTCGTGCATGACCGACGCCGCAGCTGACAGCGGCGCCGGTGATTACGGTGACACCATGTACGGCACCACCGGGTACGACGACGACTGTAAATATCTGGTGAGCTTCACGGTGGATCCGGTCTGCGAGAACGAAGAAATGACCTTCACCGTCACCGCCAAGTACGCCACCAATTTGTCCATGCCGGTCACCGGCGCGAAGATTCAAGCCGAAGTCGAGACCGTCGATCTTACCCACCCGACGCCGAGCATTCCCAGCAGCACCGAATCCACGACTACGCCGGGCACCTACACCATCACCCCAATCAAGTTCGATCGTTCGGGACGCTGGCTGATTCGGTTCCATCTCTTTGAAGATTGCTCAGACGCGCTCGATGATTCGCCGCACGGACACGCGGCATTCTTCATCGATGTGCCATAATCGATCCAGTGGCACAACGTTTGGCAATTTTGGCCGCGATTTTCTTGTGCGGATGTCCGAGCGATGACGGTCCGCAGATCGCCGACCTGACCGCGCCCGGTCCGGTGGACATGAGCGTCGTTCAATCGAAATGTCCGAGCGAAGTACCGGAGAGCTGTCCCGATACCGTCCCAAGCTACGCCAACCAGGTGGCAGCGATCTTTTCGCAACACTGCTTTCCCTGTCATACCACCGGCGGCACCGAGGCAAGTGTGCCACTCGACACTTATGACAACGTCTTCGCCGAGCGCGGCACCATTCTCACGCAGATCAATGAATGCCTCATGCCCTCCGATGGAGGGGCGCCGTTTCCCGATTCGGCTAAACTTACACTCCTAACCTGGTTGGTGTGCCATGCGCCCAATAATTAGAAGTCTGGTCGTGTTCGGATTCGCGCTCGGCGCGTGCGGTGGCGATGGCAGCGCTACCTACAAAATCAACTTCAAGGCACTGGTCGCGGGCGCACCGTTCAGCTGCTCGTCGACGTATGACAACATCGGCAGCAGCAAGACGACCATTCAGCCGCTCGATTTTCGCATGTACGTGCAGGATGTCTCGCTGGTGCGGGCTGGTGGCGCGCACGTTCCGCTCGCGCTCACGCCCGATCCGATTTGGCAGTCGAAGAGCGTCGCGCTGCTCGATTTCGAGGATGGCACCGGCCTGTGCAACACCGCCAGCCCCGACACCCGAACCTTTGTGACCGGAACCGCACCTTCGCAAAGCGACTACACCGGCGTCCAGTTCACGCTCGGGGTGCCGCCGGATCTGGATCACCTCGACGTGGCCAGCGCCACCGCGCCGCAGAACGTTCCCGCGCTCTGGTGGAGCTGGCTCGGCGGCTATCGTTTCGTGCGCATCGATGTCGCATCTCAGGCGAACGAATCGTGGAGCTTCCACCTCGGCGCCATGAATTGCACCGGCGCGGTCATGACCGACATCAACTGCAAATACCCCAACCAGTCGACGATCACGCTCGGCGGATTTACGCCGTCCTCGTCGGTGGTCACGATGGATCTGGCTACGCTCTTTGCCGATTCGGATCTCGACGCGCAAGTGGACGGCATGACTGATCTGGTGCCGGGATGTATGTCGGGACCCGACGATCCGGAGTGTCCGGCGCTCTACTCCAAAGTTGGTCTGACCTTTCAGAGCAACGACGCCGGCCCGGCGCAAACCTTCTTCACGGTATCAGAATGAAATCCGCGACCGCCTTCGCGCGCGCATCCGGCCTAACCGCCTTCGGTCTGGCGGCGCTCTTTGCGTTCGGTTGCGGCGGCGGGAGCGGCGGTAGTCGAACGCCCGACGAGCTCACCGGCTGCGGATCGGACGAGCAATGGATCACCTTCGATTCGGCTGAGACCAACATCACCATCTCCGATCCCGATGCAGCCACGCTCACCGCGCCCGATGTCAGCCAAACGCTGGCAGGCGATTCGGCGCCGGTCTTTCAGTGGAACGAAAATGCCAACACCACCGGCGCATCGACCGGAGATGTGCCCTACTCCGACGGACCGGACTGCATGGCCTGCTGCCCGCAGTTCAACTCGGGGGCGCTCACCACGCTGCATCTCCCACCCATTTCCGGCGATGAATATGACCTGCATTTTTTCGAGGGCGACACTGAGGTCTATCGCGTGATCACCACGCTGCAGGAGTGGCAGGCGCCCATCGACGTTTGGCATTCATGGCGCGGCAAGAGCATCTCGCTCAAGATGATGCGCATGGCGGTGCTGCGCAATACGCTCGCCACCGGCGGCGGACCCTTCGAAGCATCGAAGCCAATCGTCTTTCAGGTTGGTTCATGAAGTACGGACTTCTGGCGCTCGCGCTTGCGGCCTGCTCCAGCACGACCGGCACTCCTTACAAGTGGGATCTGCCGGCGAAGTTTCCATTGCCGGTGGTGCCCGTCGATAATCCCGTGACAGTTGAGAAGGTCGAGCTCGGGCGATATCTGTTTTATGAAAAAAAGCTTTCGGGAAATCAGAGCTACTCCTGCTCGAACTGTCATCAGCAGCGCTACGCCTTCACCGACGCGCGTGTGACGCCGGTCGGCTCGTCGGGCACGGTGCTGCCGCGAAATTCGATGCCGCTCATCAACGCCGCCTACAACTCGTTCTTCATGTGGTCTAATCCACTGCTCACCACCCTCGAAGAGCAGGCGCTGGTGCCGATGTTCTCCGACGCGCCGATCGAGATGGGCATGTCCGAAACGATCGACGCCATTTTGGCGCGACTTTCGAGCGACACCAATTATCAAAAATTATTTCGTGATGCATTTCCCGGCGAGCACGACCCGGTTTCGCTCAAAAACGTCATCTACGCCATCACGAGCTTCGAGCGAACGCTGCTTTCGTTCAATGCGCCCTACGATCGATATACCGCCGGCGATACCTCCGCGCTGAGCGACGCCGCAGTGGCCGGAATGAACCTCTTTTTCAGCGAAAAGTTCGACTGCTATCACTGTCACGCGGGCACGACCTTCACCACCTCGTTCATCTCCGAAAACGCTCCCAAGGCGCCGCGCGATTTTCGCAACACCGGCCTCTACAACATCGGTGGTAGAGGCGACTATCCGCCCGACAACGTGGGTCTCTACGAATTCACCGCATTCGGAAACGACATGGGAAAGTTCAAGGTGCCGACGCTGCGCAATGTCGAGCTCACCTCGCCCTACTTTCATGACGGTAGCGCCGCTACGCTCGAGGAGGTGCTCTCAAACTACGCCCAAGGCGGACGCAACATCACCACAGGTCCCTACGCTGGCGACGGATCGAAGAGCATTCATCGCGATCCGCTGGTCAAGGGATTCAGCATGTCCGACGAAGAGCAGACCGACATGATCGCGTTTTTGAAGAGCCTCACCGACACCAAGTACGTGAACGATCCGCGCTACGCCAACCCCAGCTGCCCCAACGACGCGCCCACCGCCTGTCCGAACACGATGCCGAGCTACGCGAACGATGTGGCGCCGATCGTGCAAAACGTTTGCGGCGTTTGTCACGCGCCGGGAAAGATCGCTGCCAACCGCGAGCTGGTCGACTACACCGGCATCTACTCGCTCAAAGACGCGGTGTTCAATCAGGTGTCGGTTTGCAACATGCCGCCGTCTGATCAGGCGCCGCTCGGCGCTGCCGATCGCGCCACGCTGCTCAATTGGCTGGTCTGCGGCGCGCCGAACAACTGACGCTACTTGCGAGTGGCCTTGGTGAGGAGCGAGTCGAGCAGCGCGGCGAACTTCTGTTTCACTTTTGGATTCCAGGGCGACGGGCCACCTGTCTCGATGCCCGACTCGCGCAATCCCGCCATGAAATCGCGCACCGCCAGTCGCTCCCCCACGTTGGCGGGTGAATAGAGCTCACCGCGCGGATCGATCACGGTCAGACCTTTTTCCACCAGCAGGGCCGCCAGCGGAATGTCGGCGGTGACGNNCGGCGACATCCGCGCCTTGCGTGACGCGCACAAAGGAGGTGAGCTCGCTCTCACGCAGCGTGATGTTCTTGTTGGCGACGAAGACGATGGGAATTCGCAGTCGGGCGGAGGCGCGAAGCAAAATCTCTTTGAGCTCGCCCGGGAGCGCGTCGGCGTCGACCCAAATTCTCATGGCGCGGCTATATCCGAAGTGGCGGCAAAAAGGCGGCGAAATTACCGCGCGGTCCGCTATGCTCGCGCAGGTGACCACGATTCTGGGCGGCATGACTCCGGCGAATTTCCTGCGCACCCATTGGCAGAAACGTCCGCTGCTGGTGAAGCAAGCGCTGCCCGAATTTCGCGGAATTATCGACGAGCGCGAGCTGTTCGCACTGGCCAGGCGGCCGGACGCGATCTCGCGACTGGTGGTGGAGCATCCGCGAACAAAGCGCGGTAGATGGGAGCTGCACGAAGGGCCGTTCGAGGATCTCGCCCCAAGCGATCTGCCCGCCGATCACTGGTCGCTGCTGGTGCAGGGCGTGGAAGGACTTCATCCGGGCGGATGGGCGCTGCTGCAAGAATTCGCCTTCATTCCCGCCGCGCGCGTCGACGATCTCATGATCAGCTACGCTGCGGACGGCGGATCAGTCGGCCCACACGAAGATCTTTATGACGTCTTTCTTTTGCAAGGTCCCGGACGGCGACGCTGGCAGATCAGCACCCACGGCGACCATGCGTTCGATCCCACCGCGCCGATCAAGATCCTCAAGAAGTTCAAAGCCGAAAAAGAATACCTACTCGAACCCGGTGACATGCTTTATCTGCCTCCGGGCGTGGCGCATCTCGGGATCGCCGAAGGTCCTGGCTTCACCTACTCGATCGGATTCGTCGCGCCTTCACACGAGTCACTGCTACAAAATTTCCTCGCGTACCTCGGTCAGCGCCTCGAGCCCACCATCGATCCTCACGCAATGTACGAAGATCCGCATCTCAAGCAGACCAGCCACCCGCTCGCACTTGGCCACCAGATGATTTCCACCGTCGAGAGATTGCTTACGCGAATCCACTGGAATCGGGCGCAAGTCGAGGAGTTCTTGGGACGTCTCCTCACTGGACCGAAGCCGCATGTGCAATTTGCCCGACCCCAGCCCCCCATCTCGCGATCGACTTTCGCACAACGGCTGCGTGGCGATGGCTCTCTTGGACTGGCGCTTCCCACCCGCGGTCTTTTGGATGCGCGCGGGCGACATGTCTTTCTGAATGGTGAAATGCACTCGGTCGCTGCGAAGACAGCTCGCCTGTTCACCGAGCTGCTGTCGGCGCGCTCGATGTCGCTGCCGCTCTCGGTTTCCGCCGCGGATCTGCCCCTCTTTTACGATCTCTACTACGCCGGCTTCATCACGTTGAGCTGAGCGACAAGGTTTTGCGCATCACCCGATTTCCACCTTTGAAACCGAGTCGCTGGTAGAGATTCCACGCGCGCGTATTTCCTAGCGTGACCTCGAGCGCGATGGCGATCGCAACTCGCGGCCATGGACCTTGGCCGGCGGCCAGATCGCATAGCAGCGCGCTGCCATGTCCGCGGTTCCGATGAGACGGGCGGACGTACAGCTCGTCGACAGTGCAGAGCTCGCCGGCGAGCTCGTTCGACCAAAACGAGATCAGAAGTGCGTAACCGACGATCAGTCCGTCGAGCTCGAGCACCACCGCCATTCCACGCACTGGTTCGCGCCGCAGCCTGTCGAGCGTGCGAAGAACCTCTTCGCGCACCATCGTCCGCGGCCCCGGATCTTCGGCGAAGAGCGCCAGGCACAGGTCGACAATCGCGTCGTCGTGCTGCATGGCGGCCGCTTTCCACATCTCAGTTGTAGTGCGCGATGGCGCGCGTCACCTTGCCGCTCTCGTCGAACCAAAACCATTCCACTGCGCGCTTGCCCAAGACGGCGTTGTAATAGAGCGCGATAGAGTTCACTCCGACGCACACCTCGAGCAGCTCGAAGCGCAGATCGGCGATCTTGGCCAGGGCGGTTCGCCAATAGGCGCGAACTTCGGCTTTACCTTTCAAAGTTCCACTCGGCTCGCCCGAAATCTGAACGATGAAGGGGCTCGACATCTCGAAATCGTCCGAATAGTGCGAAAGGACGGCGCTCAGATCGTGAGCGTTCCACGCGGCGATCCATTCGCTGGCAAAATGTTCGGCGAATTCCCTAGTGATCATGGGTTCGTTTTAGGGTGCGCCGCATATTTCGTCAATGCGCCTTCCATCAGACGTCCGAATGCGCGGACATCGACGATCTTTCGTTCGAACGCCGACCAGTCATCGCGCTCGGCGATGGCGCTCCACACGCGCTCGACCTCGTCGATGTGCATGGTGGTAGGACCTTCGCTTTGAAAGTACGCATGGTCCAGCGCGGATGCGTCGGTGGGTGCCCGCCCGGCGCAGGCTTGCCGAAACGCGTTGAACGGATCGCCGGCGTAAGCAGCGGCGAACGGACCTTTGAGCGCACGCGCGAGTGAGGCTTCACCACCGAACCAGTCAAAAAAGAATCGATCGAACGGCATGCGACTGCGCTCGAGGAAACAGAGGGCGCGCGACGCCAAGAGCGAATCGGAAATCGGATCGCGTGGTTCGAGACCCAGCCGGCCGAGCACTCTCGCACTGAGCTCGTTCAGATAGCGCGCCTCCAGATCGATCAGTGCGCGATCGAGACGCGCCCTCGGCGAAAGCGGCGACAGTGCATCCGCTAATCGCTCCAGATTCCAGCGAACTGTTTCGGGCTGACGGCCGTAGGCGTAGAGCCGCGAATGATCGAAATAGGCGGCGGTGAACATCGGATCGAGGTGCGGCAAAAATCGCCACGGACCATAGTCGAAGCTCTCGCCGGTGACGTTCATGTTGTCGGTATTGAGCACGCCATGCACGAATCCGGCTGCCATCCACGAGGCGCACAGCACCGCCGAGCGGTGACAAATTTCCTCGAACATTTTCGCCGGGCCAGCATCGTTTAGCTCGGGGAAATATCGTTCCAGCGTGTACTCGCACAGTCGCGCCAATCGGCGAACGTCACCCTGATGCGCTTGCCGCTCGAACGATCCAAAACGCACGTGACTGTGGCTGAGCCGCACCAGCACCGAGCTGCGGGTCGGCGACGGCTCATCTCCACGAGTGAGCGCCTCGCCGGTCTCGAACAGACTGAACGACTTCGACGTGTAGACGCCGAGCGCCTCGAGCATCTCGGTGGCCAATACCTCGCGCACGCCGCCTTTCAGCGTGAGTCGCCCGTCAGCGGTGCGCGACCAAGGTGTCTGCCCCGATCCCTTGGTTCCGAGATCGAGCAGACGGTCGTCGACCGAGTCGCGAAGTTGCGCGAACAAGAATCCGCGTCCATCGCCGAGATGAGGATTGTAGGTGCGAAACTGATAGCCGTGATACCGCAGCGCCAACGGCGCCGGGAGATTTCCTGGCAGCGGTTGAAAGCGCGCGAAATGATCGGTCCAATCGTCGTCGGTAAGCGAACCGAGCCCGACTCTTTCGGCCCAGCGTTGATTGCGAAAGCGCAGCGTATGGCGGGGAAAGTGCGCCGCTTCCACGACGTCGAAGAAGCCCTCGCCGATCTCTGGCATCTGCGGATCGGGGCGATATCGCGGGTCGGGCGGCACGGGCGAAGAAGAGCGCGTCGGCTCACCGACGTCAACAATGATAGAATGATTTGGTGATCATTCGCCCCGCCACCGACAGCGATGCGAGCGCGCTCATTGCGCTCATCGCCGGCGTATTTGCCGAGTACGAAGGGTGTCGCTTCGTGCTCGACGAGCTGCCCGAATTGCGCGCCATCGCTTCGCACTTTCGCGATCAGGACGGCGCTTTTTGGGTGGCCGAATCGGTGAACGAGGTCCTCGGCTGCGTCGGGTTTTCGCCAAAATCGAAAGCGCGTGTGGAGCTTCACAAGCTCTACGTGCGAGCCGATGCTCGTCGACATGGCCTCGGCAGCACGCTTTGCGATCGCGTCGAAACTTCCGCACGCGCGCTCGGCGCCGGCTCCGTCGAGCTGTGGACCGACACCAAGTTCGCCACCGCACATCGATTCTATGAGCGACGCGGGTACGTCAAAGACGATCGCTCGAGGCTCTTACACGACCTCAGCAACACCGAAGAGTTTCACTACCAAAAACAGATCTAAACCAGAGCGCAGCGCTCTCGGCTACTGAACGCGCAGAGTGGCCCAAAAGGTGTTGTAGCGATTGGAGTCGGTCTGGGTGGGAATGAGCAGCGAATAGACTCCCTTTTGCACCGTCTTGTCGACGGTGACGGTAACCGGAAAGGTGGTGCCGGCAAAACCATCTCCGGTGATGCCGGTCCAATTGCCCATGTCGTCCACGTCCCAGCGATAGTCGGGTGAAAAGGTGACGCCCGCCGGTAGCGGAAATCCCATCACGCCGAAGTAGATCGGTCCGACATCGCTCTCCGAAAAGGTCTCCAGGTTGAAGGTCGCCGAGCCGGCGCCGTTCACCGTCTTGATGATGACCTCGGTGGTGTCAGTGTTGGTGCTGGAGACGCAGGCGCCAAAGAACGGACCGTCGCCAGGCACGCAGGGATCGGAGGTTCCCGCGAGCGCGGCCGCATCGGAGTAGAGTCGCTGCACCGAATAGGTGGTGCCCATCGCGTCGGTGATGGTCACCGGATCGAGCTCGGAACAGATATCGCCGACCTCTTGTTCATCGTAGATGTAACGGGTGGCGCTGTTGAGTCCGTTGACCTGCGGATCGGTGGCGGTCTCGGCGGCCTCGTGGCTGAGCGTGACGCTGAGGTCGTCAAACGAATCGGTCATAGTCG
>PLXG01000138.1 GCA_003153195.1 Myxococcales bacterium
GCGTGTCCGCAAGATCCGCAGTTCGTGCTGTCGGTCTGCGCGTTGATGCACTGGCTCAAGCACGCGATCTGTCCCGCCGAGGGACAGGCAACGAACAGCCCTGCCGCGTTGCTAGTGGTGGTGCCCGCGCCGTTCTTGATTCTCACCTGGTAGTTGCCGGCGTCGTTCAATTGAGCTGCGCCCAGGGTGAGGGTCACGGTCTGACAACCGTTTCCACTCGGGCAGGCACTGCAGGAGTAGCTGCTAATGGAGCAGCCACTGAGCGCGCTGCATCGCCCCAGTGACGCGCTGTCTTTGAACCACTCATAGGAGTCGCTGATGAATCCGCCGTCGATCCCGCAGCTGCAGCTCAGATTGCTGCTCAAAGTAGCGCTCGCGCCCAAAGTGACATGGACGGTTTGTGGCTGGCTCAAGATCTGCGGCGCGATGTCGAGCGTCGCCGAGCTATCGGCCGTTCCGTTTACGTTCGTGACCCGGACTGCATAGAGGCCTGCCTGATTGGTTTGCACTGAAGGCAAACTCAAACACGATGACCCCTGGGTGTCACAACCTAGAACGCAGATCCCATCTTTGGACCATCGGTAAGTCGGATATGTGATGCTGAAAATCCCCACACAAAAGGAGACCGTGTCGCCTGCCTGCGCCTTCACCGGTTGAGGGGCTTTCGTGACGATTGGAGGGCCCCCTTGCGCGCGCGCGGCCGGTTCGCCCACGCAGCAGAGCACCGCCACACATCCCATTACAATTCTCGTTATGGCCACAGGACGGTTCCGGGAGCCAAGATTTGTCCGGGCTGGAGGTCCGGATCACCTGGCCCAATCAATATGAACCCTTGTGGCGGCAGAGTCGCGTCACTTGGCTGGCTGGTTTCCGGCGCGTCGCCTTTCGGGTTCATGATGTCGCCATCACAACTGATCGGCAGCATCCACATNNTGCCGCCCGAGGCATCGGATGCCACCGCCGCTTAGAAACGGTACCGCTGTGGGTGGCGACGGCCTCAGTCGGTTGTTGGCAGCGTCGCAACAGGCTGCGGCGCCGCGGTCAAACGCGCGCTTCCGCAGGCGGAGAGGATGAGAACAGCGGACATGAAACGCACTCGGTCCTCCGAATACATATCCATGTCGAAGGAACTCGTTCGTCTTCAAAGTCTCTGTCGAATTGCGGCGAAATACTGAGAACTTAACCGTTGCTTAATCTTTCGGCGGTCGATCAGCCGATCTGACCTCCGGCCTAGTCGAGTTGCCGATGAGTCGCTGAAGCGTCCGCCTCCGTCGGAGGAGAAACGCGGCCATGATCGAGGCGAGAAGGAGCGATCCCGGGCGGTCCGAGCCCGACCGACAATCCATTGTGCAGCCTCGATGAACGGCGGTGACGGATCCGCTGCCACCATCCGCGAGAACTGCAAAGAATCCATACGGGCCCACATCCATCTTGGTACGGCGTGCACCCTCGATGTCTTGGGTGGGAGTGTCGCTCGTGGCGCCTGCCCCAATGCACGGGCTGCGCTCGGAAAGGTGGTAGTCGCCGGAGCCGTCAGGCTGATAGTCCACGAGGGCGGGATCGATCAGGAGCGTGCCGTTATCCGACAGGCCGTTAAGAAGCATGAGATCGCCATCGTTTTGATAGACAAGATTGTGTCCGTACCGGTTGTTCGTTCCAGTCAGCTGCACTTCGAAGATGCCGGGCCGATTGTGATTGGATACGACGATGTTGTTGAGCACGTCGATGAAGTCGGCGATGACGTTTCCAGGTTTGTCGCCCGCGCCGACGCTGATCCCGCCGTAGTCGTTTTCGAAGACCAAGTTGTTTGCGATCGAAATATGACTCGGCGCGTGCCACAAGTGAATTCCGACGCCGCGGTTGTCGAAGACAATATTGTTCCAGACGTGCGTCCCCTGATTCGTCGGATAGATCCCGTGAACGAATTGGCAAGGCGTGGTTCCAGCACCGATTCGGAAGACCCAGTTGCCGATGATTTCGTCGCCGGTGCCGGAGTAGTCTCCTTCGTCGATCCCAGCGCCGCCAACGCTTGTGCAAGGTGCGGGGATGTCGTGGACCCGGTTGTTGATGATCCGGACATTCGATCCGAAATTCCAGATTCCGATGGTACCGTCACCGCTCACGTCGAACCCGACGATGTCGACAAAGTCGCCGTTGTTTTCCCACGCCGCATGTGCGCCGGTCGTTTGAAGCACAGCACCAAACGGGACGTCCGAAACGAACGCAATGCGGGCACTGGCGGCGCCGCTCGCGTGGGTGATAGCGGCATCTTTGTAGACGCCGGGCGCAACATGAACCACGTCGCCTGGACTTACAGACATTGAAGCGCGGGAAAGCGTTGCCCACGGAGCTGCCACGCTGCCTGCCTTCGAATCGTCTCCGGTCGAGGCGACGAAGAAATTCGACGCATAGGCGCGCATCGATAAAAGCGACAGCCCGAGGACGGGTGCGAGGAGAACTAGTCTGCGTCGAGCTCGCCGCACTTGCCGTTCCCTGGCAGGGGATTTGCCCCCGCAGCTTCTACTTCCGCCAGAAATTCGAAATCGACGCGCACGTTGTCCGAACGGAAGCCAACAGGCCCGGACAGGGTGCTCGACTCCTCTGGCAGCTCGCCTTCCCAAACGCGTGCGCCGTCGGCGAATACCAGGAGTGCGCGTCCGCTCAGTACCGCCCGCAAATCGTGGTGCGATCCCGGGACAAGTTTCGGTACCGCCGATTGCGCCCGCGGCTTGATATTCTGATAGCCGCGATTTTCGCACTCTGCATGCGTTGATTGTCCCGGATTTCGCTTCAGAGAGACGACCAGTTTCGATTCGGGCTCGACTCGCCACATTGCATAGACGAGGTTGCAGCCATTCTCTGCGCGCAGCTTGAGTCCGACCTGTCTGCGCGTCGCACCCGATCCAAGCTGGGCGGTGTCGATGGTGGGACCAAGGTAGGTGAAGCGAATGTCGGCGACCTCGCGCGTCTTCGCACGGACCACAGCCCGAAGCGTGGGGCTCTCCGTATGAAGCTTGCCGCCTTGCCGGATGATCGTGCCCTTGGTGACGCAGAGCCCATCGAGCGAAATCGGCAAAAGCCCTTCCGAGGGAGCCCCGCTTGCACTCGCGGTCATGAGGAGCACAATGGCACAGCCCTCTCGCCAAATTGAAGACACTAGTTTTCTCCATCGAGGGCCATGCGGATCGAGTGCGTCTGTGCGAGTGAAGCGGCCTGTTCGGCTTTGAGTTTTACAAAGTCGAACCACAAGTATTCGCGATATCGCTTGAGTCGTTCACTTCGTGCGGGCAGCGTGTCGACGGTCCTCATCCGCTGCGCCAGATCGGCAGCCAAGACAGAGAGCTGGTTTTCGCGCGTCGTCAGTGCACGCTGGCGAGCGCGCAGTTTCTCCGTGAGTTCCGTCACGCGCTGATCGACGCCTTCGATCTGATTGCGAACCCAGGACTGTCTTCCCGATCGCGCGCGAGAATCTGCAGAATATTGAGCGAAGGTGCCGAGATTGAGGGAGAGCGTGACCGTTCCAAAGACGGGAAGCGGCGAGTTCGAGGCGCCGAAGACTTGATCATATCCGCCCCGCAGCGTGAATCCCCAGGCGCGCGCTTCGCGGAGACGCGCCTCGTCGCGCTCCACCGCCTCTTCGGCCCGATTTCGCTCCCCGAGAAGCGTTGAGATCGGGATTTTGGCGGTCTCCACCTTCGGTGCACCCTCCAGCGCTTCGCGCGCCTGCAGCGTGAGCTGTCGTAGCTCATCGGCGCGCAGCTCCGTCGCGTTGAGCTCCTCGACGGTGGCGCGCCCTTCTGTCACCGACTGGTGGAGAGTTTTCAGGATCTCTCCTGCTTCCGGCAGCGCACTTTCCAGAACATTCAACTTGGCCTCTAACGCCGAGACCGACGAGTCCTCTTTGTTGACGACCAGAAAAGCATGTAGCCGACTGAGTGCACGGTAGCGCGCGCATTCGGTCTTCGCCTGCGAGCGAGTAACGACGCCGGAATAGAGCGAAACTAAATTGTACGAAAGGCCGGCGGACAGCCGCTCCGTACTGGGGAAGACCGAGCTTCCGGGCGTTAGCGATTCGTTCACGTAACCGAAGCTCACGAACGCTTCGGGGGCGAGCAGGAGATCGCTCTGCGATGCAGCCACGCCCGCGACAAAGCGGCAGTACGAGTCCGCATCGGACTCAGCGGCCCACGACGATGGGGCCAGACAGAGAAACGCCGCGATCCAGCACACCTTCATCTTCACACCCTAAAGAAGGAGCGGCGAGCGGTTCAAGAAAAGGACACTATGCTCGGCCCACTTCCGGTCGAGGAGCTTCATCTCGACCATCACGCCGCGCAGAAGCGTGTTGTGGAGCGGATGTTTCATCGTCACTTCGCCGTTCAGTATTTCCTGCACCGCGCCCACTTTGCTGCAGAAAAGTGGACCGGCGCGGCACCCGTAAAGCGGCGTGCCCGGCTTCACTCGATCGAGGTTGTCATAGGGAACGAAGGCGACAGTGACCTGGCCCTTGGTAGCGCGCAGAAACGGAGAATTCTCGATGGTGGCAATGGTTTCTGAATGGCGGGTAAGGGCTTTATCGATCGCGACGAGGCTTTGCGCGAGTGCATCACGCAAATCGCGCGCCCGCGCCTCTTCCAGTAGCACGTGGTTTAGTTCCTGTTTGATTCGGAGCACGTCATAACTGAGCGCACCGCCTGATTTGGCGCGCGAGAGGCCCGCCAGCGCCTCCGTGTTTCGCTCGAGCTCGACTCGCTGAGTATCGATTGCGACCGCTCTGTCGACGAGAGACAAATTGGCATTGGCCATCTCGGCCCGCTGATAGTGGCCGGCGATCAGCTGATCGTCGTCGACCAGGTGGGCCGCGCCGAGCTGCTGGTTGCGTTCGCGGGTGAGCTTCGAAAATGCCCGCGAGGAGCGAAGGATGTCCCGCTTGGAAGCCACGTACTGGCGCGCGACGGTTCGGAGCTTGGCGAGCTCCGCGCGCCGTGCGGAAAGATCCGATGATATCGCCCGCTCGAACTCCACTCGAAGCTCCTCATCCATCGCGAAAATGCGCTTTTCATCTTCAAGGTTCGCCGCCATGGTTGCGCGCTCGGCGGTGAGCTTGTCGCGTTGACTCGACTGCTCCGCGGACTGCGCGGTCAATTGAAGCACGTGCTCATCCGTCGGCGACACAATGGTAGGTTCGATCCAGCTCGAGCTCGTGAGATAGAAAAGATTGATCCCGAGGTAGGAAACAAGACCGAGGAGGATGGCCGTCAGCACACCAAATCCGACCAGCTTGTAGCTCGATACGACGAGCTTGTTTAGATCGAGGTTGCCAAGCCTACTCGACCCGATATTGGTCTGCGCGGAAGTGGGGGCCGCGTTCGCGTCGGTTTCGATTCTTCGCGATTGTCCGGTGCGATCGCGCGTCGCTTCCTTAGCGGGAAGTTTCCGGAACCAAAGCGTATCTAGCTTCGGATGCGCCAAGGTCTCGGCCTCATCGGAATCCTCGGTCGCGAGATGAACCTTGCTCTTGGTGCTAGATCGGTCCATGGCTGATCGATCCTTTGGCGATGGGGTCGGGCTTAGGTGATGAGGTTGCGCCGCGCGTCTCCCAGCTACTCGAGTCAAGAGTGAAGAGCGCAAGGGGCGTGATGAGCAGGTACGTCACCGGCATCACGAACGCCATCGGCAAGAAGTAGAGTGGATGGACGCGCAGAGGACGCGCTAGGGATCGCGTCCCAAAGTAGTAGATCGCTCCCATGAAGGAGAGAATCATCAAGTGTAGAACGCTGAGCTGCCAGAAGGATCCCTGCGCGAGATTATAGAAGATCACCACCGGATAGCTGAGGAGCATGGCGGACAAAGAGAGGTAGTGGATTGCCACCATCGGATGGAGGCGCCAGGCGTGGCTGATTCCGCCGAAGAAGTCGATGATGTTCGATCGTCGCCATCTGAGCTGCTGTGCAAAATACTTGGCCAGCGTCGGTGGCGCTTTGGTGAAGCAGACTGCATCGAGGGTACTCACCGTTTGGTAGCCGGCCTTCACGATCTGTCGCGTCAAGAATCGATCTTCGCCATACTTGATCGGAACGCCGAAGACGACGCGGTTCTCCAAGATCGGTTCGAGCTCGATAAGAACCGATCGACGATAGGCTGTTAGACAACCCGAAAGGCACATGACCGACCGAAAGTATTTCTCGAGGTTCTTCATATACTCGTAGCCGAAGAAATACTTCACCGTCTGCATTCGCGTGAGCCAGTTTTCATTCGCGTTCGAAACGTTTACCCGTCCGCCCACAGCGGCGATTTGGGGATGCGAGAATCGCTTCACCAACTCCCGCACGGCGTTCCGATCGACCAATACGTCCGAGTCCACGGAGACCACGATTTCGGACGTCGAGACGCGGACCGCGTGGTTGATTCCGAGCCGCTTTCCCATGTTGTGCGGGTTGCGAATTACTCTGACGTTGTCAAAGTCTCGCTGTCCCCTGAGCGCCCACTCGTAGCTGTCGTCGGTCGAACAGTCGTCGACCACGATCACTTGGAGAAGCGCGCGTGGATAGTCGAGATCGACGAGACTTTCGATGGTCTGATAGATACTCTTCCCTTCGTTAAACAGGGGAACCACGATGGTGACCGTGGGTACGCGCGTGGACGTGGCCTCGTCGAAATGCGTGCCCTTCGTGATCTTCAGATAAAGGCCGAAAAAATAGCGGTTGGCCCAAACGAGAAGAACCAGCATGAAGATCGGAAAAATCACGGGGAAAGGGAAAGCAAGGAGCGTACCGCCTCTCAGTCGTTGAAATCATTGAGCAGATCACTCGGCTTACTCGAAATGAGGTCACTTGGCCTGCCCGCTGGGGACGCCACTGGGACGAAGATTTCTTAATGATCCGTTCAAGCCAGAAGACCCTCCGTTGGTGATTGACGGCTTAGCCAGTGGTCCGAATTTTGGGGTCCACCTCTCTCGACGATTGTGAATTTCGGCAATGGAAGCTTTCGGGCTCGCTTCCGCTGAAAGGCGAAGATCGTCAAGGTCACCCCGCGCAGCGGCGGCCATCGCAGGATTGATTCTATCGCATTGGCAGCTACGGCCTAGTAGACTCTCTTGGTTCCTCGTAATACCCAAGAGGGCCGGAGTATGGATCTCGTTCGATTCCTGCGTCATGGCGAGTCTGGTTGGGCACCGCCCCCGGTGGGACTGCCGCGCATCGGTGCGTGTCTCACCTGGATCGATGGGATCGAACCGTGGCGTTTTGCAGAAGAGCTGCTGTCCAGAATTCCCGCCGTGGCTCCATTTTCTATTTTTCTCGATCGCCAGGATCGTCTGCTGCTCGGCTACCGCGAGAGGGAGATCGGCCGCGAGCCCTTCGGCGACACCGTCGCACGCGCGCGAAAGGCCAATGACACCGGGTTCCCGGAACGAATCGAGCTTCGCTGCGCCGATCGCTTGGTGTGTTCCGTCGAGTCGGAGTTTTGGCATCGGGTGGGAGGTCCGAGCCCCTATCACGATTCGGTAACTCTTTCCTTCTATAGCCGCGAGCTCACGCCGGAGCTCGTCGCAGTTACCGCCCACGCTGCGGCTGAAGCATGTGGCGCAAGGTTCGAGGGTGAAGTGCCGCCCGGGCGGTGACTTCCGGCGAAGTTGGAGTCGAAGGCGCCTACCACGACGCGCAGGTGGAAATCGCGGTCACTTTCGAGTCGATTCTGGTATGGGTCGCTTCGCGTTTGCTCTCATTTTGGCACTCGAGCAAATCGCGGCGACATGCGTAGCTTGACGTCTTATTGGCGACCACGCTCACCACCATATAGTAGCAGGACGCGGTCGCCTGCGGGCTACTCGCGGATCTTCAATCACCGAAATCAACCTCATCGGTCCCGCACGACGGGCGCAAACCAAAATATCGATCGCGAAACTGCGCCGAAGCAGCGTTGCCCACGAAAGCCGCCTCTCCCGTCCCGGGTCATCTGGGCCCCCAAGATCGTTCAGTCCTTCAGCGAGCTGTGGAAAAGGCTCTGCGACCTGGTCCACCTCGCGGTGTCCTGTGGGGCTGGACTGCCACGGCCCACACGCTCGCGCACCTACCCATCGCCGGTCGCGTCGCCGCGACCGGCGCAAGGCTCGCTACCGGCTGGGGGGGCTACCCTTGGCCGGACGAGATTCGCACCCGCTGGATGACCGACGAAATTTCACGAAGTCATCGCATACCTCGTTCCTTTCCGACCAGCCTTGCCTGGTCGCACTGTTTCGACTATCCATATATGCGAGTGGCTTCTCTAAGTGGAGTGACTCGTCATGAAGCTCAAGCGTTGGTTCGCTCGATTGCTCTGTGTCGCCCTTGGCGTGACGCAGGCACGACCTGCCCAATCGCTGGAGACCAGCCAGTTTGGCGCGGATGCGCGCGATAAGCAGAGATGGCGCGCGCTTTTCGATTCCGCCAATGGCGTCATGTACATCCAGGCCACCGACGGAGAGGGTGACGGACCCGAGTATCATGTTCGACGCGCCGAGCGCCTTTGTGCCGCCAAGTTAGAGCGGCGAATCGAGGTCGTCCGACAACGCATCCGAGAAATGATCGCGCAACAGGGCGACGGGGATGTCTTTCGGTGCACGGGTGCAATCGCCTCGCGTTGTGAGGTAGGAATCGCCGGGGAGTGGGCAGCTACCTACCAGTTTCATTTTAACGAGCATGCCCAGATCGAAGCGATCGTGCTGAGAAACTCGGCGAACCGCAGCGAACAGCGCTTCATTGCCAAGAAACTGCAGGAACTCAAAGGCGGGCGGTGCGCCGCAACGGAAGGTGGGAACCAATGATCAAGCCCACAGCGAAGTCGCGGACGACGTTGCCCAGCCAGCCGCCGGATCAGCCTCCGCTGCTGCAAGCCGAGCGTTGCTCGGACGCAGGAGCTTGCGCTCTAAACTCTGAAACCCGGTGTCTCCTGCCTGGTGGCAGGTACCGCAACGACCGTAAGCTTAGCCACCTCGGTCTGCAAGTGGCCGCGCATAGGAGGATTGAAGTGCGAA
>PLXG01000037.1 GCA_003153195.1 Myxococcales bacterium
TCTCAAGAACCGCGCCCGCAGTTTCGTCTTCACCACTGCACTACCTCCGCCAGTAGTTTCAGCCGCCCATGCCGCGATCTCCTGGCTGGCCACCCCGGCAGGTGAAGCGCGGCGCGCCCGGCTACATCAACTTTGCGGCCGCCTGCACGAAGAGCTTCGGCACGACTTTCCCCAGCTCGAAAGTCCCTCGCACATCATTCCGATTCGCGTCAAAAATGGAGACCCGCGGCGTGCGATGGAAGTTTCCCAGCGGCTGTTCGATCGCGGAATCTTTGCGCAGGGCATTCGGCCGCCCACTGTTTCGGAAGGTTCATCCCGGATCCGGCTTGCGCTCATGGCCACGCATACCGATGAACAGCTGGAGAAGTTGGTGTCCGCATTACGCGCCGAGCGAGCCAATTTCGAATGAGCCTTCAATCGGACGACAAACAGTTCGTCTGGCATCCGTTCACGCAGATGCGCGAGTGGCTTGCAGACGATCCGCTCATTATTGAACGCGCCGAGGGCAACGAGCTCATCGACATCGAGGGCAAACGCTATCTCGACGGTGTATCGTCGCTCTGGGTCAACGTTCATGGACATCGTAAACGCGAGATCGACGACGCGATTCGCGCACAGCTCGACCGGGTGGCGCACTCTACCCTGCTCGGGCTGGCCAGTGTGCCGTCCATCGAATTTGCGCGGCGTCTGATCGAAGTCGTTCCGCACGGGCTGACCAAAGTCTTCTATTCCGACTCGGGCTCGACCGCGACCGAGATCGCGCTCAAAATCGCCTACCAGTTTCAGCAGCAGCGCGGCGAGCGAGCACGGCGAAAATTTCTGGCGCTGGCCGATGCCTATCACGGCGACACGGTGGGCGCAGTCAGCGTCGGCGGCATCGATCTTTTCCACCAGATCTTTCAGCCGCTGCTTTTTCATGTCCATCGCGTCTCACGAGTGACGTCTGCGCTCGAACAGGCGTTCGCCGAGCACGGCCACCAGCTGGCCGCGTTCATCATCGAACCGCTGGTTCAAGGCGCCGCCGGAATGCTGCTGCAGCCGCCCGGCTTTCTCCAGCGGGCGCGCGAGCTCTGCGATCACCACGGCGTGCTGCTCATCTGCGACGAAGTCGCGACCGGTTTCGGACGAACCGGCACCATGTTCGCCAGCGAGCAAGAAGAGGTCGTTCCCGATCTTTTATGCTTGGCCAAAGGAATTAGCGGCGGCTATCTGCCGCTGGCGGTGACCGTGGCGACCGAACGAATTTTCTCCGGATTTCTCGGGCAATACGCCGATAAACGCACATTCTTTCATGGACATACCTATACTGGCAATCCTCTCGCCTGCGCCGCGGCCATCGCTTCATTGGAGCTTTTTACGACCGAACGGGTGCTCGAACGCGTGGTCGCGCGTGCCAAACAGATCGCGCAACTGCTGGCCCAGGAGGTCGCTCCGCTCTCCCATGTTTTGGAAATCCGTCAGCGCGGCCTGATGATCGGAGTCGAGCTCACCGCGGATCGCGAAACCCGCGCCGAGTACGCGTACGAAATTGCGATCGGCGCACAGGTTTGTCGTGCGCTGCGAAAGCGCGGCGTCATCCTTCGGCCGCTCGGTTCGGTGATCGTGATGATGCCTCCGCTCTCGCTCACCGACGGCGAAGCGATCAAGATGATCGCGGCCACGCGTGAAGCGATCGTCGAGGTGTGCGGCGCATGAGCGCATTTTTCGTCACCGGAACCGACACCGGCGTAGGAAAAACCGTGGTGAGCTGTGCCATCGCTGCCGCGCTTTGTCGTCGAGGAATGCGCGTTTCGGTGATGAAGCCGTGCGAAACCGGAGAAGGTGACGACGCAGAGCAACTGATCGCGGCCAGCGGTCATCCGCACAACTTGAAGTGGGTTCGTCCCTACGCGTTTCGCCTGCCCGCGTCGCCAGAAGTGGCCGCGGCGCACGAAGGAAAATCGATCGAGCTCGCGCCAATTGTCGACGCATTTCACGCGCTCTCGCGCGACGCCGATGTCACCCTCGTCGAAGGCGCAGGTGGGTTGCTGGTGCCGATAGCGCCTTCGTTCTTGATGGCCGATCTGGCGCGAGCGCTTTCCCTTCCTATCGTCATCGTCGCTCGCCCGTCTTTGGGAACAGTAAATCACACGCTGCTCACCATCGAAGCGGCCCGCGCGCGTGGGCTCACCATTTTGGGCGTCGTCTTTTCTCGTCGAGCTCACGCTGCTGGGCCCGATGAAGAGACCAATCCCGAGGCGATTCGAATCCACGGGCAGGTCCAAATTCTGGGAACTCTTCCGTCGGTACGCGAGCCGGGAAACATCGTCGAGCTGGCCGACGCCGCCGCTCAGCTCGATCTAGAAAAGCTGATCCATCGGCGCCCCAGGTAGTACGCGATCGCCACGTATTCCCGTCGGCGTTGTCGCGGCGGCGGCATTCCGGGCGCGATCAATGCTTCTGCCTTCACGCCCATCTTTCGAAAGGCAGCGATGCTGCGCCACGCGTGATACGCCTGCGTGCAGATCAGCGCACTTTTGAAACCGTGCTCTCGCATCAGCGCCGACGAAGCCAGGGCATTTCCGCGGGTGGTGATCGCGGTTCGTTCGGCCAAGAGCGCTTCGTCAGGCACGCCGCGCGCACGTGCGCGCGCCATCATGGCGTTCGCCTCGAGGGCACCGGTCATGATGATTCTCGGCGCGAGCCCGCGAAAATAGCCGTCAATGCCGGTTTCGACGCGCGCCGCCAGCGCACGCCCTAGTGAGCCATCGGCTGCCAATGCGGCGCCGAGCACGACGATCACGTCGGCCTTCATTTGCCGATACAAAATCGACTGAAAATAGCATCGAGCAGATCGGCGTCGAAAGTCTCTCCGGTGATCCGGCCCAAATCGTTGAGCGCGCCGCGCACCGAAACGGCGGCGAGTTCGGCCGGTCCGTCTGCTGCCAGGATCTTGCGCCCTTCGTCGAGCTTGTCCGCTCCTGCGATGAGCGCATCGGCGTGCCGTCGGGAAACAAACGAAATTGCACCGTCGTCCGCTTCCGTCAGCGCGCTTCGAATGAAGGTGCGTAGCTCGCTAATTCCTTCGCCGCTCCTGGCGGAAATGGCGAGCGCTGGTGTTGGAAGCCCACTCGCTGGCGGCGCCAAATCGGCCTTGTTCCAAACCAAGAGTCGGGTTCGCCCGTCGAGCGCGTTCCACAGCGCAACCTCGGGAGCGCCAAATCCAACTTCACCATCGACGATGAGCAGGCTCAGTTGGGATTGCTCTCGTCGACGACGTCCGAGCTCGAGCCCAAGCTGTTCGATCGATCCGGCGATCTGCTCGCGCTCTCCGGCGGTATCGACCAGCCGGGCCACGATTCCATCGAGGAAAATCTCCGCCTGCAGGACGTCGCGCGTGGTACCGGGCGCGCTGTCGACGATGGCGCGCTCCTCTCCGCACAGCCGATTGAACAGGCTGGACTTTCCCGCGTTGACCGGACCCGAAAGAGAAACCTCAGGGAGATCTGAGCGATTTTCGGTACAGTTCTGCCCTAATTGGCGCAATTCGGCGGCAATTTGCCCAATTTCTCGTGCAATCTCAGCTTCTGAGCTTGGAACTAGCTCATCCTCCGGAAAGTCGAGGCTCCCGTTGAGCTCGGCTAGTGTCGCAACCACTCTTCTACGCTGCCGATCGATTTCGCGACCGAGCGCCCCGGCGTGAAGCGCCTTGGCCGATTCGAGCGCGCGGGCTGACCGGGCACCGACCAAATCGGCCACCGCTTCCGCTCGGGTGAGATCGATTTTTCCGCCGAGAAAGGCGCGCTTGGTGAACTCGCCGGGATCGGCCAATCGCGCACCCGCCAGCAGAACCGCGCCGAGGACCTGCCGCAGGACCAGCTCGCCGCCGTGGCCGTGAATCTCCGCCACATCCTCGCCGGTGTACGAATTCGGAGCGCGCATCACGCACGCCAGCACCTCATCGATTGGCTCGTGGTTGATGGGGTGATGAACTTTGCCCAGATGAAGTTTGTGCGTCGGCGGCTGCTTGGGCCACGGCTTGATCAGGAGCGAAAGGATTGGCAGCGCGTTTGGACCGGAGATGCGGACGATCCCGACGCCGCCGCCGGCGGCAGTAGCGATCGCCGCGATGGTGTCGTTCTCGTTTGCAGCGCTCAGGTGTGGCAAGACAATCGACCGAAGAAAACTACTCCGCCGTCGGGATGATCACCAGGTGGCGGTAGATCCCTTCGCCCTCGGACTGCGTAGTCACTCCGGCAACGTCGGCGAGCGCAACGTGAATCACGCGGCGATCGGCGGCGCTCATCGGATCGACTTCGACCGCCTGCCTGGTTCGCTTGGCCTTCTCCGCCAGTCGCTGCGCCAGCTCGATGAGCGTGTCGGCGCGACGGCTACGATATCCTTCGGCGTCGACGTTGATCGGCTTGGTGTCGTCTTCGCTGATGCCGGCCGCCGCCGTCGCACGTGAAACAATCTTGTTCACCAGATACTGAAGCGCATCCAGTGTCTGACCTTTTTTTCCGATCACCAGCCCGGTCTCGGGGCCAGAAACTTCGAGTGTGATTCGCTCCTCGTCCTCGGTCGCAGAAACCTCGGCTTCGAACTCCATGTGCTTGAGCAGCGCAGACAAAACGGTCGTAGATTCAGCTTTGATATCCATTGGATGCCTCTATTAGGTGCGCGACGGCTTCATCGCCGGGCGATTCGCGGAGGGGTCTTCTTGATTGGTTCGCCATTGCTGAACCATGCTGAGAATGGTGTTGGTGAAGATGTAGATGGTGAGACCGGCCGGTAAGAACATGGTGAACACCAAGAACATCACCGGCATGGTGTACATCATCGCCTTCTGATTCGGATCGGCGCTGGTGGGCGACATCTTCTGCTGCACGAACATCAAAATGCCGGTCACGATCGGCAGCACGTAGTAGGGATCGGGCGCGGTCAGATCATGAATCTGTCCGAAGAACGCGGAGCGATAGAGCTCCACCGAATTTCCCAGCATCGAATAGAGCGCGATGTAGATCGGCATCTGAATCAGCATCGGCAAGCAGCCGCCGATCGGATTGATGTTGTGCTGCTTGTAGAGCTGCATCACGGCTTCGTTCATCTTGGCTTTGTCGTCGCCAAACTTGACCTTCAGCTTGTCCATCTCGGGCTTGAGCTTGGCCATGCCCTTCATGGAGCGCATGCTCTTCGAGGTCGGATACCAGGTGATCGCTTTCAAAAGCAGCGTGAGCACGATGATGGCCACGCCCCAGTTCGGCACCACCGAATGGATCGCTTTCAAAATCGCCAGCATCGGGCGCGCGATGGCTTCGGTCCATCCGTAGTTGAGGGCATCGCCGAAGTGCGCGTCGACGCCGCCGACCTTCACGCCATCGAGCTGATCGAGGAGCTTCGGTCCCAGAAATCCAGCGAAGTCATAGGTGGTGCTGGTCTTTGGCGCCAGGGTGCGGTGTTCGGTCGTGAGACGCGCGGTGATGGTTCCGTTTGGCGAGGTAATGACCTGGCAGGTGTGCGGCGTGGTGCTAGGCGCAATTGCCGCAGCCAAGAGGAAGTATTTCTCATCGATGCCCAGCCAACGAACCGCGCCCTGACCCTCGGCCGGATCTTTGCCCAGCTTGGAGGCGTCTTTCAGTTTGCCGTCGACGTCGCAATATCCGGCGTTGACGATGATGCGCGGGCCAAACATTCCGCCCTGCTTGATGTTCGGATCTTGCCAACCATAGATCGCCAGATCGAGGTGCTCGTTCAGCGCCTTGTCTGACTTGTTCTCGACGGTGACGTGCAGATCAATGTGATACGAGCCGGGCACGAACAGATACTGTTTCTCGACGTGAACCGCGTCTGAATCCCACACGTACACCAGCTCTTTTTCGCTCTGACGAACCTTCGTCCATGCCGCATCCGGCGCGATCGCGAAATCAGATTCGGGAAAAGTGATCGTGAACGGCAGCTCGGGCAGCGTGCGCCGCACCAAGTTGATCGGCTGCGTCTCCTTCTTCCCGGAGCTGGCGACATTTTCCTGATATTGCGGATGGAGCAGGGTGATCTCGACCGGCGCCGCGCCCCACGAGGAAAACTTGGCACGATAGAGTCCCATTTGTTCGGTGGTGTCGAAGGTCTGCGGCGCTTTGGCTGCGTTCGCCTCTCTGATCGCCGCCGGCGTACCGGGCGCGGCTGGCGCGCCCGCGGCAAAGGGCGTTCCAGGCGCATTGGCTGCGTCGGTTCCCGTCGGTGAAGCGGTTTGCGCCGTCTGAGCGGGTGGGACAGCCTTGGGTGGCGGCGGATTGAGCTTGCCCCAAGCAATCACGATCGCGAGTGAAAACGCGACGGCAAGAATGAGCCGAACGTTCATTTAGTCGAGCCTCGATTTGGAAAAGGCAGGTCGATCCCGCCGGGATGATATGGATGACAACGCAAAAGTCGCCTGATGGCGCGCGCACCGCCGCGAAAAATTCCCTGCTTGCGAATGCACTCTTGCGCATAGGCGGAGCAGGTCGGATGAAAGCGACAGCGACTGCCGAGAAAAGGAGAAATGAGCCGACGATAAACCGCGATCAGCGCGAGCGCGATCAGTGCGAACACTCGATTCACCGCAGCAAGAACGCTCATCGTGAAAAGACCTTTCGGCACAGCGCTTCCATTTCCCGTTCCACCGCCTGAAACTCCACCGCGGCGGCCTTGGGCTTGGCGATGAATACCACGTCGAGCCCCGCCGGAAACAACGCTTTATGACGCCTGAAAGATTCCCGGACCAGTCTTTTCACGCGATTTCGTAACACCGCGTTGCCGATCTTTTTGGTCACGGTGATTCCGAGACGACAAGGCTCGTCCATCCCGCGTTTGCGGGTGCGCACAAACACCAGAAAACTGTCCGTCTGGTGGCGCTTTCCTTGATTCTGGACGGAAAGAAACTCAGACCGCCTGCGGAGTCGTTCCGAGCGCGCGAGAGCTTGACTACTTCTTGGCACTCGTGACGGTCAGCTTACGACGGCCTTTGCGACGGCGACGCTGAAGAACGATACGACCGCCGGTAGTTTGCATGCGCTTTCGAAAGCCGTGCGTGCGCTTACGACGTTTGTTGTGGGGTTGATACGTGCGCTTCACGGCAATTCTCCTTCGGTTCTGTTCGTGAATCTGGGTCTTAAAAAGAGGGTGGATCCATATCAACGGGGCCCGGGAGTGTCAAGATCACTCGGCGCGCCCGCACATTCTGGCAGTATGGTGCTGATATTGCTTACCTATGCACCTCGACCTGGGGACGGGCTACTGCCCCGCGCTGCCCCGCCCACCGTCGGCATGCCTCGTCTGGTCGGTGCCATTCAAAATGTCAGACACAATATTTTGTGCAGCGCGTCTTCTATAACAGAAGGCTTTGAACGCAATTCGTCGTCGAACAGAAGATCAGCGCTTGCGCTTTGCGTTTACGTGGCCCATTCGCCGATTGGAGTAGTTTCTCGTCGGCAGACAGCCCGCAAACCCGCATCCGATGCAGCTTTGCGCGAATCCGTTTGACCACCGATCGAATTTTCTCCACAGGATCCAAGTGCTTTTAACTGATCGCTTTTTCGCGATTACAACACTGCAAATTTCTCGCGACGAAATGGAAAATTATTTTCTGAACGATCTGATGGAGATCCAAAAATGATCTTTTTTCCTCTTGCCTCGTTCTGGCCCAATTGCTAATTGAGGCCTTCGCAAAGCAGGCGTGCAAACGGGGTTGGGGACGCAAACTAGCATGAATTCGAGAGGTCGGACGCCGCCACCAGCTAGTTGATTCCGCGGCCATAAAGATCCGTAGTTTCAGATAATTATATATAGATGTACCACCATGACTTGAGGACTTATCCACAAGTGTGGATAGGGTTGTGGATATTTTTTGGAAACTCGAACAGGAGAACCAACCGCGATGCAAGGGTTGTGGGAATCCGCGCTCGGAACGCTTCAAGGAAAGATCAAACCCCACAACTTCGAGATGTGGCTTCGCCCGATCGCTTGTAAAGGAATCGATGGCCAGCGCATCACCCTGAGCGCTCCGTCCAAGTGGATCAAAGAGTGGTTCCAGGACAACTATCAGGACACGGTTCTGGCCGCGCTTCACGCGCAGACTCAGCTCGACTTCGAGATCATTTTCGAAGTGTATGAGCCCGATTCGCCGGCCGAGCGCGAGCTCAAGGTCGATCCGGAGCAGGTAGCGAGCGAAGCCCGCGCGGCGCAGATCGCTGCGGTCGAGAAGCGTGAGCCGTCGTCAGATCTGTTCGCCAAATACAACTTCGATTCATACGTCGTCGGTCCGTCGAACCAGCTGGCGCACGCGGCTTCGCGCGCGGTGGCCGAAATTCCGGCCGGCAAGTACAACCCGCTCTTTATTTATGGCGGCGTTGGTCTCGGCAAAACCCATCTCGTGCACGCCATTGGTCATAAAATCCGCGAGACCCATCCGTCTTGGCGAATTCTGTATCTGAAGACCGAAGCGTATATGAACGAGTACATCAACAGCGTCCGCAACCAGAAGATCGACGAGTTCCGTCGCAAGTATCGCGAGCGCTGCGACGTTCTATTGATGGACGACATTCAGTTCCTCGCCGGCAAAGACCGCACGCAGGAAGAGTTCTTTCATACCTTCAACTCGCTGTTCGAATCGCACCGCCAGATCGTGCTCACCGCCGATAAATATCCGCACGAGATTCCCGATTTGGAAGAGCGACTTCGTTCGCGCTTTCAGAGCGGTCTGATCGTCGACATCCAGCCTCCCGAGCTCGAGACCCGCATCGCCATCTTGAAGAAGAAGGCGGAAGTGGACGAGATTCCGTTGCCGGATGACGTGGCGATCTATTTGGCGACCAACATCAAATCGAACGTTCGCGAGCTCGAAGGGCTGCTGATTCGCGTGGCGGCATTCGCCGGTTTGCAAGAGCACGCGATCACCGTCGATTTCGCCAAAGAGACGCTCAAGAACTTCCTCAATCAAGCGGCCCAATCGCTGACCGTCGAAGGAATTCAAAAAGAGGTGGCGAACTACTTCAATGTGAAGCTCGCCGATCTCAAGAGCCCCAAGCGCCATCAAGCGATCGCACGGCCGCGTCAGATTGCGATGTACCTCGCGCGCAAGCTCTGCAAAGCATCGTATCCTGAGCTCGGACAGCGCTTTGGCGGCAAGGACCACACGACGGTGANNTTTGGCGGCAAGGATCATACGACAGTGCTCTCCGCCTGCCGGAAGATCGATGCGCTCGTCCAGAGCGATCCCAAGACGCGTCACACGGTCGAAGAGCTCGAACGTCACCTCTCGCAGTAACGTCGTTTTTGACTCGCACCTTTGCTTATTTTGGTCGCTTCGCGGGCACTTTTGCACGCGCGCTAAGCACAGGTTTTCCGATCTGATTCCGGTTGTTTGTGAGGGAACATGTGTGTACAACTCGGTGGGCTGAAATGTGGACAGCATGTGGACAACTTTTCGCTGTGTACAACTCGCCACTTCGCAAAAATGAATTCACCTTTCAGACACAACCAAATCCGGTTAGATTCTATCGCGCTAAGTCGATAGATCACTTTCCCACAGGCATTAATACGAATACTGATCTGTAGATCTTACTTAAAAGAAAACAACCAGAGGAGCGGGAGAAGCAAACTATGGAGTTCAAGATCGAGAAGGCAGTGCTGCTTCAGGGTCTCTACCTTGCGCAAGGAATCTCTGATCGCAAGAGTACGATGCCCATCTTGGCCAACGTCCTTTTGCGGACCGATGGCAAAGACAAGATCCTGGTCGCCGCAACCGATTTGAACGTGACCGTCTCCGCTGAACTGCCGTGTAAGGTCGACGTAGAAGGTGGAATTACCGTCGGTGCCAAGCATCTACACGAGATTGTCAAAGGGCTGCCGGGCGAGAGTCTTTCGTTCAAGCGCGCCGACAACAACTACGCCGAGATTCGCGCCGGCAAGGTCAACTACAAGGTCGTCGGCATGAACGATCGCGAGTTTCCCAAGCTGCCCAACCATCGCGAAGTGAAGTTCAACAAAGTGGACGCCGCGACGCTGCGCGACCTGGTTGCCAAAACCTTCTTCTCCATTTCCACCGATGAGACTCGTTACCATTTGAACGGCGTGATGTTCGAATGCGATGGAAAGATCGGACGCATGGTTTCGACCGATGGACATCGCCTTTCGAAGGTCGAGCGTCCGATGGATGGGCCGAAGCTCACCCAAGGCATCATCATTCCGCGTAAGGGCCTCATGGAGCTGCGCCGAGCACTCGAGACGGCCGATGGGCAGGTCGAGTTCGGAATCCATCAGGGACACGCTTTCGTGCGCGTACGGAACGTGGCGCTTTCGGTGAAATTGATCGAAGCGCAGTTCCCGCCTTATGACCAAGTCATTCCCAAAGAGAACGACAAGACGGTCATTCTTTCGCGCAATCTGTTTCTCGAATCGCTCAAGCGCATCTCGATCATGTCTTCGGACAAGACCTGGGGGATCAAGCTGTCACTCAGCAAGAATGTGCTGAAGGTGGCGAGCGACAATCCTGATCTTGGCGAAGCGCAAGAAGAGCTGGACGTGAAATACGCGGGAGAGGGAATCACGATTGGATTCAACGCCAAGTACTTCATCGAGCTGCTCACCGAGATGGACGGCGATGAAGTTGCGCTCGAGCTGAACGGCGAGCTCGATCCGGGACTGGTCAGGCCGGCCGACAATCGGAACTATGTCGGCGTGGTCATGCCGATGCGAATCTGATTTTCCGCAAAAACGCGTGAAGCTGATTCGGTTTGAGGCGAGGGACTTTCGCAATTTGCGGAAGGTCTTTCTCGACTGTCATCCGCGCTTCAATATTCTTCATGGCGACAACGGGCAGGGTAAAACCAACCTGCTCGAGGCCGCATATCTATTAGGAACACTTCGATCTTTCCGTGCAGCCAAGACCGCGGAGCTGATCGCGTTTGGCGCGCCAGATGCGGAAATTCGTGCGCTCATTGAGCGCAAAGGCGTTCAGCGGCTGCTCGAAGTCAAGCTCACCCCCGGACACAAAAGTGCGCGCGTGGACGGCAAGGGCGCGCGGGCGAACGACTACTTCGGCGGCGTAAACGTGGTCCTGTTTGCGCCGGAAGACTTGCAGCTGCCGCGGGGTGCACCAGCCGAGCGGCGGCGATTTCTCGATCGCGCCATCTTCAACGCAAACCCCGATTATTTGGCGGAGGCGCAGCGGTACGAGAGAATTTTGAAATCGCGCAACGCGCTTTTGCGCGACGCCAGCAAGGTGCCGCCGAATCTGAGCCTGCTCGATGTGTACGACGAGCAGCTGGCGATAGCGGCCGGGCCGATCATTCGACGGCGCGCTCACATCGTGGAGGCGCTCACGCCGCGCGTACAAAATGCGTTCGAGCGGGTCACTCAGTGGGGAATGTCGCTCGCGCTCACCTATCAAGCCGACGTGGAGGACGGCGATGTGATGCTCGCGCGATTGCGCGCTGAGCGCGGACGAGATTTGGCGCGTGGTGCGACTTCGAGTGGGCCGCACACCGATGAACTGGCGATCGATTTGGCCGGCAGGGCCGCGCGGGCGTTCGCGTCGCAAGGTCAGCTGCGGGCGCTGGTGCTGGCGATGAAGATCGCCGAGATCGAATATTTGTCGGAGATTTTAGGCAGTCCACCGGTGCTGCTCCTAGACGACGTTTCATCCGAGCTCGACCCGATTCGGTCCAGGCAGCTATTCGAATTTTTGCTCGAAGTGCCTTGCCAAACGTTCATTACGACCACCCATCCGAGCTATGTTCCGCTGGCTTTGGAGGGGGCTGAAAGCGGCTCCCAGACCTTAAAAGAAACTAAATTATTTCAAGTGGTTGGAGGTGAGGTTTCGAGCTGAAATTGCTTTACCGATCGAGCTACGCGTGGTAGACAAAACGTTCCGATATGAGCGAGCTAGAAACACCCGCCGTAGTAGTAAATCCGAACCCCACTGGGGATGACTACAACGCCGATAAGATCCAAGTTTTAAAGGGTCTGGAGGCGGTTCGTAAGCGCCCTGGCATGTACATCGGCGACACCGATGATGGCACCGGCCTGCATCACATGGTCTACGAAGTGGTCGACAACTCGGTCGACGAAGCGTTGGCAGGATACTGCACGCATGTCGACGTAATCATCCATTTCGACAATTCGATCACGGTCGAAGACAACGGCCGCGGCATGCCGGTCGACATGCACAAGACCGAAAATCGTCCCGCGCCGGAAGTTATTTTGACGGTGCTGCACGCCGGTGGAAAATTCGATCACGGCAGCTACAAGGTTTCCGGCGGACTCCATGGCGTCGGCGTGAGCGCGGTGAACGCGCTTTCGGAGTGGCTCAAGCTGGAGATTCGTAAAGCGGGAAAAGTTTACTATCAGGAATATCGCTGCGGCGATCCGTACACCGAGTTCAAGCAGACCGGAATTACCGACCGCTCATCGGGGACCAAAGTTACTTTCAAACCCGACACTTCGATTTTCAAGATCACCGAGTTTTCGTTCGACACGCTTTCGCAGCGCATGCGCGAGCTCGGATATCTGAACAGCGGTCTCGAGATTTCGATCGTCGACGAGCGCAACGACAAGCGCCACGACTTCAAATTCGAAGGTGGGCTGGGATCATTCGTCGCCGATCTGAATACGTCAAAGGTCGTCATCCACGAAAAGCCGGTGCACTTCATCGATCGCAAAGACGGGATCGAAGGAGAAGTTGCGATTCAGTGGAACGACTCGTACAGCGAGAATATTTTTTGCTTCACCAACAACATCCGCAACCGTGACGGCGGCGCGCATTTGACCGGATTTCGTCAAGCGCTGACGCGAACCATCAATGCGTACGCGACGGCGCACGGTCTGCTCAAGGACATGAAGCAGGGCCTCTCGGGCTCCGATCTTTCCGAGGGGTTGACCGCGATCGTGAGCATCAAGCATCCCGATCCGAAATTTTCGAATCAGACCAAAGACAAGTTGGTCTCGTCGGAAGTCACCGGAATCATCGCCACGGTCGTAAACGATCGCATGAGCATTTGGCTGGAAGAACATCCCAAAGAGGCCAAGCAGATCATCGCCAAGTGCGTGCTGGCCGCGCGGGCGCGCGAAGCGGCGCGAAAAGCGCGCGACATGGTGCAACGCAAAGGCGCGCTCGATTCGTCGTCGCTGCCGGGTAAATTGGCTGACTGTCGCGAGCGCGATCCGGCCAAGGCAGAGCTGTTCATCGTCGAGGGAGATTCGGCCGGCGGATCAGCGAAGCAGGGGAGAGACTCGCAATATCAGGCGATTCTTCCTTTGCGCGGTAAAATTTTGAACGTCGAAAAGGCGCGGCTCGACAAGATGCTCGGCTCCGAGCTTATCGCCACGCTTATCACTGCGCTCGGCTGCGGTGTCGGTGAAGACAAAGACATGGCGAAGCTGCGCTATCACAGCATCGTCATCATGACCGACGCCGACGTCGACGGAAGTCACATCCGCACACTCTTGCTTACGTTCTTCTATCGACAGTATCCGGAGATCATCAAGCGCGAGATCGATGGGAAGATCGCGCATCATCTCTACATCGCGCAGCCACCGCTCTTCAAAGTGAAGAAGGGCAAACGCGAGCTCTATCTGAAGAACGAAGCGGGGCTCCAAGCCTACTTGCTCGGCAGCGCCACCGACGAAGTACATCTGATGGCAGGCGACAAAAAGATCGACAGCGATGCGCTCAAGACATTGGCGAAAAAAGCGCTTCGTTACACCGAAGTTTTAGCGCAAATCGAAAAGAAGGCCGACGCGCGCATCGTCGACGCGATCATCAAAGCGTCGAAGTTGACCAAGGCCGATCTCAAAGACGAGCAAGCGACCGGAAAAGCGCTCGCTCGTATGAAGGAATATCTAAACAAATTTACGCCGGAGCTTTCAGCGCTCGAATTCGAGCTCAAAAAAGATGTCGAACACGGCGGATTCAAGATTGTGTGCCCGACTCGTTACGGCGGCGCACGCAAAACGACGATCATCGATTTTCAGTTTCTCGATTCGCCGGAGTGCGTCGAGCTTTCGCGACTGGGCGCCGATCTGACTGCGCTGTCCGGACCGTTTCGTTTGGAAGCCACCGATGCCAACGACAAAGATGCGGCTGAACCGCGCGTCCTTTCACGACTCGATACGCTCGGCGCCGAACTCGACGCCATCGGCCGCAAAGGCTTGCAGATCGCGCGTTACAAAGGCCTCGGCGAAATGAACGCCGATCAGCTTTGGGAAACGACGATGGATCCGTCCAAGCGCACGCTTCTCGAAGTGCACGCCGACGATGTGAATGCAGCCGAAGAGATCTTCTCCAAGCTCATGGGCGAAGAGGTCGAGCCTCGTCGACAGTTCATCGAGCAAAACGCGCTCAACGTCCGCAATCTCGACGTCTAACTACGCGCTACTCAGATGCGTTGGCCTCACTTCGTTTCGGCACTTCCTCGCTTTCGTTCGCTTCGCTCACCACGCTCGGTCGTCGCGGCGTACGTCTTCGCTCAGCTCCGGTCATGGGCGCAGAGCCCACTCCCTTTGCATCGCTCCGTTCGGCCCCGATCCCTGCGGGCCAACGCGAGTCGGGACCTCACCGCTCGCGCTGAACGCGTCTGAGTACTCGTTTCTTGGGAGCTAATCGTTCAGCGGGGAGCTAGCGGGTAAAGCCGAGCAACTGATCCATCGTGGCCTGATCGGCGTCGGGGAAATTGTACTGGTCGAAGTCGGACGACGCCACCCAGCGAAAGTCATTTACCTTCTTGGCGTAGATCGGTTTGCCTTCGATGAGCGTGGCTTGATAGAGCGCTAGCGCCACGCGATAGCCGTCATATTCGTGGATTTTTTCGCCCAACTTCTTGCCGATGTTGGCGCGGGCCCCGAGTCGTTCGTCGAGCTCACGCGCGAGTGCGTCCTCGTCCGCCTCATTCTGTTCGACTTTGCCGCCAGGAAATTCCCAGCGCAACGCCAACACCGCCTGTTCGCGCCGCTGCGTGATCAGGTATCGCCCTTCGCGCTCGACCACCGCCGCGACCACGCGAATCGTTTTTTTTCCCACCACATCCGTCGTGTTTCCCAACATGACCCATCCCCGCGCCAGGCTCGACCAGCAGATGAAGGCGCCGGCTATGCGCGGACCAGACCGTGCCTCAGATTCACTGGAAAGTCAAAGTATAACGAGCTCTTGAACGCTTGTTTTGCGGCTCGCAACGGGAATGGAGGGCGCCAGGCAAGCGTTGTATGATGGGCGTCTTCGCACCAGTGCACGTCGGAACAAAAGGAGAGCGGCAATGGGAATCTTCGACTTCGTTAAAAAGGGCTCGCAGGAGCTCTTCATCGCTCGTCCGGATGAAGCCAAGGGCCTTTTGGTTTACAAGCATCCTGACCCGACCATTCCTTCGCGTGCGCAGCTCACTGTCGGACAAGATGAGATCGCGCTGTTTTATAAAGACGGCGTATTCGTCGGGCAGGTGGCACCAGGGCGACATACGCTCGAGACACAGAACATTCCTTTTCTCGATCAGCTGGTCGACAAGTTCACTGGCGGAAATGTGTTTAAGGCCGAGATCTGGTTCATCACCACCCGCGAGGTGGGCGGTATGCTTTTCGGAGGACGCATCGGCGATCTAGAAGATCCGAAAAGCGGCATGGCCGTCATGACCATGGTGCACGGCGACTTTTCCATCAAAGTCGAAGATCCGCAAAAGGTGATCAGCTTTTTCGGGCAGCGCAGCTGGTCCACCGACGAAGAATTCGTGGGATGGTTTCGCAATCAGTTGCTCAAGACGATTCGCGAACGGATCGCCGAGCTGATGGTGAAACAGGGCACGCCACTTTTGACCGTGACCTCGGGGGCGCTCACCGAAGAGATCGAGCAGGTGGTGATCGAAGCGGTGAAGCCGCACCTGGTCGACTACGGAATGCGCGTGGTTCGGCTCGGCAACTTCATCGTGTCGATCAAAGATGAAGACGAAACCCAGCTCAAAACTCTATACAAAGACGCGGCCACCATTCGCATGGCGGGTGGCATGCAAGGGTATCAGCAGTTCGCCGCGGGAAAAGCGATGATGGGCGCGGGCGACGGGATGGCCAAAGGCGGCGGCGACGGTGGCGGCGGAAATCCCATGCTCGGCGGTGCCGGGCTCGGCGTCGGACTCGGCATGGCGCAGATGTTTCAAGCGCAAGGTCAGGCCGCGCAGCAAGCGCAATCAGGTTCGTCGGCCGGCGCTCCGGCAGGTGGAATGGCGCTGGTTGCGTGCGGAAAATGTGGCGCCAAGGTCGCGCCCGGAAAATTCTGTGCGGAGTGCGGCGCCAATCTCGCCGAGAAGAAATCATTTTGCGCGGAGTGCGGCAAGCCGATGGCAGCGGGCGCAAAATTCTGCGCGGAATGCGGCGCTAAAACTGTCGGATGAAGAACGACGTTCCATATCAGCTGCTCATCACCATCCCACTTTTGATCATCGGGATTCCGTTCATCGTCGCGCGAATGACCGGATGGACGCGCCTTGCCGAACGGTTCGCATCGGAATCGAGCGTCGATGGTCCGGTGTTTCGCGCCGCCTCGCTGCAACTGAAAGCGGGATTGTTTCCGGGAAAGTATACCAACGCCGTCCGCATCATCGTCGGTGCGGACTCAATCGCGCTTATGCCGATCTGGATCTTGAAATTTTCTCATTCGCGTCTGGTGATTCCGTGGAGCGCGATCGGCGACTGTAAGCCGGAGAAGATGTTGTGGTGGCGGTTCACGCGTTTGACGTTCGGCGACGGCAGATTTTCGATGTTGCTTCGCGGCAGGGTAGGGCAGGCGCTCGAGCAGCGATGGAACGAGCTTCATCCCGGCAGCACGTTATTCAACTAGGGCATCGTCTTCATCACGTCGCGAATTCCGGCCACGACGAACTCGACCGCGATCGCCGCCAGAATCAATCCCATCACCCGCATCACCACGTTCATGAACGTCTTCGAAAGTCGGCTCTCGAGCCAGTGCGCGCCGCGCAAGAGGATCCAGGTAATGACACCGGTCGCGGCGATCGAAATGAACACTGGAATCGCGTAGCGCAGCTCGGTGTGGCGAGTCATGAGCACCATCACCGTGGCAATCGCACCGGGGCCCGACAAAAGCGGAATTGCCAACGGAATGATGGCGACGTCGTCTTTGCTGAGGCCCTCTTTTTGCTCTTCGGGAGTGGTCTTGGTGCGCGATGGCCGCGCCTGCATCATGTCGAGCGCGAGCAGAAACAAAAGCACACCGCCGGCGATTTTGAACGCGCCGAGCGAGATGCCGAAAAAGCGAAAGATGAGCCCGCCGGCGATGGCAAAAATGCTGAGCGTGAGGCAGCAGGTGATGGCGGCGCGTGCGGCGGTGGCGCGCTTCTGTTCGGCGGATTCGTTGGCGGTCATCGCCAGATAGATGGGCAGCACGGCGATCGGATCGACCACAAAGAAGACCGCGGGAAAGGCCACCAGCCCAAACGTAAACAGGTCCCGCATCTGCCTGACATAACACGCAAAAGAAGACGGGNNAAGGATTGCGACGGTCGACCTGCGGCTTAGACTCTTGCAATGCGCAAAATTCGAGTCGGATCGCTAAGCGACTTTCCGCCCGGCAAGGGCAAGGTCGTGGAAGTGCAGGGACGGGAAGTGTCGGTCTACAACGTGCACGGAAAATATTCGGCGGTAACCTCGAAGCGCGCGCGCGATCATCTTGCGATCGCGCCCGGCTGCGCCGCGCACGGACGGCCGTTTGACGTGTTCAGCGAAGATTCGCCCGCCGATCAGCTCGCGGACGACCGAGAGGTTCGCGTGCTGGTGGAAGCACAGGCAGTTTGGCTGGAGATTAGCTGAGCGCTTTCTTGAGCTCCGCGCGGACGCGCTCCTCGATGGTTCCTTTGAGCGGCGTGAGCGTGAACGACAGGTCGAGTAGGATTGAGACCTTCGTCTCCGCGCAAACGATCTTTCCAGTCACGCCAGTGCGCTTGATCTCCGCTTCGCGATCCGACGTCCACTTGGCCGCGATTCCATACTTGGTCGCCAGCTGATCGGAGAGCGTCTGCAGTCGCTGTTTCGCTTCCGCAATCGGCAGCGAATGCGGCTGTTCAATGGTGAGCTTCGGCATGATTCCTCCTGGGCTCTATTTAACACAAGCCTGTGCTAGGTTCCCCATCCGAGGTGACGAATGGCTCTGATTTTCCGAACGCTTCACGCGACCAAAGAGGCTGACGCGCTCAATCAAGAGTGGATGATTCTGGAAAATACTGGCGCCAACGCCGTGACATCGGCGGGATGTGCGCTCACAATTTCGAAGAAGGCGAACGAAAGGCCGCATCCGCTCGGCACGCTCGATCCGGGCTTTGTGCTCCAGCCGCAGGAAAAGGTTCGCTTGGTAACGGGCACACCGTCGAAGAAATCGCAGGGCGCGCCGCCTGCCGAAGACGGAATTAAGAATTATCATTTGTTCTTGAAGGAGCGAGTGTTGCGCGGGCCAGGGACGGTGGTGCGAATCTCGCTAAAACAGCATGAGTTGGCCAAGGCGGTGTTCGCACCGACGGCCAAGAATGGAATCGAAGATTGAAAGAGATCGTCATCGCAGGCGCCCGCACGCACAATCTAAAAAACGTGCACTGCGCCATTCCGCGCGACGCGCTGACGGTGATCTCCGGAGTTTCCGGATCGGGAAAATCGTCGCTGGCGTTCGACACGCTGTACGCCGAGGGACAGCGACGGTACGTCGAGTGCATGTCTACCTACGCGCGGCAATTTCTCGAGCGCATGCATCGGCCCGACGTGGATTCGATGACCGGAATTCCTCCGGCGATCGCCATCGAGCAGCGCAACGGCGTTCGCAATGCGCGTTCTACCGTCGGAAGCGTCACCGAGATCGCCGACTTTTTGCGGCTGCTGTTCGCGCGAGTGGGCGAAGTGCACTGCCCGAAATGCGACAGCTTGGTCGCGCGTGACACTGCGCAACTGGCGGCGGATGTTGTTTTGCGCGAGTGTAGCGGCGAGCGAGTACACCTGATCGCGCCAACGCCGGTGGGAAAAGGCGACGTGGCGGTGCGACTTTCCGAGCTGGTGAAGCAGGGGTATCGCCGGCTGTTCATCGACGGAAAAATGGTCGATCGCGACGCGCTCGATCTCGACACCGTGCGCGGATTTCGCGAGCTGCCGCTGGTGGTCGATCGATTGGCGGTCAAAGCCGAAGAGCGCGCGCGACTCACCGATTCGCTCTACAACGCGTTTGCGCTCAGCGGCGGGCACGCCGAAGTTGCGCGGGAAAATGGCGCGCCGATCATCTTCAATGAGGGCTTTGCCTGTTCACGCTGCGGCGAAAGTCTGCGTGCGCCCGAACCGGCGCTCTTTTCGCACAGCTCTCCGCTCGGCGCCTGTGAAGCGTGTCAGGGTTTCGGTCGCACCGTCGGAGTGGATTGGGACAAAGTCATTCCCGACGCGCGCAAGACACTCGCCGAAGGCGCCATCGCGATCTTTCAAACTCCCTCCAACCGCGAGTGTCAGGACGATCTCGAGAGGCTGGCCAAAAAGCACAAGAAGACGCGGCTCGACGTGGCGTGGTGCAACCTGCGCGCGACCGAGAAAAAGTGGATTCTCGACGGAGATCCAGACTACAAGAAGGGCGGATGGAAGCGCGGGCAGTGGTACGGTATTCGCGGCTTCTTTCGTTATCTGGAGTCGAAGAAATACAAAATGCACGTGCGCGTGCTGCTGTCGCGCTATCGCGGCTATGACACTTGCGAGGCTTGCCAAGGCACGCGACTTCGTCCCGAGGCCCGCGCAGTTCACGTCGGTGGCAAGTCGATCGCCGAGCTGGAAGCGATGCCGGTCACCGAGCTGGCGATGTTCTTGTCGGTGGCGGGACGAGCGTTGCGCGGACAGGCGCGCGACACTGCGCAGCCGGTGCTTTCTGAGCTGTCGTCGCGACTCGAATTTCTCGACGAGGTGGGGCTCGGATACCTGTCGCTCATTCGTCAAGCGCGTACGCTTTCTGGCGGCGAGGCGCAACGAATCGCGCTGGCTTCAGCGCTCGGCGCGCAGCTCACTGGGACCCTGTACGTGCTCGATGAGCCGTCGGTGGGACTCCATCCGCGAGATTCGAATCGATTGCTCGGTGTTTTGCGCAAGCTGACTGCGCGCGGAAATACTGTAGTGGTAGTCGAGCACGAGCCGGAGATCATTCGCGCTGCCGATCATGTGATCGATCTCGGTCCCGCGGCCGGGACGCGCGGCGGACAATTGGTGTTCGAAGGCAGCTTCGCTGAGATGATGCGTGCGCCGGCGTCTCCGACGGGCAGGTTCTTTCGCAAGCGCGAGAAAGCGACGACGCGCAAGGTCCGCGAGGCACGAAGTGAGATCGCAATTCGCGGCGCGAACGCCAACAATTTAAAAGACGTCGACGTGACCATTCCGGTCGGCAAAATGATCTGTCTCACCGGTGTTTCCGGCGCGGGAAAATCGACGCTGCTGGTCGACGTGCTGCACGCTCAGGCGCTGCGAAAAAAGGGCAAACCGGTCGACGTCGTCGGAGCATGTGACGCGGTCGAAGGGTTGGAGGTCTTCGAAGAGGTGGTACTGGTCGATCAGTCGCCGCTATCACGTTCTTCGCGCTCGAATCCGGCCACCTATCTGAAGGCGATGGACGAATTGCGCAAGCGATTCGCTCAAACCGAAGCGGCGCAACACCTGGGGCTCACCGCCGGCGCCTTTTCCTTCAACGTGTCGACGGAAAAGGGCGGCGGACGATGCGAAGGCTGTCAGGGCCAGGGCGTGGTTACGCTCGAGATGCACTTTTTAGCCGACATCACTGTAGTCTGCGACCAGTGCGACGGAAAGCGCTTCCGCGAAAAAATTCTCGGCGTGCGAGTGCACGGTCTTTCGATCATCGACTGTCTCAACCTCACTGTCGATGAGGCGTTACGGGTCTTCTGCGACGAGCAGAAACTTTGCGACCGTTTGCGACCGTTCGCCGAAGTGGGTCTCGGTTATCTCACGCTCGGGCAATCGACCGCGACGCTCTCCGGCGGCGAATCACAGCGCCTCAAGCTGGCGGCGCATCTCGAAGCCAAGGCGGGTCCTACGCTCTTTTTGCTCGATGAGCCGACTACCGGGCTTCACGGCAGCGATGTGGAGGTTCTCGTCGCTGCGCTCGATCGACTGCTCGATCGCGGACACACCATCGTGACCATCGAGCACAACCTCGACTTCATTCGTCGCGCCGATCATCTGATCGACTTGGGACCGGAGGCGGGTGCAGGCGGTGGGTTCGTGGTCGCCACCGGCACGCCCGACGAAGTCGCCAAGGTGCGCAGCTCTCACACTGGACGATTTCTCGCGGCGTTGAAAAAAGCAGAGCGGGATGCGCTGTCTGTTCCCGCCGTCAGCGTGGACTTGCGTACCAGACGAGCCCGGCCAGAATCCCAAGCATGACGAACGCCATCACCACGTACTGATAGAGCGGGACATCGTTCGCCGGCAACTCGGGCACGGTGGGCGCGCCTTCGGTCGGATAACTCCGCGCGTCGAAACGAGTCGGACCGTCGTCGAGCGGCTCGCGCGCCTCGGGAATCTGCGTTGGTTTGGAGTCATCGCCCAGCGGTTGCAGCATCTGTGGGAGCGGCGTCTGCAGTTGCGGCTTGCTGACCGCTTCCATCTTTCCGGAGTCTGTCTTGCCCAGGTTGAGCTCGGCCGCGGCGTTCTCGGCCACCGCCGACATATGGATCATCGATTTACGATCGACGTCGCCGCGCTGAATACTCGAAAGCAGATCCTGCTGCTCTCTGAACTCTTTGTCGAAGGTGCGTTCGAGAAACTTCTCTAAATCGGTGCGCGAGCCGCGCATGCCGGCTCTGTGCATGGCCTGCTCGAGCGCTTCCTGCATCGCGTCGGCGGAGTCGTAACGATTTTCCGGCAGCCGCTGCAGCGCCTTCATGATCACCGCCTCGACGCCCGGATCGATCTTGGGATTGAGCGAGCGCGGCGACGGTACGTCGGCCTTGGTGATGGCCTCGTAGGTCTGATAGGTCTTGCCGCGTTTGAACAGACGGCGCGCGGTGCACAGCTCGAACAAAATAATTCCGAGCGCAAAGACATCCGATCGGCGATCGAGCGTCTGTGCCAAGCACTGCTCGGGCGACATGTAGGAAAATTTTCCCTTCACCATGCCAGCGCGGGTCTCGGTCTCGCGGTTCTCGGCCTTGGCGATGCCGAAGTCGACCACCTTNNAAATTCTGCGGCGAGATGTCGCGGTGAATGATGTTGAGCGGCGTGCCGTCGGGCATGGTGCGCTCGTGCGCGTAGTGCAATCCCGCGCAAGCCTGCGCCACGATACCGGCCGCCACTGCCTGCGGAACTTCGCCGAGACGCTGCGTGGCCTTTTTTCCGATCGCCGCCACCGAAAGTCCGGCGACGTACTCCATGGTCATGAAGTATTTGCCGTCGGCTTGACCGAGCTCGAGCACCTGCACCACGTTCGAGTGCGAAAGGCGCGCATTGATTCGCGCCTCGTCGAGGAACATC
>PLXG01000281.1 GCA_003153195.1 Myxococcales bacterium
CGACGAGAAGAGCACCCTCACCGACCCCGCGCTACGCGAGTGCATGCAAGAGACGATGTACGGCGCAAAGTTCCCACCGCCGCGCGAAGGCGGCGAAGTCGAGGTCGAGTATCCGTTTATCTTAAGGCAGTCGCCGTAAGCTCCAGTAACCCCAGCCGCCGCCAACCAACGCCGACGAGCCATGTTCGCGCGACCGCAGTCGACGCACGCTCGTGCGCATCAGCATCTTGTCTGACATCACATTTCGCTGCACCTTTCCAACCATCGAACCAACGCAGCTCAGCTCTAAGGTCGGGGACAGCGTTGCCAAGAAAAGATGCATGTCCGTCGCAGCCAGAGTTAGCGTCCCTTCCCCCAACCTTGCCCCGACGCCTCCGACGGTCCTCGCCGTTTGAGATCCGGATCCGGATTCGGAAAATCAAAACCGGCAAAGAACGTCGAAGGCGTCGGGGCGACCGAGGCGCGCGAAGCGGTGAGCGCAAGCGAACGCGGCCCGTGGAAGTGCCGAAACGAAGTGAGGCGCCCCGAGGCCGTTTCGCACCGACGGCACGACTCATCATGTCGCGGGTTCTCATAACGATCTTGTTAGTGCGCGTGGTCACAGACTAACCTCGCGCTCGCGCTACGATTCGAGCATGAGATCTCTGCGCCTCTCTTTACTCCTTGTCACCGCCGGATGCGGCGCCAGCATGAAGCAGCTTCAATCGCGGGCGTCGTACGATCTCTCATGCACCGATCTTGATTACAAGCAGCTCGACGATCGTACGTTCGGAGTGCAGGGTTGCGGTAAGCGCGCTACCTATGTCGAAGCCTGCGAGCGCTACTCCGCCTTTGCGTCTAGCTGCACCTGGCGCGCTGAGCCGGCGCCCTCGACGCCGTGACAGTCGCCGCGTTGATCGCGCGCTACTTCGATCCCGCTGCCGAGTGCTCTCCGCCGTAGCGCTTTTCCAAATCCTCGAGCAGCGCCAAATTGTGCTTGGCGTCGGGATGATTGGGATTTCGCTTGAGCGCCTCTTCGAAGTGAGTCTTGGCTTCGTCGAGCCTGCCCTGCCGAAGCAGAATCACGCCCCACAAATAGTGAATTTCCGGATCTTGTGGATCGAGATCGCCGGCGGTCTTGAGCTCGTCGATGGCGCGGTCGCGATCTTTCTTGGCAGACAAAACCAGCGCAAAGTTGTAGTGCGCCTTCGGTCGCGAGGGCGCCTTTTGCACCGCGCGCGAGAGGTACCAAAACGCGCTCGACAAATCACCTTTGCGAAACGCGATCGATCCCAAATTGGAGTAGGCCTCACCGGTGTAGCGATGAAACTCGACGGCGTGCTGGAAGATCCATTCCGCCTTGGCGTCGTTGCCCGCTTCCAAATAGGCGGCGCCGAGAAGAAAGTAGGGACGAGGATCATCCGGCGCCAGCTTCATCGCTTTTTGGTAGGCGGTGATAGCGCGATCGGGCTCTTTCAATTTTCGATAGCAGTCGCCGAGAAACTTGAGCGCCTGCACGTTGCGCGGATGCTTTTTGAGCACCTCTTCGTAGGCGTTGACCGCTTTTTCGGTGGCGCCCATGCGCTGATAGGTCGCTGCCAGATCGAGCTTCACTTGCATCGCTTCGGGCAGATCGTCGGGCTGCAGATCAGAGATCCGCTCGAGCTCGGCCGCCAGGTCGGTCGTGTCTCCGCGCGCGGCGTAGACCAGCGCCAAGGTTCGGCGCGCCGCCAGATGGCGCGGCTGCACCGCGATCACCTTTTGCAATTCTTCGAGCGCCCGCTCGAGCTCGCCATTTTCCCACAGGAGCTCACCGACGGTCTCGCGCATCTCCACATCCCACGGCCGGATGCGCAACGCCTTCTCCACCATCTCGAGTGCGCGCGGACGATTTTGATCTTCGCGATACAGTCGCGCCAATCCCGCCAGCGTCGCGAAATATCCCGGCCGTAGATCGAGCGCATAGGCGTATTGCGACGCGGCGCGCGATCGATCGCCCTGCTCGAGATAGGTCACGCCCAGCATGCGATGCGACTCGGCAAACTTGGGATCGATCAAGTTCGCTTTGCGAAATTGTCTGACCGCCTCCTCCAGCACGCGCGGTCCACCCAAACCAAAAAGCAAGTTGAGCGCGCGCCCAAACACCGTGAGCGAATAGACATCGCGCGACGGTCGACGTTTGATCTGCGCCAGCGTGTCGGAATCGGGCGTCCACCCTTTGTCGTCGAGCAGCTTGAGCAGATTCTCGTCGATCTGATCGTACAACTGCTTCGACTCCGCCAGCGTGCTCGATTCCGCCACTATCTTGAGCGTCGGCATGCCATCGGGGCCCGCACCGTCGACGACTTCGTAGAGCCGAAGCTTGAGCTCGCTCTTCCAATTGGGCCGCGTGTAGGCGCCAGAAAAAACCCATCTGGCGCCGAGCAGTCGCGCGCGTTTGGCGATCTTGTCGGCATAGAAGTCGTGCTCGAGCCCGTCGATAACCTGCGCGCCATAGACCGGACGAAGGTGCGGATGATTCTCCAACTTCTCGGCGACGATCACTGCCACCGCGCTCGACATCCAATCGAGCGACTTGAGCATCGTACCGTTTTCGAGCGGCGCCACGATGTAGGGCTCAGTCGCGCTGTCAGCGTCGGTTTCCGCCGACACGGTCTCCTGTCCCAGCGCACGCGCCGGGGCCAATCCCAGCACCACCAACCAGAACACAACGGAAAGCGCTGTAAATTTGACAGGTCGCGAGTCGGACGACATACCTTATAATTGTGGCCGGACCAGAGCCGAAAGCAAATTTGACGGAGCCGCCCAAGCGGAAAACGCCGAGATCGCGTAAGCGTTTCTCGTTTCTGCGCTTCTTCATTCTGTTCTTTTTGCTCGCCACTCCATGTGCGGGGGCGCTCGGCATTTGGGCCTATCGCGAACTCGAACGCGACGTTCCCGAAGGCTATCTGACCTTGGCCGACTACAAGCCAGGCCGCGCCAGCCGCGTCTTTTCCAAAGACGGCGAGCTCATCGGCGAGTTCTACCTGCAAAAGCGCATCGTGCTTCCGTACGACCAGATTCCACCGACGGTGAAGAACGCCTTCGTGGCCGCCGAGGACAATCGCTTCTTCGAGCATCACGGCGTCGATCCGATGGGCATTTTGCGCGCGGCCATCACCAACCTCAAAGCCGGGCACGTAGTGCAGGGCGGCTCGACCATCACCCAGCAGGTGGCCAAGTTTCGCCTCGACATGAACGAGCGCAACGTGTTTCGAAAAATCCGTGAGGCGATCTTGGCGCGCAAGATGGAGAAGCGCCTATCTAAGGATCAGATCCTCTCCATCTATCTGAACAACGTCTATCTGGGCCATGGCGCCTACGGCGTGCAAGCGGCGGCGGAGGTCTACTTCGGCAAAGACGCCAAGGATCTCTCCATCGCCGAGGCGGCCATGCTGGCCGGCCTGCCCAAAGCGCCGACGCAGGATTCGCCCATCGTCTCCTACAAACGCGCCAAGGATCGTCAGCGCTACGTGCTCAGTCAGATGGTGGAGAACAAGCTCATCACCGAGAAAGAGGCGGAGGAGGCGCGGGTCGAGCCGATCGCCATCATCTCCAAAGACACGCCTCTCAATCACACTGCCGCGCCCTACTTCGTCGAGCACATTCGGCGCATCGTGCAGGCCAAATATCGTGGCAAAGAGATCTTTCGACGCGGACTACAGATCTACACCACGCTCGACATGAAGCAGCAGCGCGCGGCCGAAGCGGCGGTGAAGCACGGTCTCGAAGAGGTCGATCGCCGATTTGGATTTCGCGGCCCCGTCGAGCATTTGAACGAGGTTGATCTGAAAGAGTTTCTCGAAGGCATGCCCAGGCCGTGGGCGCCCGCCGGTGCCAAGACTGAAAAAGAGGCGGCGCGCTCGCTGACCTCTGGCGCGCTGGTGCACGATCGGGTCTTTTTGGCGGCGCCCGAACCCAGAAATAAAAGCGACGCGCATCATCCGAAAAGTTACGTGCGAGTCGGTGCGTTGCGCGTGCCTCTCGACGAAAACGACGCCGAGCGAATCGAACATTGGGAGTCCAAGCGCGGCAACGAGATGAAAGACGGCGATCTGATTCCGGTGCGCATCACCAAGGTCGACACCGAAAAAGGACACGGTCGCAAAGCGGTCATCGAAACCACCGAAATGGCGCAACTGGCGCAGCGTCCCGAGATTCAAGGCGCGCTCCTGGCGGTCGATCCGGCGAACGGACATCTCACCGCGATGGTGGGCGGCTACGACTACGATCTGTCGCAGTTCAATCGCGCGACGCAGGCCAAAAGGCAGGCGGGATCTTCGATCAAACCGTACATCTATTCGGCCGCCGTTGAAAACGGATACACCGAAGTTTCGATCGTCTATGACGCCCCGATTAAAGTGAAGACTGCCGCCGGATTTTGGTCGCCGCACAATTACAAAAACGATTATCTCGGGCCGATCACGCTGCGCACCGCGCTACAGCACTCGATCAACACCGTGTCGGTTCGATTGGTGGAAGCGCTCGGCGTCGACAAAGTGATCGAGCAAATTCGAAAGTTCGGCATCACCGCGCAAATTGTCAGACATCCGTCGATCGCGCTCGGCACGCCGGAAGTCACGCTGATCGAGCACACCTACGGCTACGCCACATTTCCCGCCGGTGGACTGGAAGTGACGCCGGTGGTGATCGAAAAGATCATGGATGCCGACGGCACCATCATCGAAGAGGAGCATCCGGTGGCGGAAAAAGATCGCAAGCGCCGCATCCCCGCCGACACCAACTACGTCATGATCGATCTGATGAAGAACGTCGTCGAGAAAGGCACCGGGCAGAAAGCCAAAGAGCTCGGCCGTCCCGCCGGCGGAAAAACCGGCACGTCGAACGACTTCAAAGACAATTGGTTCATGGCGTATACGCGCGATCTGGTATGCGGCGTCTGGGTTGGCCGCGACGATTTCAAATCGATCGGCAACGACGCCACCGGCGGCACCACGGCTGCGCCGATCTGGACCGAGTTCATGAAGGCCGGTCATCCGAACACGCCGGTGCGTGATTTCGATGCGCCCCCCGGGATCTACTTCGTTCGCGGTACACCCGACAACGGTCGACCGGCGCGGCCGGGCACGCCGAATTCGATCTTGCTCCCGTTCAAGCGCGGAACTTTGCCGCCCGAATTCGCGCGAACTGACAAAGGCCACTTCTCGGACGAAGTATTTTGACGGCACAATATCCTGACGTCGGAGAAAGGTCGGGTCGCGTTAAGCCGAGGCAGCCACAAAGAAAACCTGCGCCAAGACTGCGATCGGTTGCTTGACACCAAAGTTGAATCAGATATTATGTCGTGCGCGAGGAAAAATACCGAGGCGGTGTGGGCCGTCTCGGTGAACGGATACTGACAGGTTAACGGGAACCACGCTTTGATAGCGGCTCGAGAGCGAGGCCGCGGAGGGCACATGCAGCACCTAGCAGAATTTTTCGAGCAAGGCGGATTCTTCATGTACATCAACCTGATCTGTTCGACGATCACAGTCGCGATCATCGTCGAGCGGACCATCTTCTTCCTCGGCAAGGGCGCAGTGAACGCGAGAGCGTTCCTCGACCAGATCCGGAAGTTGGTGGCGGCCAATAACATCGACCGAGCGATCAAGCTGTGCTCGGCGACAGAGGCGCCGGTCGCGCGAGTGGCCAAAGCCGGCCTCACTCGCCTGCCCAAGGGCGAAGCCGCGGTGACCGCCGCGATCGAAGAGACGCTCATCGACGTGACGCCGGATCTCAAGAAGCGAATCGGCGCCTTGTGGTCGCTGGCGAACATCGCGACGCTGATCGGACTGCTCGGAACCATCACCGGTCTGATCGGCGCCTTCGCCGCAGTCGCGAAAGCGGCCGCTGCGGACCGCTCGACGATTCTGTCGGCGAAGATTTCAGAGGCAATGAACAACACGTGGCTGGGACTGGCGATCGCCGTCTCCTGCATGATCGGCCACGTGTTCTTGAACGCCGCCTCGAAGAAGCAACAGCATGAGCTAGAATCGTTCTCGATGAAGCTGGAGAACCTCCTGTCTGAATCGCAGCAGGCCAACTCGTCGGGCGCCACTGCCGCACGCAGCAGCTAATTTTTCGGGAGAACGTCGATGACTCCGCAGCGGCTTCGTACCAAGATGCGCAAGATCCGCGATCATGGTGAAGAGTTGGCCGAAGAAGGCGGCGAGCTAAACCTCGTCCCCTACCTCGACATCGTCACCAACGTCATCATGTTCATGCTCGCGACCACCACCTTCGCGGCCGCGCTTTCAGACATCAACGGATCGATGCCTACGACCGGCTCTTCTGCTGGTGGTGGATCCGATCAGGTGCCCAAGCAGGAGCTGAACTTGACCGTGTCGATCTCCGACAAAGGATTCACCATCCTGACCTCGGGCGCGACGCTTCATCAGGGCTTCAGCTTCAACAAAGCAGGCGGTCTGGAAGAGCTCCCGACCCTTCTGCTCCCGACCGTTCCGAAAAAACCGAACGGCGACTACGACTACGAAGAGCTCGTCAAGAAGATGAGCGAGATCAAGAAGCTCCCGATCGGTCAAGAAGAGACCAAGATCATCATCAATGCCGACCCGGCCATCAAGTACGAGCACGTCGTCGCCACGATGGATGCGTGCCGCGGCAAGCTGGTCGAAAAGGAAGACCCGGACAACGCAGGCAAAAAGCTGGAGACCTACGAGCTGTTCGGCGACGTCGTCCTTGCCGCAGGTGTGAATTAATGAGCAAGCCGGAAAAGGAAGGCGAGATCTCCGCGCGCGACGCGAAAAAGCAGCTCAACCGCTTTCGCGACAAGGTGGAAGAAGAGGCCGCCGAGCACGCGATGGCCTACCTGAACATCACGCCGATGATGGACATGATGACCATCTTGCTGGTGTTCCTTCTCAAGCAGTTCGCAGTTCAGGCGTCGGCCGCATCGATGACGGAAGGCTTGGTGCTGCCCTCTTCCTCGTCGGAGAAGACGCGCCCGATCGCCGTCAACATCACGGTTTCACAGACTGCGATCCTCATCGAGGGTGACGCGGTTGCTCCGGTGCGTTCGGGCGCGGTCGATCCGAGCGCCAAGCGCGACGGAGCCAACGGCTACTACATCACGCCGGTGGTCGACATCCTTACCAAGCATGCGAACCGCTTGAAGAAGCTGCTCAGCTTGGGCGGCTCGCCGTTCGACGGAACGGCAATGATCATGGTCGACAAAGGCACGCCCTACCGCCTTCTGACCGAGATCCTGTACTCAGCCGGTCAGGCCGAGTTCAAGAACTACCATCTGGTCGTCATCAAAAAATCGCAGTAACTCCGCCTCCCCTTCTCGTTCATCAAGAGTTCACAATCGAGCAAATTTCCATCATGATGGAAGCGCGTGCGCAATCTCTTTGCGGTCGGGCTCCTCTTCGTCGGCTCGTTTGCAGGCTGTAAGAAGGAGAGTTGCCTAGGCGGCGGCGCCAACTGTGTCGTCGATTCGCCCTGCCAGGCGCTCAAGTTCGAGTGTGCATCCGATGGTGGAGCTGTGGCAATGGAGGTACGCACGCTCGAAACCAACGACGGCCCCAGCGGACTGGATGCGCTGGGCGGACGCGGCGACGTGCTCTTGTCGAACGGAATCGTTCGCGCGGTCATCTCCGGCATCGGCCACGAAAACTTGCTCGATACCAATGGCGGCGCGCTCATCGATCTGAGCGCTGGCAACTCCAATGACGCGCTCAACCAAATGTTGCAGGTGGTGGGTATTCTGCCGAAGGACTCACCCAACTACACCGAGCTGCGCATCATCGACGAGCGGCCAACGCGCGTGGCGGTTCAGCTGAGTGGCACGCTCTATCACAACAGCGACATTCCTATTCATACGCTCTATGAAATGCGGCCGTGCGAGGCCGGCATACGCGTGCGCACCGAGGTGGTGAATGGCACGCCCGACCCTCAATTGTGGGCGCTCTCCGACGGATTCTATTGGTGCAATCGATCGATGTTGCCATTTGCCACCGATCCGGGCGGTGGATTTTCCGATCCCGATATCGATCTACTCGATCTCGACAGCTTGTTTCACGACTATCCGCTGCTCTCGGCGTCGACACACTCGGAACCGGAGGCGAGCTATTCGCTGGTATCGTGCTCACAGAGCAATTTGCAGGGATTCAACTCCGACTGCGTCTCATCGGGCGGATTGCCGCGCGAAGTGATTCCGCCGCGCGATTATCGCGTGTTCGAGCGATTCCTCGCGGTCAGCAACAAAGGCGACGTGGCCGCCAGTGCCGACATTGCCTACGGCGTGCGCAAGCAGCTCTACGGCGACAAGCTGGCGACGGTGACCGGCCACGTGGTGCGCAATCGGCCCATCAGCGGCGAGCGCGACGCTGCGGTGCTGATTACCGAAGGCAAGCTCACCACACCAGTCGGTTCGCGCATTCCGCGTACGCAGGTAGTCCCGGCCGCGGATGGAGGGTTTTCGGCGGTGGTTCCCGCGGGTCGCAACTACCTCATCGAAGTCGATTCACTGGGACGTAAACAGATCGAAAAAGAGTTCACCATCGCCGGCGATCTCGACGTGGGCGATCTGCCGCTGCCCGATCACGGAATTGTCTCGGTCACAGTTTCCGACGGCGACACCCACCATCGACTCGACGCCGAAGTGTTCGTGGTGCCCGTCGATGCGGCGACTACCTCGCAAGTTACGGGTACGCTCTACGGTCGCTTCGACACCTGCTCTCCGTGGCTCGGCCCGCCGCATGGACCGTCGCCGGCCTGCAATCGTTTTTTGATTTCGCGCGAAGGCGATCCGGTCGAGGTCGAGATCCTGCCCGGGTCCTATTATTTTTATGCGTTTCACGGACCTTTCTTTTCGCTGGGCCGGCAAAAAGTCGACATCGCCATCGGTGTGCAAACGATTGCGTTCGATCTGCACGCGCTCGCGCTTCAGCCGCCGGGCACGCTCTCCGCCGACTTGCACGTGCACGGCGCGGCCAGCTTCGACAGCTCGATTCCCGACGCCGATCGCGTGCTTTCGTTCGCCGCCGCCGACGTACAGATCATCATCGCGACCGATCACGACAACGTCTACGACTACGGTCCGACGCTCGACGCGCTCAACTTGACCGATCGCATGAACGCAGTATCGGGCGTCGAGACCACCGGCCACGTTCCCTATCTCACTGTGCCGAACAATCCCTATCCGCACGTCATCGGCCACTACATTTTCTTCCCGCTGGCCTACGACCCGGCGGCGCCGCGACATGGCGGACCGCAGGACGAGTTCGTCGAGCCGGGCGAGCTCTTCGATCGCGTTGAGCCGCTCTACACCGGGCTTTCGATCATTCAGCTCAACCATCCGTGGGCCGAGCCGGAGTTCGGCCGCGACCTCGGCTTTCCGCGCGCAATTGGACTGAACACCTTCGACGATCTCCCCGAGTTCGACGACGGCACCGCTGGTGGAATGTACATTCGCAGCCCGGCCGGAGGTCACGCCAACAACGATCACCACGCGCAAGAGGTCATGAACGGCACGAACAACGAATCGCTGCAGCAATATCGCGCGTTCTGGTTTTACACGCTCAATCAGGGGCAGATCAAAACCGGCACCGCCAACAGCGATTCGCACGGACTCAGCGACGATACGGTGGGATCACCGCGCAACATCATCTACACCAACACGGTCGTCGGGCCGGCGTTCGACATCAATCGACTCAACCAATCGATCCGCGATGGTACCTCGTTCGGATCGAACGGCCCGGTGATCACCGCGACCGTGACCGCCGGTGCTGCCGAAGGCGGCGGCAATCGCAGCTTCTCCATCTATCCGTTTACGCCCGCGCCGTCGGCGATGTAGAACATCGACGTGTCGGCGGCGCCGTGGATTCCCGTCGATGAAATTCGCATCGTCGTCAATGGCGAAGTGGTGCGCACGCTGTCCGCGTCGGGCGATGCCATCAGCGCGCCGTCCGATCCGTTTGGCGTCGATGGACTTACGCGCTATCACGGATCGATCGCGCTCGACGATCTGCTTCCAGCGAATGGTGATGCATGGTTGGTGATCGAAGCCGGCACTGCGATTCCGATCTCGGCCGATCTGGGCGGCGGACCGAACAACGAGCAAGATGGAATCCCCGATACGTCAGACAACAACGGCGACGGCGTGGTCGACAAGGCTGACGTGAAAGCTGGCGATTCGATCGGCCCGCTGAACACGCCGCCGATTCCGACCGACGAATCCGATCCGCTGTTTCATTTCGCGCACGTGATCCCCGGCGCCTATCCGTTCGCGTTCACCAATCCGTTCGTGCTCGACCGCGATGGCAACGGAAAGTTCGATCCGCCGCGGAGTCACAAATGACCCGTGCTGAAGCGACGGCACGCGCGCTCGTTGCGTCTTCGCTCCTTTTGGCGATCTGGTGTGGCACGGCCACCGCGGGCGCCGATGAATCGGACGACAAACTCGCCTGTGATCGTACGCGCCATCTCGGACTTCTCGACGGGCCGGCGCTGATCGGCATTGCCGAAGGTGACCTCGGCATGGGACATCGCGCCTGTCCGCGATCAGAAGTCGCCATCGGCGTACGCGGCGGCGCGATCATCGATCTCCCTGCATTTTACGGCGCATTTGGAATCACCACGCACGTAGACGGCAGCTTCGCCTTCAAGAAACGTTTCGAAGTGTCGGCGTCGCTCGAGATCGTCGACTATCAGTACGCGCAAAACACCAGCATCAAGGGCAACTCGGTCGGGCTCGGCGATCTCAGCTTGGCCGCCAGCGTAATCGCCTATCACGGACGCAAGTTGGCAATCACTCCCTACGGACGAGTCCTGTTTCCAACCAACACCATCGCAGCGAATGAACGAACGTTCGGCGGCGAAGTCGGATTGGCCGCGGAAGTTCGTCCGCTCGCCTCCGGTCGACTGGCGGTTTCAGGATTTCTGGGAGGCGTCATGACCGGCGCAGCATCGGCCGGTCCCGCGTTCTTGCGCGGCGGTGCGATTGGAAGCGTGGGTCTTCAATATTCCCCGTGGATCTGGCTCGGAATCGCGGCCAACTTGTCGGTATCACTGGGTCAGCGCGCGGTGCTCGACCACATTGCGCCATCGGGCGCATTGCGATTCCGACTGTGGCGAACACTCAGCCTCGAGCTGGCGGTGCTGGTACCGGTGGCCGGGGCCGACCGCCACGACCTCGCGTTCGGCCTCGGGATTCATTACCGATTCTGACCGCGTTTTCTGGAGATACTCCTTTACATTCGACTCTTTCGCAGGGTATGACCTTCGCGAATTTCACAGGCAAAAGGGTGCGGCGTCGCGCCCTCTTTTTTGAAGGAGAACCTCGAAGATGGCTTCAAAAGTATCTCGCACTCTAGCGGCCCTAACGGCCATGCTGCTCGTCCTCGGCTCGAGCGCCAACGCGTTCGCATCCGACCTCGACCTGGTGCTGCCGGATTTTCATTCGGTCACCTTCCTCGGGATGACCGGATGGTCGCTGCTGGCCAGCGGTCTGGTCGTCTGCGTGCTCGGCTTGGTCTTCGGACTGGTGATCTATAGCCAGCTCAAGAACATGCCGGTTCACAAGTCGATGCTCGAAGTCTCCGAGCTGATCTATGAAACCTGCAAGACCTACCTGTTCACCCAGGGCAAGTTCATCGGCGTCTTGTGGGTCTTCATCGCCGCGGTCATGGTCTACTACTTCGGCTTCATCCAGCACAAAGATGTGGCGACGGTGGTCGTCATCCTGCTGTTCAGCCTCCTCGGCATCGCCGGTTCGGCGGGCGTGGCCTGGTTCGGAATTCGGATCAACACCTTCGCCAACTCGCGCACCGCCTTCGCATCCCTCAAGGGCAAGCCGTTCCCGACCTACGCGATTCCACTCAAAGCTGGCATGTCGATCGGCATGCTGCTCATCGCCGTCGAGCTCTTCATGATGCTCTGCATTCTTCTGTTCATCCCGCACGAGTACGCCGGTCCGTGCTTCATCGGCTTTGCCATCGGTGAGTCGCTCGGCGCCTCGGCGCTTCGCATCGCCGGCGGTATCTTCACCAAGANNGAAGACGACGCGCGCAACCCGGGCGTCATCGCGGATTGCACCGGCGACAATGCGGGTGATTCGGTTGGGCCCAGCGCGGACGGGTTTGAAACCTATGGAGTCACCGGCGTCGCGCTGATCACTTTCATCCTGCTCGCCATCGAGGGCGACAAGGTCCTCCAAGTGAAGCTGCTGGTTTGGATCTTCGCGATGCGCATCATGATGGTCGTGACCTCGGGTATCTCCTACCTCCTCAATGAGGCGGTCCAAAAGGCCAAGTACGGAAACGTCGATCACATGAACTTCGAAACTCCGCTCACCGTCTTGGTGTGGCTCACTTCGATCGTTTCGGTGGTGGCCACGTTCGGCACTTCCTTCCTGCTCATCCCCGAGCTCGGCGGTGGCGCACTTTGGTGGCAGCTTTCGGCCATCATCAGCTGCGGAACTTTGGCCGGCGCGATCATTCCCGAAGTCATCAAGATCTTCACTTCGACCACTTCGGCGCACGTGAAAGAGGTCGTGATTTCTTCGCGCGAGGGCGGTCCTTCACTCAACGTGCTCGCTGGCCTCACCGCCGGTAACTTCTCGGCCTACTGGATGGGACTGGTGTTCGTGGTGCTCATGGGCACCGCCTACGGCATCTCGATGCTCGGTCTGAACGACCTGCTCCCGCTCGCCTCCACCGCGCCGGTCTTCGCGTTCGGCTTGGTGGCGTTCGGATTCCTCGGCATGGGTCCGGTTACCATCGCCGTCGACTCGTACGGTCCGGTCACCGACAACGCACAGTCGGTCTACGAGCTCTCGGTCA
>PLXG01000435.1 GCA_003153195.1 Myxococcales bacterium
CTGTCGACCGACATCATCGTCGGCTATCCGGGCGAGAGCGACGCCGAGTTCGAAGAGACACTCACGCTTCTTCGTCGCGTCGAGTACGACAACATCTATTCGTTCGTCTATTCGCCGCGTCCCGAGACGCCGGCACTCAAGCTGAAGCTCAAGGACGACGTGCCCGACCAGGTAAAGAGCGAACGACTGCAGGTGCTGCAGACGCTTCAGCGCGCCATAACCGAACGCCGGCTCGATCGCTGGGTGGGACGGACCGCCGAGGTTTTGGTCGAGGGCGAAGCGCGCTTCGGCGATCGCCTCTGCGGACGGACGACGGGAAACGAAATGGTCAACTTCACCGCGCCTGGCCATCGTCCCGCCGATCTGATCGGTCGACTGATTCCGGTGCGGATCCTCGAACGACGCGCCTATACGCTCAAGGGCGAATGCGCGCTCGAAGCGACCCACGCTCGGGCGCTCAACCTGCCGGTGGTGGCGTGATCACGCCGGTCCTCAAGCGTTCGAACAAGACCGGTCCCCGCATGTGCGAGATGACGGTCGATTCGCTCACGGTCGATCCCGTCACGCACATACCGATCATCATCCTCAAAGACAAAGCCGGCCGCAGAACCTTGCCCCTTTGGATCGGGGTCGACGAGGCCGCCGCCATCGCACGCGAGCTCGATCCGGCGATCGACGCATATGATCCATCGCTGCATGATGTTTTGGCTCGAATCATCGGTGAGCTCGGCGCGTCGGTCGATGCAGTCGACGTCCTGTCGGTCGAGGACAACGTGTTTCACTCGGTGCTCAAAGTGAAAACCGCCGCCGGCAGCCCGCTCAAGGTCTCGGCGGGAGCGGGCGCGGCCATCGCGCTCGGCATGCGCTCCGGCGCGAAAATTCGCGTGGCGCAAAAGGTGATCGATCAGGTTTCACGAATCGATCTGCGTGCGATCGGAGTCCTCGAGCAGCTGACCGAAGAGGATTTTGGAAAGTGGAAGATGTGAGAATGTCGTCCTCCCAATCAAACTCAGGACATCGCGGACTGATTCGTAGCCTCGGCGATCGGATCCCTTCCATCGCCGCCTCGGCTTTCGTGGCCGACAACGCTACCGTGATCGGCGACGTGAGCATTGGCGCGCGCTCGAGCATCTGGTTCGGCGCGGTGCTGCGCGGGGACGTGCACTCCATCCGCATCGGCGAGGAAACTTCGATTCAGGACAACAGCGTACTTCACGGCACGCACGGACTGCACGCGACGCTGGTCGGATCGCAGGTGACGGTCGGCCACGGGGTTACGCTGCACGGCTGTACGGTGGGGGATCGCTGCATCATTGGAATGGGCGCCACGCTGCTCGACGAAGCGGTGGTCGGCGAACGCTGCATTGTCGGTGCCGGCGCGCTGGTGACGCCGGGGACCACCATTCCGCCCGGCCATTTGGCGGTGGGAAGCCCGGCGCGTCCCAAGCGTCCGCTCACCGAGGACGAGCTCGAGTGGTTGGAAGCTTCTGCCAGCCATTATGTGGAGCTGATGCAGAAATATTTGAACGACCCCGCCTGGCGTTAAAGCCGACCTACGCAGCGCTGGGGTGCGAACGGCGAAGCTTGACGGTCGCTTGCGAAAGTAGGACGATCGTACTCGCATCGATGCGACGTTCCGCCGCCCTTATCGCCCTCGCAGTGGTCCTCTTGTTCGCGTCGCGCGCGTTTGCCGATCGCATCGACGACCTGATGCGGGCGCTCGAGCAGGACCCCTCATACAAAGTCCGTGTCCTGGCCGCGCTCGTGCTCGGTAAGCTGGCCGACAAGCGCGCAGTCAGCTCGCTTTTGCGGGCGCTATTGAGAGACGACAACGAGACGGTCCGCGGCGTGGCGGCAACCTCGCTGGGGCGAATCGGCGATCGCGGATCGGCCGACGGCCTGCAAGCGGCGCTCGCCGATAAATCGGAGTTCGTTCGCACGCAAGCCAAGAAGGCCCTCGAGCTGGTGGCCAATCCGACGTTTCATTCGCCGCTGCCGAACGCCAAGGCGGGCGCAAAGTTCTTCGTGTCGATCGGTTTTCAGACCGGCAAGCTCGGCCCCGACTACTTGAGCGCGTTCCGTCGCTCGCTCATCGAACGACTCAACAAGATCGGACCGGTCACGCTGGCCATCGAAAACCTCGACGGCGATCCCAATGCGTCCCAGCTCGGTCAAAAACATTTAGCCGGACTTTTGGTGGACGGAAACATCTCCAACTTGAGCGCCAAAGAGGCGGGGGGACAGATGCAGATCGACTGCGACGTGAAGGGGTATGTGGCGACCTATCCGGGGAAGGCGATCCGCACCATGGTGACCGAGAGCGGATCGATTCAGACCGGAATGTCGGCGGGAGCCGAGCTCGAGAGCAAGCGGGATTGTTTGGGCGCGATCGCGGAAGCGCTAGGCGATGACGTAGAAAAATACTTAAAGACCGTGGAGTGACCTATGACTGAGCAAGCTACCTACCGACGAAAAGTTCGGAACTACATCCTCGATTGGCGCTATCAGATGCGCTACACGGCGACGACGGTGGCGATTTCGGCGCTGCTGACCGGCGTGCTCGGCTACCTGATCATGAACAAGGCCCATGAGGCGTCGCGCGTGGTGGCGGTGCGGGCGATGGATCCGACCGACATGCTGGCGCAACAGCTGGTGGCGCAGTTCGCCGACAACGATCGCGCCATGGTGTACATGCTGGTCGCATTTGGTCTGACATTTTGTATTTTGGTGGCGGCCTTTTCCATCGTGCTCACGCACAAAGTAGCCGGTCCTCTCTACAAGGTGACCGTCTATTTCGATCGCATCCGCGACGGCAAGCTGGGCACGGTGTTCAACCTGCGCAAAGGTGATCAGCTGGTGGAATTCTTCGAGCACTTCAAAGAGGCGCACGACACGCTGCGAAAACAGACCGTCGAGGACATCGCGCTCCTCGATCGAGTCTTGGTCAGCGGTGGCGCCATTGGTGGCGATGCTGCGCTGGCCACCGAGCTCCGGGCCGCGAAGGCGAAAAAAGAGGAATCGCTCAAGTGAGCGGCGTTCGTTCGATCGCTTCCGCGCTGGCGGCGCTGCTGGTCCTTTACCCGCTCGTCGCTTGGGGCGATCCGGTGGCTCCGTCCGCGCCCGGAGATCAGCTACTGTACGAAGCGCTCATGAAAGCGCCGGTCGGTACCTACGCCGACTATCTCCTTTCCAGTGAAGGTGAAAAAGAGACGCTGGTCATGCACTACGCGCTGGTGGAGCGCTCGGACATCCGCTTGGCCATCGAGATCGAGGTGGCGACCCCAGAGGGGCCGTTTCTCACCCGCCTCGAGTACATTCCCGACGGCGACACCGCCTGGAAGCTCGATCACGCGCGGGTGAAGGTGGGAAAGCATCCGGTGCAGACCGTGCCGCCACCGGGCACGTCGATCATTCGCAAAGGAACGTTCGAAGGCAAGCTACTCGGCCAAGAAAAAATTTCCACAAAGGCCGGCGCATTCGACGCCACGCACTATCAGCAAGGCGCCTACGAGGTATGGATGAGCGATCGTGCGCTGCCCCTTGGGCTGGTGAAAAAAGTCGGACACAGCACGACCGAGATCTTGCAAAAAGTTGGTAGCGGCAAGAAGAGTCAGCTCAAATAGGGTCTCGCTCGCGACAATTCGTCGCAGCGTGGGGAGAACGCTCCCGCCCAAATCTCTCGAAGATGATTTTACGGCCCGAGGACACGCGCTGCCGCATGGCACATCGAAAGTTCAACATGCTGCCGGAAGAGGTTCGGCGCGTGATCCGACTGTGTGACGGGTTTAGAACCTTCGATGAGGTGTGCCAGGAGAGCGCGGTGCCGCGATTTCAGACGGCGCTCATTCTTCTCAAGCTGATGGAGACCGGCTTCGTCAATCAGCCCGACTGCGACTTCAACTCGGAGCTCTGGTCAGATCCTTACCGTCGAGCCCAGTCGGAATTTCCCGCCCTAAAAGATTGAGGATGGTCGGGAAGGCATCGACCGAACGCGGGGTCCGATCGAGGATCGGATGATTGACCGTGAACGGCACCGTCATGTGCTCGCGATGCAGCGAGCCGTGACACGACAGGTGATTGTGGCGTTCACGTCGCAGATCGTATCCGCGGTTCGCCGACACCAAGAAGTCGCCCGCGCGCGGTGATTCGAATACCTGCGCCACCTGCACCGGCGCATCCGGATATTCGCTTTGGGCGGTGTGCTCGAGCGCTTCGGCGCGCGTCATCGTCGTCGGCAGCGGGCCGTACCCGAATGGATCTTGGGTGTTCACCTTGTAGGTGATCTGCTCGCCATCCATCCACACCGACGCGTCGCCGCGCTTCGATCGGACGCGCACTTCGCCGTCGGACCCAGGGCGATAGATGACGTGATCAATGGCGTCTTCGCCCAGCAGATCATCGACCAACTGAGGGTGCCTCTCGAGGTGCTCGTTGGCGGTCGGGCGCGCGGTCCATTTAGCCGGACCCTTGAGGTAGATATGCCCCATGCCGTTGCCGGCCACCATGACCGCGGCGTCGGCATTGAGCCAGCGTTTCACTTGATTGGGGAAATAGAGCGTCTTGAGCCCGCGACGCTCGATGAAGCCCTCGAGGTCGAAGTGCTCGTGCACTTCGGTGTGCCCGTGATCGGCGCCGAGCATGAGCAGGGACGAGTCGAGCTGACCGAGCGAGCGCAAGGTGGTGATGAGCCGTCCGAACACCCGATCGAAGTCGATGTAGCAGGCGCGCACGCGTGGCGAAAACGGGCCGTGTAGATGCGAATATTCGTCCACCGAATAGGTGGTGTGAAAGGTGAACTTCTCGCGCTTACGTCGCGCTGCACGCACGAGAAATTGCTCACCGGCGCGATCGACGTGATCCCATGATCCAGTGCGGAAGAACTTTACCGCCGCCGGCACGCGACGGAAGTAGGCGGCGTTTCGGCGCATGCCGGTGCCGCGCGAGATGCCGGAGAAGATGTTCGACGAGGGGCGCAAGATCTCGAACAGAGTGGTGGCGTCGCGCGAAAGATCGCGGTCCATCATGTAGCTGCCGAGGCCGTGATAATTGCGGAAACGCATGAGCGAGAGCGGGCGCTTCTGATAACGCTCGCGATCGAACCAGCGGTAGCCGGGGATGTTGGCGCGGCCCGGGAACAGTCCGGTCAGGTAGGGTACGTAGGCGACGCCAGTGACTGACGGGAAAACAGTGGTGGCCGATCGAAAGCTGCCCGGCTCGACCATATAGCGAGAGATATTGGGCAGATCGACGCGCTCGAGCAGCTCGGTGAAGACGTCGATGCGCGCGCCATCGAGGAGGAAGAAGAAGGCACGAGAAAAGCGGGCGGTTTCGGACATTGGCGAAGGCGCTTGTAGCTGACCCCTCGGGCAATTGCAACATCTCGGAATGGTTGGTGCGGTGCCTGCCGCTTGCATCTTTTTCGTACGTGCTTCCTTCGCGAGAGATGGCTAAGCTTCGACGGGGACAGATGCTTAGTTGCGTCTACCCCGCAAACTGGCTGAATTTTTCAAAAGGAGGTGGGGACGGTTGGCCCCTGGTTCGCATAAGTGGCGGAAACGTATGAGGCATCGGGGTGGCGTTCGCTTTGCAGCGACTTGGGTCATGAAACCACTCGCGCTTTCTTCGTTGGCGGCTCTCACATTTTGGGGATGCGGCGCGCCGTCAGATTGTGAACGGGCGGCGGCGCACGTTCAGTCGTGTCTCGGTTCGTCCGCGGAGGCGAGTCAGTCGTGCGACTCGCAGTCGGCTCAGACCTTGCTCGCGATGAGCTGCGACGACCTCGCGAAGTCGGATGGTAAGAGCGATGGCACCGGTACCGGCCTCCTGTGTCGCTTATTCGGCGTACACTGCGCGCCGCTGTTCGCCAATCCCACCGGAAGCGCCGCAACCTATCCCATCGTGCTCGCGCACGGATTCAACGCCAGCCCGACCAACGAATGGGGCTTCAATGGTGTCGCCGATGCGCTTCGGCGCGATGGCCAGGTGGTGTACGTCGCGACGGTGCCGCCGTTCGATGCGCCTTCGGTGCGCGCGCAGGCACTATCGGCCTTCGTCGACCAGGCGCTGTCGGAAACTGGCGCTGCGAAAGTGAACATCGTTGCGCATTCGATGGGCGGACTCGACAGTCGATATCTGATCAGCTCACTCGGATACGGCGACCGAGTCGCGTCGCTCACCACCATCTCCAGCCCACATCGCGGATCCTACATCGCCGACACCATCGTCAGCGTGCTTCCCGAAAACGGCGGAGTGGCGGCGGCGGTGAACGCGCTCGCCTCAGCGTGGGGATCGACCTACAGCACCGTCGCCAGTGACAGCCACGTGCGCGACGCGCTCACCGCGCTGGCCGAAAAAAGCGCTCCCGCTTTCAACGCCGCCAATCCCGACGACGCGCGGGTCTACTATCAATCGTGGGCCGGCGTGAGCTCGATCATCGGAGTGGCCAGCGGCAAGGTCGACACCGACTGCGAAGGCAAGTCGGTCATCGAGCCCGGCACGGTCGACCAGATGAACCTGCAGCTCATCCCGATGGCGGCCTTCGTCGAGCACGGTCCACTGAACGCCTATCNNATCCGAACGACGGCATGTCGATGGTGACCAGCGCCAAGTGGGGAAACTTCCGCGGCTGCATTCCGGCGGACCATTTGCGCGAAGTCGGCCAGCCCGGTTTGTCGGGCCCGAGAAGCTCGACCGGATTTGATCACCTCTCCTTTTATCGATCGATTGCGTTCGATCTGGCCTCGCAAGGATTCTGAAGTCTCGGAATGGTTGGTGAGGGGCCTGTCGCTACCATCTTTTTCGTACGTGCTTCCTTCGCGAGGCCGCTTTCGTTTCGCTCACCACGCTCGGTCGCCCGCTCCCTGTTCGCTTTGTGGATCCTCCTCGCCATCGGCGGGTTGACGGTGATCTATTACATCAAGGAGGCGTTGTTCGGTCGAGGCGTGCGGGGCGTATCCTCGAGCTCGGATTCGAGCGCGACGTTCAGCTCGAGCGGTACGACCTTTGATTCGAGTAGCTCGAGCTTCGATTCGAGCAGCTCGGATTCGAGCAGCTCGAGCTCAGACAGTTTTGGCGGCGGTAGCTCCGGGGGCGGCGGCGCGTCCGGCGACTGGTGATCCGGTCGCCACTTTGGCGACTCAGTCGTGCGGGCTCGCGTCCTCCGATGAGAGCGCATCTGCCGTCTGAGAATCGACCGCGCTCAGACGCTTTCGCAGCGGTCCCAGAAGCCGGCGGATCTGAACGTACGGTACGAACACAACTGCTCGTCAAGATCAGGATCGCCAGGAGTCGCACGAGCCGTAGAAACTACCAGATCCGTCGCTTCGCTCAAGAAGCTTGACGCGTTCAAAGTAGCCACGCAGATGAGGAATGGTTGGTGAGGGTGGCGCTGAAGTACTACTGCGAGAAGACTACATCATAAGGATACTGCATGGCGTCGTAGGCATCCTTGGCGATGCTCTTGATGAGCTCGTCGTCGTTGTCGTCCATCATGCGGATGTTGCGCTTCACTCGGTGAGCGGCCTGTCCGCAGATGGCGCGGCAGAGCTTGGCTTCACCCTCGGCGCCGGGACCGCGCGCTTTGAGCGACGCGGTGGCGCGCGAGACGCAACCGATCATCGAGTAGAGATCGATGATGATGTCTGCCACGCGGCGCTGCACGTACTGCATCTCGGAGATGTTGCGGCCGTGCTTGCGCAGCGTCTTCTCCACGTTCTTGGCCAGCTCGGGCACCCAGTCTTCGAATAGCACCGCCTCTTTTTTCAAGAGCGGGTGCATCTGATCGAGTCGCTCGCCGCCGTAATATTGGGTCATGATCTTGTCGACGACGAAGTCGACCGCCAAGCCGTAGCCTTTGAGTGGATATTTGATCGCGTCGGCCAATTTAGCCAAACGATCGCCCGGCCCCTGCATGCCGGTGAGCGCGATGAAGCAGCGCAGAACTTCGTTTGTTCCCTCGAAGATCAGGTTGATGCGCGCGTCGCGGAGCAGTCGCTCGTAGGGATATTCTTTCATGTAGCCGAGCCCAGCTGCGATCTGCAGCGACTCGTTGACCACGCGCCACAGCATCTCGGAGCCGAATACTTTGCACGCCGCGCTCTCGACGGAATAGTCCTCGACTCCGCGGTCGATCAAACCGGTGGTCAGATAGACCATCGATTCAGCGGCGTAGCATTCCATCATCATGCGACCGATCTTGTCCTTGATGAGCCCGAACTCGGAGATGTTGCGGCCGAATTGCCGACGAGAAGTCGCGTGCGCAATGGCCAGCTTGATGAGCGTCTTGGCGGCACCGACAGCGCCGGCGGCCAAGCCAAGTCGGCCGTTGTTCAAGATTCCCATCGCCACTTTGAAGCCGCCGCCCACTTGACCGAGAACATTCTCCGGCGGGACGCGCACGTTATCGAAGTAGAGCGACGTGGTCGACGATCCTTTGATGCCGAGCTTGTGCTCTTCGGGGCCCGAGGTGACGCCCATCTTGCGCTCGACGATGAAGGCGGTGATGCGATCTTTTTTCTGTCCGTCCTTTTCGATCTCCGACTGCGCGAAAACGGTGAAGAAATCGGCGATGCCGCCATTGGTGATCCAAATTTTGGAACCGGTGATGAGAAAGCTTCCATCGGGCTGGGGGAGCGCCCGGGTTTTGATCGACGCGGCATCCGAACCGGACCCGGGCTCGGTGAGCGCGAAGGCGGCCACCATCTCGCCCGATGCGAGCTTGGGCAAATAGCGCTTCTTTTGCTCCTCGTTTCCGTAGAGCAAGAGGCCCTTGCATCCGATCGATTGATGCGCACCGACGGTGACCGCCACCGATCCGTCGACGCCGCCGAACTCCTGCATACAGCGCGCGTACCCGGTGACCGAAAGCCCGAGCCCACCGTAGGCCTCGGGAATCGCGAGCCCGAACAGGCCCATCTCCTTCATGCCCTGCAAGACTTTTTCCGGAATTTTGGCTTCGTCGTCGATCTTCTTGGGATCGATTTCGTTGGCGGCGAACTTTCGCCACGCATCCAAAATCAGACGCACGTTCTCTTTTTCCGTCGAGTCGTAGTGAGGGTAGGGGATGACCATCGACTCCGGGATGTGTCCGAAGAAGAGGCTCTTGGAAAAACTGGAGGGAACGCCTGGGTCAGCCATGCCTTCTCACTTTCGGTTGGGAGCGGGCGCATCCGCGAGCGCCCTGTGAACCGTGTCCTTGAACTCTTGATGAAATCGCGCGTCGCGCGCGGGATCTTCCAGCTGATCTTTGATGTTCTCGGTGGAGACGGTGGAGAGAAGATGAACGCCGAGTCCCAGCGCGAATCCGGCCGCGCCGAGCGCCAGACCGGCGGTGCTGATCGCCACCGGTTGTCCCGCCTTGGTGAACTTGCGCCGCGCGCGCATTCCGATGAATGCCGCAACGAGTCCGAGCGGAATTGCCAGCCAATGAAGATCGAACAGGAACGCGGCGAGTACGCTCAAGCTCCCGAGGACGACGGCGGTAATTGCCACCGAACGATTGTGGGTCTGAGGCGAGAAACCGTCAAGAAATGTTCGGCCGAGCTCGTTTGGTGATTGAGCGGACCTCGAGGGATTCGTGTTCACTTGCGGCGGGCGCACTCGCCTACGCGCCGCCTTCGGCGTCGCACGTCGCTCGCTTTTCCTCGCCTGGCGTCGTCGCTACGCGACGAGCGGATCCGGAGGCCCGCCGAAGTGAACACGAATCCCTCGCGAAGTATCGCCAATCGCCAGACTCGCCGCCTCTCGAATTCTACTCGGCGCTTCGCCCGGGGTGCTCGCTCATGGCGCAGAATCGCAACGCGTGAGCGGCACGAGCGAAGCGAGTTGATTGCGCAGTCCTTGGGATTCCACATTTGTTTCCGTTGGGGTTCCGCAGCCGCTCGCCGCCTGCGGCGATGCCAGGCGAGGACCAGCGAGGGACCGGCGACGCGTGAGCGGCGCCCAGGCGAGTGTCCCCAACGGAAGCAAATGTGGAATCCCAAGGATCCCACACAATTGACGAGCAAGTTTACCCCCACCCCAGACATCGCGTTCCGTGCTAGAACGGCGTCCTCATGAGCGGTAAAGCCAAAGAATTTCATGCTGGTTTCGTAGCGCTGGCCGGTCGGCCAAACGTCGGCAAGTCGACGCTGCTCAANNGCTGCTCGGACAGAAGCTGGCCATCTGTACGCCGCGCCCGCAGACCACCCGCAATCGCATCTTGGGCGTGAAGAATTTCAAAAACGCGCAGATGGTTCTGCTCGACACGCCAGGGCTTCATCGTCCCAAAGGTCGCGGTCGCTCGCGCCTGAACGAATTCATGATGGGCGAAACCGAGAAGGCGATTCACGATGTCGACGCGGTGGTCGCCATCGTCGAAGCGCCGCATGAAGGCGAAGCGCTCGACGCGTTGAAGAAAGGTCGCTTCAAGCTCGAGGCGTCCGATCGCTACGTGGTCGAAGAGGTGGTTCGCACCAAAAAGCCAGCCATGTTGGTGGTGAACAAAGTCGATCTGTTGCCCGACAAGCGACTGCTCTTGCCGCTTTTGGAAGTGTTCGTCAAAGCGCACGCGTGGACCGCGGTGGTTCCGATTTCGGCGAAGACCGGCGATAATTTCGATCGCCTCACCGAAGAGGTCACCAAGCTTCTTCCCGAGGGCGAGGCGATCTATCCCAAAGAGATGTTCACCGATCGCGCCGAACGATGGCTCGGTGCCGAGTTCATCCGCGAGCAGGTGTTCATTCTCACCAAGCAGGAGATTCCCTATTCGACTGCGGTCAGCATCGACACCTGGACCGAGCGTAAAAAGACCGGCAACAAAGCGGCCGACGTGGTCATCGAAGCGACCATCCACATTGAAAAAGAGGCGCAGAAAAAGATCATTGTCGGTCAGGCGGGCCGCATGATCCGCGAGATCGGAACGCGCGCGCGCCAGGAAATTTCGTTGCTGCTCGACTGCCCGGTGCATCTCAAGCTGTTCGTGCGCGTCGATGCCGACTGGTCGGATCGTCCGGGCAAGCTCAAAGAGCTCGGCTACGCATGAGCAATCGTCTTCTCAGCGCATCGGCCAACAACGCGCCGNNTCGGCAAGTCGACGCTGTTCAATCGTCTGTGCGGCGGACACGCGGCCATCGTAGAAAACGAGCCGGGCGTGACGCGCGACCGGCGCTACGGATTCGCTGATTGGGACGGCTATCTTTTTCGCGTAGTCGACACCGGCGGGCTCGACGTAGCCGCCGAGAAGCACGCCAAGACCACCGTTGAAAAGGGAATTTTCCGTCAGGCGATGACGGCGGTCGACGAAGCCGATCTGCTCCTTTTCGTGTGCGATGGCCGCGAAGGACTGACGCCGCAAGATCGCGAGGCCGCGTCGGTGCTGCGCAAGATCGGAAAGCCGATCTTGTGGGTGGCCAACAAGGTCGAGCGCAACGAGATCGAAGAGCGCGCCAGTGAAATGTTCGAACTCGGCGCGGAGCGCGTCTATTTCATTTCGGCGACCCACGGCCGAGGGCTGAGCCCGCTGTGCGATGCGATCTTGAAGGAGCTTCCGGGCGCGCCGCGCTTCGACGCCGACGACGAGGCGGCGGTCGCGATTCGCATCGCGGTGGTGGGACGACCGAACGCGGGAAAATCATCACTGGTGAATCGTTTGCTCGGCGAAGAGCGCATGATCGTTGACTCGGTGGCGGGCACCACGCGCGATCCGATCGATTCGCCCATCACCATCAGCGGCAAACAATATCTACTCATCGACACCGCCGGCATTCGCAAGCGCGCCAAGGTTTCGCAGCCAATGGAGAAGATCGCCGTCGCTCAGGCGGAAAATTCGATCGGCCGCGCCGATGNNCGCCGATGTCTGTCTGCTCATGATCGATGCCGACGCCGGCGTCGCCGAGCAGGACGCCAAGGTGGCGGGCATCTGCGAAGAGGCCGGCCGCGCGCTGGTCATCTGTTTCAATAAGCTCGATCTGATCGACCGCGAACAAGAGGCCAAGCTGCACGAGAACCTGGAGCGACAGCTTCAGTTCGTGCCCTGGGCCAAGGTGGTGTTCGCGTCGGCCAAGACCGGCAAG
>PLXG01000260.1 GCA_003153195.1 Myxococcales bacterium
AACTGAGTTCCCCGAGTCTCCCCCCTCCGAGAGATCTATCGGACCTTCAAGCCCAGCCCCTATCAGGTTTCGCTTCCAATCGAATTTCGCGATGCTAGTTGATAGGCGGAGCGGGAACAACGGTTTGGGTCCACTGCGCCGAATGGTTTGAAGTCGTGTTGTCTTGGAACGGCAAGTGAAACGCCGGCGCCGATGGATCATGTCCTTGCGCGCCGTTGCCCCAATAAAAGGGGGCCATCCAAATCTGCGCGCCGCTCACGGGTCTCGCACCAAATGAGCGCGTCGAGGAAAAGGTGAACCAGAACAGAGAGCGATTGTTGGTTTCGCCGCTTTCGTCGGTCTCGATGAAAGGCGCGAACTTCGGCCAGGAGTTGGTGAGGTCGGCAGTGGCATCCTGATTCGCTGCGGACAACAGAATGGGCGCTTGTGATCCGTCTACAGGAACTGCAAACAGTTGCGCCGTCGAATCGTGATAGCTGCCGCCCGTCGATCGGTTGAACAAGATCCATTTTCCGTCNNATTTTCCGTCGGGCGACCAGTTCGGATAGTAGTTGTTGAAGTTATCCGTTTGCGCCACGAGAACCTGCGAGCTGCCGAAGGTGGCGCTCGTCGAATCGTAGTCCTGCACCACGATCTCGCCTTGAGATAGATGCGCCTCGTCGCTGTGACTGCTTGCCAGCGACACCATATAGGCGAGCTTGGTTCCATCCGGAGAGAAGTCGGGCATCGAGGCGTAACCGGGAGTCGGGACATTCCCCAGAGAGTTTCCAGTGGCGGCGTCCCGCAGCGTCAGGATGCCGGTGTTGACCACCGTTGTGGTGACGAGGCGATTGGAAAGCGGTGGCTCGAAGGTGGGAAACATCCAGGTCATATTCGAATTAGGACTGAATGCGGGCGTACGTGTGCCGGTGTCGAGCACGCCCCCCCAGTGCGAGACCGAGCAGCAGCCAAGCTGATAACTCAGGGAGAATTTCGCGCCGTCTCGAGAAATGGAGTGACACCCCACGCATCCACCGGTGAACGGTACGCTCGGCGGCGAACTACTATTGTTGTAANNACGATAAATTCCCGGCTGGGCGGCGCTCGGCGACCAATAATAGATGCCGCCCATGAGATCGGTCTTCGAAAGTCGAATGGTGAGGGGCGGTGTCGTTCCCGCGACGCTCGGATTCGCGGTGTTCAGCGCGCGAACGGTGACCTTGAAGGTCGATCCGCGGGCGTCGCTTGCAAGCGTTGCCCAGTCGTTTGTCGTCGCCAAGGAGAGTGCCGTCCACGCGCTCGCGTTCGGTGCAGCTTTCGCGTAGAGCTTCACCTGCACGAGCGCCGACGCGAGGACGACCTGAAATAGATTCGCACCGGCAGTGTCGGTCCAGTGGACTTCGAAGTCGCCAATGTTGGGCGGCATGACCGTGTCGTCGGCGGGATAGATCAGTTTGGGCGCGAGCGGACTCGACTCCGTCGCAGCGGCGAACAGCGCCGGCGCGTTGGTGGGCGCACCACTGATCACTCGCTCTTTGGATACGAGTACGGTGAGCGCCGATTTCGCGTCCACACCACTCCACGAGGCGTGGACGACCGTGCCACCGGGCGAGCCGGTGGTGGTGAGCGTGGCGCCAGCGAAGGAAGCGAACTGAGGCGCTTCCAGCGACCAGTAAGCGTCGGCGGTTACATCGCGCGTGGAGCCATCGGCGAACGTGGCCATTGCGGTGTACGACTGGGTCACCTGAGTGTCGTTCGCGACCGTGAGCGTTACCTGCGCGGGCGTGATTTGAATCGTGAAGGATTGCGGAGGCGGCGTCATATCTGGCGGTGCATTGCCACCCAGACGAGCTGACCCTCCGCACCCGATCGCCGATGACACAAGTAGAATTCCAATCAGGTTCCTACCCATTTCGATACCTCCAACTACAACAGGGCACGAGCTCACAGAAACCTTCACTTGCCAAAGCGAGCCTTCGCCCGACGTGCGGCCTCCGCGTAGCGCCCGCTCGGAAAGGCCTGCAAATACGCGGTTGCATAGTCGGCTGCCCGGGGATCACTTTGGCGCGCGCCCGCTTCGATTCTTAGCGCCAGCGCCTCCTCTTCAAGCGCCCCGGTCGGATGTCGATGGAGATACTCGGCTAAAAGAACCTCTGCCTGCGCGGGTTTGTTCTCCTGTCGAAGGGCCTGCACCGCCGAGACCACGAGCTGCGCATCGGGCGCATCGAGGTCGAAGCCGCCCGCGCTCGCTTCTCGATGTTTCGGAGCGTGCGCCGGTTTCGAGGCCGTGGGCGCGGCCGCGGACGGCGCCGAGACGCCCCGGGGCGAAGTGGTTGCCATCGGAACGAAAGCAGGCGCCTCAGCGATTGGCCGGACAACGACGGATGGTGCCGCGACCGGCGTTGCCCTGGTCGTCGCGGCTGGGCGCGGAACCTCGGGAGACTTGGATCTCAAGTGCCGAGCTCCGACCGCTGCCAACGCCACCCCGGCCACCACGCAGCCTCCCAAAACCGCGCGGGTCCAAAGTCCGACCGGCGCAATTGGGCTCGCGTCGATCCGCGCCCTGAGTCGCGCCGCAAACGCGTTCGTCGGCTCGATCGGTGGAATTCCGGCGATCAGCTCGGAGGCCTTGGCCAGATCGGGATCGCTTGTCGGTCGGCTATCGCGAAGGCGTTCCATCAAAGTTCTCCCTTTTCACGAGCAGCGCTTACGAGCGCGACGAATTCCTTGCGCGCCTGATGCAGGCGCCGCCAGACAGTGCCGACGGGAATTCCTTCGAGCGTCGCAATCTCCTCGCCACTTAATCCTTCCACTTCGAACAACACAAATGCGACCCGCCTTTTCACGTTCATTCCATCGAGCAATTTTTCGACCGTGCGTGAGACGCGGCGCGCTTCGAGCAATTCGTCGATGGGCCGATCAACAGCGACGATGCCATCGAGCTCATCGGGCTCCCCGCGACGCGACATGATTTTCCGAAACCAAGCTTTCCGCCGATGGTCACGTACCGATCGTCCGGTGATCCGGTACAACCAGCCAGCAGGATTTTCCCCATCAAAGTCTGCCAGTCGGCGACGCACCACGAGAAACACTTCGTGCGCGATGTCTTCCAGCTCCGATGTGGGGCCACCGAGTGCCCGCGCCCACTTCAATACCTGAGGCAGGAACTCGCGATAGATGCCTTCGAAGGTCAACTCCACCACTCGCACCGCGAACAGGGTGTTGAGCTCGTATGCATGGATTCGCTGTTCCACAATACAGTAGGGCACCGTGTTTGCGAAACCTTCACTTCATGCGAATGGCCAAGCCTAGCGCGCTGCCGATCCACCATTCAGGCGTGCTCCCCACGCGACCGAGGCGATCGACGGTGAGGTCGGTTTGTGCTGGGGAAACACTATTGAGTACCGACAGATAAAGAGCCAATCGAGGAACCACCCAAAGGCGAACTTGAGCGGCGATACGCACCGACAGATCGGCCCTGATGGAGCGCTCGGTGTAGGTCAGACTCTGACCTTCAATGATCATGACCGCGGCCCCAAATCCGACTTCGGCTGATAGCTCCACACGACCGGTGCGCCAACCACCGCGGAGCGAAAGATCAAAAGGAACGCGAGTGAGGCGGGCCTGGGCGCTTTCAAAGTCGAGCGTCACCGTTGGGTATCGTGCGCCCGCGCCAAGCGAGAGCCCAACATGATCAAACATCACTACGGCGCGAATCTCCGCTCCGACAGAAAATGGGGAAATTTTCGTTCCCGACCCGGGGGCGCCCTCCAAAATGAGCGGACTCAGCTCTAAATCGAAGTGAAATCTCGATCGCGATTCAGCGGGATGGATCATGTGCGCGGCGATCGGCGGCCGTGTGATTCTAGAAGTGGGAAGGAAAGTGCCGGTCGACGTCGGCGATGGCGATGACGATGGCGACGAGGCCAATGGCGACG
>PLXG01000140.1 GCA_003153195.1 Myxococcales bacterium
CTTCGAAAGGATGGGACCGCTTCCGTGAAAGGATGGGAAAACACGACGTGGCGCGGTGGTTGTTTCCGCGAAAGGATGGGAACTGCCGGCGATGCGGGCAAACGCCTCCGCCTGCGATCGGCGTCGCCCTCTCAGCTCCCATCCTTTTGCGGAAATTACTTGTCGATTTTGAAGAGGCCGAGCTGATTTGCCTCTTTGCGAGCTACAAGAATGTAATCGTCGGCGTCTTCGGATTCGCGCAGCTCGACGCGCAACCGGTATTGCTCAGAGAGAATAGGCTTGCCGTTGAGCGCGCGCACCGCGCCGGTGAATTGCTCGTGCCTCTTCGAGCGATACGCCTTGGTCGCCAGGCCGAGCCGCTCAGCGAGGCTGGCGAGACGCACGTGATAGCTGTCTTTGGTTGCAAGTTCGTGGTCGAGCAACGGATAGAGAAGCCGCGCCACTTCCGCACGGCGGCCGTATTTCCCTACCCCGAGCTCCTGATAGGGGCCATAGAGAAGCGGTTTGATGTTCTTCCGTAAAAAGCCTTCGGTGATCACCGACGAAAGAAGGATGCGAACCTGCGATTTGCCACCGACCAGTGGCCGATGCGTCGCCGGATCGATCTTGCGAAGCTGCCAGTGGACCTCGCCCAGCAACGTAAACTCTTCGAGGTCACCGACCCCTTGCCAGGTGTATGCATTTTCGAGCGTGATCGGAATCGAGTGGAGCTCACGCAACAGCGTACGCACGCGTGTGTAATGCTTTGGTGCATCCGAGCCACGCAGCTTGGTCACGAGCTCATACGCCGAAGTTTCGATCACTCCCTGGCCGTGTGAGGAAAGCGGATATCCCTGCTCGGCCCACATTTTCAGAAGACCATAAAAGATTTCCTGATGCGCCTGCGTAAGCACTCCAAGCGACCGACCATTGGCGACTTTCCCGACGGTGACTCGCTGAATCACGGGCTCTGCACTTTGGGTATGCGTCACCGTTCGCTCGTACTTCCAGAAATCCCCTTTGAAACTGTTGGAAACAAAAAGTGCGTGTCGCTCGACCGTCAGCTCCGAGCGAAACGGCTGCGTCGCCACGTGAGGCATGGGGATGACATTGAGCCGTCGATCCGCTTTTTGTTGAGCGATCGCAGCTTCGACCTTCGCCGTTTCTTCAGCGACGATGCGCTCCTCGGTCGCTCTTAGCTTTGATGCGAAGAAGTTATCCGCCATTGGGGTCTCCTACGCGCTCTTTCTCCACTCGTCGACGAGCTCGCGCAGCATCGAGGCGACGTTGGTGTGCGCGCCCGTCATGCGCCGCGAGTGGCAAGCCGTCTGTAGCGCTTTCCACTGCGAATCTGTGAAGCGCACCGATACTCGGTGAATCTCCGCCTCGGGTGCGATCCCTTGAACGGGTACATCTTCGTCCTCTGTCGAGTTGAGCGTCGCCGACGCGACGGTCAATTGAGGCGTCGTCGTCGAGCGGAGCGGGTTATCGAACACGGCAGGGCGTTTGACGAGGTTCGCGGGCAATTTGGCCATTTCTCTCTCTCCTCCTAAGCAGCAACAACCGATGACGACAATCGCAGCGCCAAACGCTCCGAAAGCTCGGAAGCGAGTGCGCGGAAATCTTCACAGCCACGGCGTGGCGGCTTTTCGATCTGAAAAATATCGCGATGCCAGGCTGGGCAGACGATGAAATTGGTGTTCGTGCGGATTTTGCTGTCGAGGAGGAGCGCCCCGTAGGCTTCACGCACCTGCGCACGTGCCTCCTCGGTCACTGCTAGGCGGCGATCGTAGGCGATCTGCACGAAACCCAAAATCGACACCTGCGAAAGCTCAGCGGCGACGATCTCGGCGATCACCTCGCTCGTGGTGGCGAGTCCTTCGATCGCTTTGGGGTCAGGCGTAAACGGCATGACCACATGTGACGCAGCAACCAGGCTGTTGGCGGTGCCGAGCTGATGCTCGGGCGCCGTATCGATTACCACCAGGTCGTAACCAGCGAGCGATTTGAGCGCGCGCCGCAAAATCGTCTCGCGGCCGGTCTTGGCGACGATGGAGAGCTGCGCGTGCGTGAGCTCCTTCGACGCCGGCGCCACATCGATCCCGGCGCGATTCGACGGGCGAATGATCGTTTCCAGGCTCGCTGTGCCAACGAGAAGATGCGCAGTCGTCTGCGCATCCGGTGCGAGCTCGTCGAGCAGCGTGGCAGTTGCGCTCGCTTGCGAATCCATATCGACCACGAGAACGCGCAGACCCTCTTGCGCCCAGGCCGCAGCCAGGTTCACAGCAACAGTCGACTTCCCTACCCCACCTTTTCGGTTCGTAACGGCGATCGTGTACATGACCGCATCGTCATCCGAGCTACACGGCTGCGCAAATTTTTTGCTTCTAGAACGCATAGCCGCTCCAGCTCCGCAGTGCCGAGCACCTCAACAGCCCAAGCCCCCAAACGCATAGCCACCAAAACACCCAACATCCCAGCTGCTGAGCATCTTCTATGTTCACCACCAAACAAACCAGGGTGCCGAACACCCGAGCCGCCAGGGTGCCGAGCATCCGAGCAGTACCGCATCGTAGCCACGTGACTGCCAGGCTGTCGCTTATGTGAAAACCCGGGGGAGGGTAGTGGGAGCTTCGGCGGCATCTCGCGGCTTCGGATCGCGGAGCTGGAGCGGAGTGTCCGCGCGAGTTGGAAAAAAATTCAAAAGTAGGTCCCAGCTGCCATCGGCGCATTCAAAGGCGAACCACCAGGCCTATGAAACCGTAGTCACGTGTCCCTGAACCGGGTGCCTGATCGAATGGGTCTGGGGTGATCGGGAGGGATGCACTGCGGGTGGAGCTGGTGGTCCGACGGCGTCTTCAGTCTTGTGTCTGATTCTTAAGCTTCTTGTCTTCGGTCCCATCGCAGCTTTCAACGCAAACCTTGTCAACGCTACCGCCGCAAGTCACAAATGCCTCACGGTATTCCTTGCCGCATTTCCCGCACTTGTCGTCACCGTCTTCCTTGGCATCCTTGTCGCACCCCATCGCTTGCTTGCAATAGTCTCGGGCTCGCTGCGCCTGCATTTCGCACATACGTCCTTCGGGCGTCTTACCGCTGTGCGTAACATATTTGTAGACTGGGCTACATCCGCTAAGCAACAGCATCACCAGAACCACCCTCATCGACGGCCTCCTGCGCGGCCAAGATTATCCTATGAGCTCGGCAGCCGTGTCAACTCAAGTGTCTGACCATATTAGGGAGAGGTTGCGCGCTTTCACTACCACGACGACGTGCCGAACGAACGCGGTCTGCGCGGCGTACTCAAGTGGAAGCTCGGCCTCGGCCCGAGCCGAGTCGCACCTCCTGGCCGAGCTGCGCACCGTCAGCCCGTGCAAACGGTAATTTGTTCACCCTGAATCGTGGTCGTCGGCTGACAAGTAATGCCAGCGCCAAAGATTGCACAGTCCGCCGTTGAGTTACAGTTTGGAAAGCAACGATAGTGCTTCAGGTTGTCGGCTACGCACCAGGCGTAGTCGCCGCAGCCGTCGTCGCTGAGGCAATTTCCAGAGCACCACGAATTACCGGTTGCTTCGTTGCCGCCGGTTATGCCCGAGTAGCAGAGGTTCGGCGCGGCGCACTGACTGTCGGCCGTACACGGCCACGCCGTTGGAAGTTTCACCACTTTCGCATTCTGACACCACGTCGCGACTGCGCTTGCCGCCGTCTCGCAACTCGCCGATGTCGTGCTACTGCAAGTGTACTTAGTCCCATCGCTGGTCTTGTAGTAGGTCGGTGCGCCGGACGTCACACACACCTGGAATGAACCGACGCCGCTCTTGCACGCTTCCGTCGTGCATGTCGATTTCACAGTGCTGCTGGTGCTCGCCATCGCGCAGACTCCAGTCGTCCCGTTGCAAACGTAAGGCGAGCAGCAACCCGTCATGCACGCCTGCCCAAACGCACTACAGCTCGATGTCGCAGGCGGGTCACCGCCGCAGCCGATGACTAGGCAAAGTCCCCATAAACCACCCAACGCATACCGCCCCATGGTCACCTCCGTATTTCCCGGCCACACAAGTTGGCTGCCAATAATAACACGAATGCCCTATACGTATTGGTCCTGGTCGCGCGCTAATAACCGCGGTTTTGTAGGCTGAATTGGCGTTGCCACTCGGCTGGCCGTGGCGAGGCGCACGCCGAAAGCGCCGCTAGATCCGTGTCGGGCCGAGCGCCCGATAGCTCGGCAGCTTATCCCGCACGATGTACCCACGGCACGCCGCATACATGAACAGCTCCGAAACACAGGTGCGGCAATGGTGGGACTCCACGTAGAGGATGCCGCCGTGCTGACCTTCGCGCACCCATTCAAACATGCAACAGCCTCGACTGCTCACCGCCTCCCAGCCATCCTCTTTTTCTGGCACACATCGGATCTCGACGCCTCGTAGATCTCCGTCGATGGTGACGAGCAATCTCATGGTCTCTTGATTATTCGTCCGACAACCTCCTACGTCAAGCCTGACGTATTACAAGAAGCCGTATCCTTCTAGCGTTCGGCCATCGAGTAAGATGGCCAAGCGCACGTACCCATACAGAGATTTAGGCGATCGCTGCCGTGTCCTTCGGAACAAGCGCAAGCTGTCTCAGCTCGATGTGGTTCGTAATTACGAATTTTCGCTGTCGCACTATCAGAAGATCGAGCGCGGCGCGCTCGATCCAAGATTCACGACGCTGCGAAAGCTCGCCGACGTGTACGGCGTGACGGTCGCGGAACTGCTGAAGGGCCTCTAGTCAGCAGGGTAGGGTGGTAACCCAGCGTGGGCAGTTTTGTCCCTATGGCACGTCGCCCCAAACGAATCCTCCTCGCTCATCGCCAGCGACGACTACGCAGAACGGATCGATTTGGGTCACACCGACATACTTGTGAAACGTCGGTACATCATGGAAATAGCACTGCATAGGCAGCGGTCCCGTGCCTCCGTAAACGAGCAAGAGTGTTCGATCGTGGAGGCGTTGATCCGCCTGAAGCCACTTCATTGCTAGTCGTCGCTTGTCGTTTATCCTGTCGGCGATCACTTTACCGAACTGAACTTCGTCGACGCGGTACGTGTTTGGATTCGACCTATCGCGTCTTTTTGCCAGGTTCATGGTGCTCATCTCGGAGATGGCATCAGGAACAGCTTCGACAACCTCGACAAAGAGTCTCCCTGTAGGCGTAACCACCTCAAAGTCGGGCGACTCACGATTCGTGAGCTCGCTAGGCTTCTGCTGGATCGCCAAAGACAGGAGCAGATTCAAGATACGCAGCTCGTGGGCGCGCTTGACGGATTCTGATACAGACATCAAGCGGTTCGCATTCGACGCAGATACATCCCAGGGGCCTGATTGCTGACTAGATAGTTGCCACATCGTTCCTTCATGATGCCTGTGACGGTCAGTGTCTCAAAAAAAGACTTTCACACGGCACTCCAGCAAGCTTACCAGCTGTTTTTTTGGATCTTTCCAGTACTCGTCGATTTTTCCTACTACGCCGCTTCAGTAGAGCCGCAAAATCTTCGGCGGGAGCCGTCGTCAAATCATCGATCGCTGCGTCGACGCCGAGCGCGGTTTTTTCCGGAGACTTCTTGTCGTCCATGCGATCGACTCTGAGGCTCGGCCGACGCCGGAGGGGATGACGAGGATGTACGGGCCGCAATGTCACGATCGCGGGACTTCTCGGTGCGGCGTCTGCGGCGCGCTCGTGCGACACGCTGTTTCCACCGATTGACGATCGAATGCGGAATGTGCGGGTTATTACCGCCCGGTCTCTGGTCATCGAGGAGACCGGCGATCTCAGCGTATTTCATGCGGCCGTCGCGCAGCATGAGCGCCGCGTTGTCCATGTTGTCGAGCACGGTTCTCTTCGTGTCCAAGTCGATGGAATGCTCGGCGATCCCGACGTTGATGGTGCCCGCGAAATCGTCGATCAGGTGAGCAGCGACGACAAAACCTGGGATCTTCGCGTCGAGGCGGTTGGCGAAGTCTGATGGCCAGTGGCGTACATGCCTGGTCACGCCTTGCGTCGCGCGCGCTTCTTTTGCGAATAGTTCGAATGCACGCAAAAGCCGTCGGAGTTCTGCCCCTGCCTGCTGATGGGCGACCGCGACCTCGGCGCGGAAGCGGTGCGCGTACATGAGCAGATGTCGCTCGAGCATCGCGTGACGCAGAAACATGAACACTCGCGCAACCGAGGCTCGGAGATCCTTCGGATCGTTGCGCGCATTGGCCATAATGCCCGTCGCCTCGAAGTCTCGATTGACCGCCTTGTCCGCGCCAGCATTCTTCACGAGCCAATCCCACAGCCGTTCGATCTGCGCGTCGTATTGCTTGGGGTCTGGCAGTTTAGGCTTGCGCGGCATTTTTCACCGCCGAAACGGCACGTGCAGACTCTCCGCTGCCCGCCGCCGCGTCGCCTCCGGGCGAACGTCATAGCCCGCGGTCTCGTCGGCGCGCGCGTGCCCGGCGAGGCGCTGCGCCGTCGAGAGATCGGCAACACTGATCAGCTCGGAGATAAACGTGCGCCGCATGTCGTGCGGCGTGGTCGGCGCAAGCGAAGCCTCGCGCACGCGTTTGGAATAGGCGAGACGCACGCCGTCGGTGGTCATACGCCGGATTGTGATGTGGCCCCAACGATCGACGGGGCAGAGAAGCGGCCCCGTCGCATCGCCGCGCAGCTCGAGCCAGGCCGCGATCGCCTCAACGCCGGCGCCCGAGACGTAGCCAGCCCGCTCCTTGTCACCCTTACCGCGATGAACGACGAGATCGCCGGTGGCCGGGTTGTAGTCGGCGATGTCGAGCGCCGCGGCTTCGAAGATTCGGATTCCGCCCTGGCGAAGCAGCGTGAGCAGCGCGGCATCGCGCCTACCCGCCGGCGAAGGGTCGCACACGTCGAAGAGGGCGCGCAGCTCGCCCGGGTTGAGCATGCGGCCCCGCCTCAGGCGCTCTGCGCGCACGTTCTTGATGGAGCGGGCGCGCATGTAGTCGTCGGCGCCGTCCTTGCCGAAGTGACCGAGCAAAAACGCCTCTCGGAGCACGCCGCGAAACGCGGCGAGCATCTTGTTGACGGTTTTGGGCGCGTACTTGGTGACCAGCTGCGAGCGGATCCACTGCGCGTGGGCGTAGCGCAAACATCCCCACGGGAAAGACTGCCGATCGCACAGGCCGCTCGAGGCGAGGTGCGCGATTCGGTCGAGTGCCTCGCGCATGGTCTTCCGCGAGCCCTGGCCGAGCTGCTCGAGATAGAAATCGACTGCTGTCTTGTCGGCCACAGCGCGCGCAAGGTTTGACTCGACGAGCTCGACCAGGTGAACGAGCTCGACACCACCGTTGAGCGCGAGTGCAACCGAGGGTGGATCCAGGTCGCCGGCGCCCACGGCGCCGCCAGCGCTCAATTTCGGCGCTTCACTTGCGCTCGACGACAATGGTCATCCCCTCCGCCGCGCGCAGGGTTATGAACTTCGCGCGGACGAACGCTTCGCGGGCGGCATCGTCTGCGTGCTCGACCGAGCAGTCCGGGCAGAGCGCAAGACGCTCCGATTTGTGACCATCGTGGATGTATTCAAGCCGGAGGTAGTAGGGCTCTCCCTCGGACCATCCTTTCTCAGGCTTCGCACAACTCAAACACTTTGAATTCAGTTTTTTCGCCGTGTCCTCGTCCATTCTCATCACCTCTACCTGCCTATAGCGAATCTCCCCGCCACCGCCGGGACCTGCCCGTCAACTCCAGAGAAACCGGGTTCTCTGGAGTTGAAAATCAGTAGATCAGGCCTTGCGGTCGGCTGCAAGTTTGTTCAGCATGAAGACTGTAGGAGGCAGCCCATGCACGCGACCCTGGCCGATGTTGGTAAGCGCGTCCGCATCGTCACGACGACGATCATCGCGAAGCCCGATCGCTCCGAGGAGCCGGGCGATCCTACCTATGCGCTGGTGGGAGTTCTCGCGTCCATCGACAACGCCGATGGTACACACCACATCGACCAGGGCAATGGACCCACTTCGGTCGAAGCTAGCCGAATCTCTCACGTGCAATTGCTTTGCTAAAGATGCCGTGACGTCGGTGCGTAGTTGAACTCGGCTTACCCTAGATCTCGAGAATGCGGTATCGTTCTTCGGGCTCTTCTTGTTTGCCTTTTTCCTTGCCAAAAACGGCAGAAACTTCCAGTCGACCACCCATCCCTTCAATGACTCTGCGAAGAGTAGAGATCAGGTGATCTTCCCTGCGCTCTGTCCTCGACAGTTCACCTTGGGTCATTTCGACGATCTGGGCGACGGCTTCCTGTGTGAGCCCACGTTTCTCGCGGAGGCCGCGCAGTCCAATGACGAGGATCTCCCTTTCGACCCACGCCTTGCTCTCGGCGATCTGCTCAGGAGTAAACATCTTCTTCTGAACGTCTTTCCATTTGTGGGTTTTCATCGTTTCTCCTCTTCTTCTTTGGGCTCTCCTGCTGCCTGCTCTGCTAAGTACTGGTCGTAGATCCGATCCGCTATCGGGATCATCCTCACGTAGAAGTTCTCGTCGCCTGTTTTGTCTCCTCCGGTGAGCACGATTGCCTCGCGCTTCGGATCGAACACATAGAAGGCGCGGAGTGGATTCCCCTCGGCCTGAATTACCAGTTCACGCATTGCGTGTTTCGATCCTGCGATGGTCCCGGAATAGGGGCGACCGAGCGCCACCCCTTTTGCCTCAAGCAGGTCGAGGTAATGATGGACCGACTTGAGCTGCGCCCCGTTGAGTCCCTCAATCCACTTCAAAAACTCATCGGTGAGGATGACCTCGACCATGCGAAAATAATAACCCTAGAAACATATGCTGTCAAGTGTATATTATATGACTCGCTCACGGGCAGCGCTATCATTTTTTTCCGCCTCCCGAGGGGTCTTTTTTGGCCCGTTTGAGTCCACCTCCGGCGTCCTTGCTCGACGGCTTTTCGTCGTCGGCCGATTTCTCAGAACGCTTGGCGCCCGCGCCGCGGCGCTTCTCCTGCGCCGCTTGCACGAGTTCGGCGAGCCCGAGCGGCGGATCGCTGTCGTCCGCGTGCGGCCGCTCTTCGAGCTTCAGCATGCTCGAGCGCGGATCGGCCACGTGCGGAAGCCGGATCACGGCGCGAGCGCCCGAAGCTTTGACGAGGAAGGCCTGCCCTCTCTTCAAGGTCTTGATGACATCGGGGTGCACCACGAACTCGCGCACCTCCTTTTGAGATTCGACCCCCGACGGTCCCATGCCCAGTAAAAGGCCCTGGTCGACCATCTGCACGGTGCGCTCGGTGGTTTGATACGTGCCGCCGAGTGATGCACACAACTCGGCGCTTTCGTGATCGGGCTGCTGAAATATCACTTTGATCGCCGTGTTCTGAAGGATCTGGGTCATCACCTTCGCCTCTTCCGTCTCGAAGTCGAGAGGCGATTGCGTCGAGAGGCAAAGTCCGATCCCCGCCGATCGGCACTGACCGATGAGTCCTTGCAACCCGTCGTAGACCGCGCGGCCGGCTTCGTCGATGTACACATGAAGCGGACCGAGCCGACCTCGGCCACCAATCAGCTCGCCGGCGAGCGCTTTCAAGTCTTCGAGCACCAAGCGCGCCATCGCCGGCGCTGCCACCGTGCGCATTTGCGAGTTGAGCTCGAAGTAGACGACGGCGCGGCCGTCGTACGCGCGGCGTAGATCGATCTGCGCATCGAGCGCGCACAGCCGCTCGCGGAGCCCGTCGGAAGAAAACTCGGCGAGATTGTCGACCAGGCCGGCCACATCGTTTTGAAACGAGGGAAAGTGCTCGAGGTCGTCCTCAAACTGCGGCCGGTTACGCGGATCGGTCCAGCCCGCGACGATGGCGAGCGCGTCCTTTTGTGTGAGGGCCAAGTGCAGATCATCAAAGGTGATGGCGCCGCCGTTCCGCTCCATCGCTTGGAGCACGCGCAACAGCGCCGCCTTGGCCTTGTTCTCATAGAACTTCTCTTTTGAGAAAATGAACGAAGAGATGATGCGATCGCGTTTGGCTTGCGCGTTTCCGCCTGACGCGAGCGGGTTATACGAGTGCGACGCGCCCGGCTCGAGCGTGAAGAAAAAGAAGGCGTCCTTTCGACCGGCCGACGTGCACGCATCGCCCACGGCCGCGGCGAGCTCGCGATCGCCCTTGAGATCGATCACCACCACCGGCCGTCCCGCGGCGATGTCGGCCCGAATGAGATGAAGAAGCGCGCGGGTCTTGCCCGATCCCGTCATGCCCACCACCAGCATATGCTGGCAGCGCTCGGCTTCGTCGATCCCGTAGAGCGCGCCGGCGTCGTCGAGGCCGAGCACGGCGTGCTCGCCGTTGTGAGATTCCATCGCCTGGCGCCACAGTAACGACCACCGGCGACGCGAACCCTTCCACGCCGGCCAGATCGAAAACGCGAGCAGCGCCCAAAACGGCCACGGGTAGATCGAGTGAAACAGGAAGTGGTGGAGGTCGTAGAAATGCGCCCAGAGCCAGTTTTCCGGCGGGAAATCCTGCGCAGGGGCCCACATCGAAAAGGCCGATGGCAGCCTCTGTGCGCTTTCGTCGAGTGTTCTTTTTGCCCGCTTGTCGCTCTCCTCCCATTCGCGCCGCTTGTGCTTCTGCTCGTCGTACCAAGCCTTGCCGTGGCCCGTGATCTCCCACTCTTCGGGTGCTCGCGGCTTCTTGCCCCACTGATCGTGTAAAAACGTTTTGGACGTCTCGAGGTTTTGCCGCGCCGTTTCTTCGCTGCGCCATGCGGTGGCGATCGGTTCGCCCCACAGCCCTTGGTGGCTACCCCAGGTGGTCACGGCTACGCCGCTAAGCACGCCCAGCACCGGCACGGTGAGCCAGAGCGAGCGCCCCGGCTCGTCGATTACGTATCCCACGAGCTCGGTGCAGAACCGAAGACCCATCCCAATCAACCATCCGATCGGCCGCGCAATGAGCACGACGATCAGGCCATTGAGAACCGAAGGTTTCTGCGGCGATTGATCGGCCACGGCTCAGCGTGCCATCGCTGTCAAACGTCTGCCAGAAATCCGTTCGCTAGACGAGCTCGGCCGGAGTGACCCGATCGTAGCGGTTTGCAAAAACCGCCCGTCCAAAGCCGGCTCGAGCGTCCTCCCAAAGACCAAAGTAAAAACGGCGCGAGTCCCCGGCCAGACGGAGCAGCGTGTCCCTTACGCCCTGGGTTCCACAGACGAAGAAAACCGCGTCGAGGTGGCTATGGTGATCTACGTACGAGCGAAAGATCATCGGGTAGCGCTCAAGCCGTTTGAGCGAGAGTTCCATCTCGAGCGCGCAACGGTTCTCTCCGAGCGTAAACAGCGCGTCGGGCCAACGTCCGCGGGTCTTCTCGGCCTTGATGCGTCGCTCGCTCTTCCAGTCCTTGGCGCCGAGCTCGGCGAGCTCGATCCGCACGTCGGTCACGCGCTGGTCGTGCTCGAAGTTTTTGAGGTCGATCGAGCCGATGTACGGGAGTGGATCTTCGCCGCGGTGGGCGAGCTCGGACAGGCCCGCTTTGCCCACCTGGTAGAACTGCTCCGCATCCGTCCGCACGTGCCGCGTCTCTAAAAACCCGAACTTACAGAGCAGAAGCAACCGCCGATAACAGACCCGATCTGGCCGCGCCGCGTCCGCCCTCTCGTTCGGAAAAAACTGCCGCGCAATCTGACCCCTCGTCGCAAACTTCTGCTCCGCGACCCACCGAAAAACAGACAGGTCCCGGTCCTGAAGCAGCACAAACTTCTTTTTTAGCGCCCCAACCTGACCCATCTCGAACCTCTAAAAAAGCGCCCTCTAAAAACCTGCTGCTTCAACCCCACCCCACCCGACCTACCCACGACCTGTCTGTCTTTCTGGCTCTGTCTCTGACCTCTTCACTGAACTAACCAACAAAACCACCACCCCTGAAAATTGAAAAAATGAACCGCCACCCCCCGATCAATAATCATCACCACCAAAATCACTCTATCAAAAGTCACCCCAACCCGCTGACCTCGATCTCCGTCGTTGGGAGAGCGAGGTCAGCGGGGGCTTTTTGGGGTGNNGGTGGCGGTGTTTTCCAGCCTCCTACTCTCTCCCCCTAGCCCGTCTGGCCAATTTTGGGTCAGTTTCCCGAGCAACTCGGTTGCCACGGGAAACTTTTGTCTGCCACGCAACTTTCGCCGCGAACCGCCGATAATCTCTACGGAGGAAGATCGCCGTGGCGGACCACATCAAAGATCCAGAACGAGCACACCAGCTCCTGGTGGAGACAGCGCAAGACCTGGTGCCGGGCGCCGACGATCCGGCTGAACCCTTTTGGGTGCTCGTTGGAGTGACGGACGCGAGGAAAGCCACCGGGGGATTGCTCTGTCTCCGCGGCCGCGGAACCGCGTTCTTCCTCTCTCGCAAAAACGCCGAACAGCTGGTGGCCAACATGCCACCGCCCCGGCAAGAGCTGCTCGGCCGACCGACCAAGGTGCACTGGGAAGTGCGCGGCGTCTCGCGGGCGATGCTGAAGCGCCTCCGCGAAGACGCCCTCATCCGAAAAGACGGCGCGTTCGTGGTTGAAAAAGTCGAAGCCGATGGCCGAATGGAATGCGTGCCTCTACCGATGACCGAGGAAGATCAAGCGGCCTACGACGCCGAGAAGGTGCAGGCGTATTTGAGTGCGGGGATGCAAAAGCTGATGAGAACGACGGGGGGTGAGTGACTTTTCCTTGATGGCCGCGCCGCGTGAGCGGCGCTGTGAGGCGCCCTAGGGCGCCGGATCTGGTCCGCGTAGCGGACACCTTGATCGGCTCGCCTTGCGAGCCCTCTAGCGCGCCGTAGGCGCTTTTGATGGTCGCGCCTTCTGAGGCGTGCTCCTTCTTTGTTTTCGGCGAGCGTGAGCGAGCCACCACGCGTCTGCGTGGGGCGCTCAGAGTACTTAAAGGTACTTAAAAGTACTTAGGCGCAAAAACGACTATCCAAGCAATTCAGATCACTTGTGATTTCCAGATCGCATTTCCGCGAAAGGATGGGACCACTT